>CAVIUT010000040.1:0-16826 GCA_963646155.1 Eggerthellaceae bacterium | reverse complement strand
AATTAACTCTATCTCATTAACATCAGTTATCAGAGTAGTTCCTCTCGAACCAGAACTTTGGCTAGGTTTCATGATTACAGGAAAAGTGTAGTCTTTCAGAATTTCCTTTATATTATTACAATCATCAATCTCAACTGATCTAGGACAAAAAACACCTACCTTCTTTTCTAACTCTCTAAAATCCTTTTTAGATGAAAGTATCTCAATAGCATTCTCCGTGTTACCAACTAGTCCTAACTTACTTGTTATGTATGCAACATCACACATAGCATATTCAGAATTCGCTACTACTCCATCAACACAATTTTTTGCAGCAACCGAAAAGAGTGCGTCTCTATCTTTTGTGCTTACTTGAAAAAAAGCATCTGCATATTCCTTTCCTAGGCATGTAGGATTCATATCACAAAGAACAACATGGTACCCAAGTAGTTTCGCACTTTTAAGAAGAGGTAACTGTGCAAAACCTCCCCCAATAATCATTACTTTCTTCATATTTTGCGTGACCTTTCAATATCTAATCCTTGATGAACCTTCATCTTTTTTCCATCAATTACAACATAAAGACAACCATCCTCACCTTTTACCGTTGTTGTTGGATCTGCTATTTCATCACGATGTAAAACTTTCTTAATAGTTAAAAATATGATTCGGACATCCTTGGCAAATGAAATATTATTTACATAATTGAGGTCGAATTGAAAAATTTTCTCCCAGGTAATAAAATTTCTACCATTAACTTGTGCTAGTCCAGTCAATCCAGGACGAACACTATGCCTTAGCCTTTCTTCGTCTGTATAATATGGAAGATACTTAGTAAGTAGTGGCCTTGGACCTATAATTGACATATCTCCCTTGAATATGTTGAAGAGCTCAGGTAGTTCATCAAGAGATGTGCTCCTTAGTATTCTGCCGTACTTTGTCAGTCTGACGTCGTCAGGAAGATATTTGCCATCCTCATCTTTCTCCTCCGTCATTGACCTAAATTTGATGAGATTGAAAATCTTCTCCTTCCCCTCCTTTCCTTTCTTTCCAGGACGAGGCTGCACGAAGAATGGGTTCCCCTTCATTTTTATCCTACCAAGAATTGTGAGAAGAAGAAGCAGTGGCGATAAAACAATAATTGCCAGTCCACTGAGAACAATATCCCAAAAACGCTTAAAAAACTGCCGATAGAAAACTACCGACAATATTAAAAGAACTATGAGCAATAGTAATACAATTGTAATAGTATTCACCGACCAGATTCCTCTTACTCAAAACACCTATGAATTATCTCAATAACCTTATCTTGCTGCTCTACTGTCATCTTATTGTCACTAGGCAAGCACAAACCTCTCTGGAAGATATCTGCTCCAACGTCAGCACCTGTGCCACTTATATAAGCGTTACTTCTCCCGCGACCATTGCCTTCTCTTGTTACGAATGCATGGTTGCGGTAGATTGGTTGTAAATGCATTGGCTTCCAGATAGGTCTTCCCTCTGCGTTGAAGCTCGACAAAGCATCCAATATCTCATGAGGGGAAGATTTGCCTTTCTCTGACTTATAGAGGTAATCCTTTTCTCCTCTAACCATTGGAGCCATTACGTCTTTATCTATGAGCAAGCAAGAGAGCCAGAAGTTAGGAGAGCTGTTCTTTTCATCATATGGATTCATAATGACGGGAAGGTCTTTAAGGCCTTCTTTGTACCTATTATATATAGCCCTCTTCTGAGAGATGTGTTCTTCAAGGTATGGAATCTGCCCTCTCACGACCCCTGCAATGATATTGCTCATACGGTAGTTGTAGCCCAGCTCTTCATGTTGGTACCACGGAGCATTCTCTCTTGACTGTGTTGACCACTTTCTGGCTTTATTTGCATTGTCTGTGCTTCTTGTGAGGAGCATACCGCCGGATGAACCCGTGATGATTTTATTGCCGTTGAAGCTGATGCACCCAATATCACCAAAGGTGCCTGTTTGAACACCTTTATATGTTGCACCCAAAGACTCAGCTGCGTCCTCAACAATTAATGCTCCATGTTTATCTGCTATCGCTCTTATCTCATCAATCTTTCCGGGGGTACCATATAGGTGAGCAACAACAATCAACCTTACATCAGGATATAACTCAAAGGCTTTCTCTAATGCTACGGGATCCATATTCCAGGTATCGTACTCAGTATCTATAAAGACAGGCTCTCCACCCTCATAACATATAGGATTGACTGTTGCATCAAAGGTCATATCAGAAGCAAAAACTTTTCTTCCTTCAAGTGTGCCGTGTCCTGCCTTGGGTTGACCGTAGAGTTTTTCACCGGCAAGCTTGATAGCTAGATGAAGAGCAGCAGTTCCTGCTGAGAGAGCAACAGCATGGGGGATGCCTATGAAGAAAGCCATCTCTCTCTCTACTTCATTTATGTTCTCACCAACGGTAGAAACCCAGTTAGTCTGAATTGCTTCATCAACCCATTTCTGCTCGTCACCGTGCATTGAAGGAGAGCTTAACCACACCTTTGATGAGAACGGCTCAATGCCGTCAAAACGTTTATCCATGATATTGTTTGTCCTTTTTAGTTGAAGTGAAAAGCCTCATTCTTCAGCCTTTGAAGAGGAGTAATTAGAGTGAATAGGTCTACCTACTATTGATATATAGACAATGAGAACTCTCAACCTCTCTTCTCCTGATATCATCACGATTTGCGTTACTCAATTACTGTTGAGCACTCACATTGTCAGCCTATCACTAACGCTTTAATCCCAACGGTCTAAAGCCCTTAAAATTGGCCTTTTTACACCTTAAATCCCTATTACATAGGGTATTTTCCACGCTGTCTCAATCACCCTGAGATTGACATCTAAACAGTGCTGTTTTTGCCTTTCACGGAAAGCTAGCCTCTTTTCTTATTTCCTTATATTAAAAGGAATTACCCTCGGCATTATGTAGCCCTTTCTAACCCACCTTAGCCTTCACATTCTACTTGTTCTCTCCATAATATCCATGCTTGGAATATTCCGACCAGATTTCAAACATGGTCTCATGGTTCAATTTGATGTATTTTTGTATCTTTTTCATATCCGAGTCCGACACTCTCCCTTTGTGCTGGATGATATGGTGTCTCCATTAGGTTTTACGAAGAGCTTCGCGGAACCAGCTTCTGTCAGTCCGGAATCACTGGCATGAACATGCATACACTCAATCAAATATTCCATCGTATAATACAAATAATATCATCCGGCCACCTTGAACGGAAAATATTTCACGTGTCACAATGACAAAGTAATTGCTGCTTCTCTTCACCTCAATGTCGAATTCTTCTGTCCCAACAAAAGAAGAACCTTCATCAATGAAGATAATGGATTCTTTGATATAAGAAAGCTGTTCCTTCCAGAAATCTCCCTCAATTACTTTCAAAGGACACTTTGATGGGATGGTTATTCCACTCTCACCATCAAGATGGGACTCTCTTATCATATCGACAAGAGCCGTCTTCCCTGTTGCACTGTCACCCTGGATTATTGTCAGATTTCGTTTTATATCAAACTCATACTTGAGATAGCGGTTCTGGACAACAATATGATAAGACTCCTTCATCTTAGACAAACCTTTCCGCTATTTTCACAAGGCTTTCCATATCATGAACAACTTCGTCTGTATTCACTACCCTATATATTGAACTTATCATCCGGGAATATCATGATGTGCCTGAGGTTGATTGTTACGTCCTCCTCCTATCCTATTTTCAAAAGCCAGCGGGCACAGTTATCACCGCAGTTGGATGCATTGAAAACCTTATCCGGCATCTCTTTAATCAATATTAAGGTTTTCACACCGCCGGAAAGCGATGTGGGAGGAATAATCCCCATAACAGGACTATCGATTGCATGAGATGAAAGGACCTTTGAGGAATCAACATCCTCAATCATTCTCTTTACTTCGTCGTCTTCAAGCCACATGGGGTCATACTGGTTTTTGAAGAAAAGAGGGGTGTTATATACAACATCGCTTATCTTTCCGTAGATAACACTCAGCAGTTACTCAATCCCCAATCATCAATAGACTTGAAGCTTCAATATTCCCAATACCCATACCTGTGTTGCTAAGGCGTAGTGTTTTACACACATATGACAATGAATGGAAAATCAAACAGCAATAATTGTGCATCAAAAAAATAAAGCGATAATCCCACCTTTATCCGTACACCCCGCTATTGCTGGGGGGAGGACACCGCAGTTTAGACTATGTTACTCTGTATTCCAAGCTTATTCAAAAGCTCTTTTACTCTGTCCTGTCCGTCAAGACATGTATCCGTCAGCCAGCCTTTCTCTTCTTTCCATTTTGAAAGTCCACGGTAGTAAAAGTACTTTTTACCGTCCTCAATGATGAAAGGCACAATATTGTTTTTTAAACACTCCTTCAATGCGATCAGGCGCCCCACTCTGCCGTTTCCGTCCTGAAAAGGATGGATAAGCTCAAAAAGTGCATGGAATTCTATCACATCATTTATGGTTACCGTTTTCTTTGCTCTATATCTGCATAGAAGAGACTGCATTTCTTCTTCTACATCTTCCGGTCTTGTTGTCTCAACTCCACCCACAATATTGGGTCTCTTCTTATATTCACCTACATTAAACCACTTAAGAGTTGAATCCTTTGTATCATGTTTCAGAATATAATGAAGGTGCTTGATTATATCTTCTGTCAATTCTTCTTCTGCCGTGTCAATCACATAATCTATTGCACGGAAATGATGAACTGTCTCCAGTATATCATCCACAATTACTCCGTCACGAGAGTCTATTGTGTTAGTCTCAAAAATCAGTCTTGTCTGCTCCTCTGTGAGCCTACTTCCTTCGATGTGGTTGGAAGAGTAGGTCATACGGACCTGAAGCTCATGATACAGCCCTCCCGATATCCCGGCATTCTTTTCATCCCGCAGGGTCTGAAGAATAACAGAGGATGAAATTTCCCTGGATAGGAGATTTTTATCACAACCAAGATACCCTGCGATTTTCCCCAGCGTTCCAGCCGAAAGTTTCTCTCCTTTCCCTATCTTTGCTATTGTACGCGACGATATTCCAAGCCCTCTTATAAGGTCTATCTTCTTAAGTCCTTTTTTCTCGAGCTCATCATATAAACCATCGTAAGAAATCACCTAGCTTACCCTTCCTAACATTTACATTTTACAGCATTTTTCAGTTAAAAGGTAAATGTTTTTCAAGAATTATGGTAGTAAAAGTAAAGGTATTTAAAACAACCTTTCATTATTCTTAAAGGAAACAGGTTCTATGAACTCAAATGTATCAATAGGCAGACGTCCTCCGCTCTTTTTCAAGAGTTCAAACCCATCATTATAATCAAGCCCATATTTCTTTAAAATCTCAGGAAGGGCTTTTTATCCGGAAGTCTACTTTGAAAGACAGGGAAGAGAATGTTGCTTTCATATTTTTTATCTTCAGGAAAAGACTCAATTCCGGCCCACCCGTCATTTAAAGCTTCTTCGTATTCATCACAATACTCAAAAGAAAATCCCTTATCTGTCTTTTCCAACTTTCCAACAATGTAATTTCTTTCAGTCCCGGGATTCTTCCAAATGACATGTAAACAATCGCACTTACTCATCTTTCTTTCAGGCGAATCTAATCTCCAGGAATTTGTACTTTGTGAGTCAGGAGCTTCTTCCTACAAAAAGAAAAGCGGAAAAAACAAAAGCAAGGATTCCACGTTTATCCGTACACCCCGCTAACAAGACGCAGGGAGCTCATCACTTTGTTCTTCCACTATACGCATGCTGTTGAGGAAAAATCAAGAACCTTACTTCTCACACTCTCTTGCTTTGCTGTTGATTGTTTCAGGCTCGACATAGGTCGGAACAGCTCGACGTAAAATAAGTTTTGCCTCCTCTGGGGTGACATTACCATTTACAGCGCTTTCGAGGGAGGAAAGCTTTGCATTAATAAGCTCTTTACTTAAGGGTTCATCCTTCTCGATGAAGATGAGGTTATTCTCCGTCTTCTCCATCTCCTCGTTTTTAATCAAAAGCTCCTCATAAAGCTTTTCTCCCGGCCTCAGTCCTGTCTCAACAATCTCGACATTCCTTGCGCCGGAAAGCTTAATCATGTTCTGGGCAAGGTCCATAATTTTGACGGGTTTACCCATATCGAGAACGAATAACTCGCCGTTATGGGCCATCTCACCGCTCTGGAGAACAAGCTGACTTGCCTCAGGGATCGTCATGAAGTAACGGGTAATACGTTTATCCGTAATGGTCACCGGCCCTCCTGCTGCAATCTGCTTCTTAAATAGCGGTATGACCGACCCTGCAGAGCCCAGGACATTGCCGAAGCGCGTGCAGGAATATACAGCCCTGCCGTAGAGGGCTGCACTCTGCACCATCATCTCGCACATTCTCTTTGTCGCCCCCATGACGTTTGTCGGGTTGACAGCCTTATCTGTCGACACCATCATGAAGCGCTCGACGCCGTACTCCTCGGTAAGTTCTAATAGGTTCCTGCAGCCGAAGACATTGTTCTCTATAGCTTCGACTGGATTACTCTCCATGAGTGGCACATGCTTATGTGCGGCAGCATTGATGATTATGTTGATTCTGTATTTATCGAAAACACGCCTTAGTGCGTTTTTGTTTGTTATCGAGCATATTTCAACACGAAAGTCGAGCTTATCGCCATAGCGCATTCTCAATTCCTGTTGGAGTTCGTATGCGTTGTTTTCGTAAATATCGAGGACAATCAATGTTTTGGGAGAAAAGGACGCTATCTGACGCGAGAGCTCGCTTCCTATCGAGCCGCCACCTCCCGTTATAAGAACAACCTTATTCTGGTAGTAGGCCCTTACCTTCTCATTCTCTATGACAATCGGCTTACGGAATAAGAGGTCTTCAATCTCGATATCTTTAAGCTTTGCCTTTGTCTCGACTCCGCTTATATTGCTCAACACATCATATATCCTGACTTTGAGCCCGGAAGAATTATAGCATTCGTAGATTGACCTCAGCTTTTCATTACTCAGTCCGTTGATGGCGACAAAGATTTCACTTACCCCGTAATCCTTTCTAAGAACTTCCTCACTTGCTTCTTCAAGCGACAAAACCTTCGCCGACCCGATAAGCCTGCCGTGTTTTGACCTGTCGTCATCTATGAAGCACCTTACTTCATAAGGGTACTGCTTGTTGACAAGTATATCTTCGTAGAGCGTGTAGCCTAGAACACCCGCGCCGTAGATAGCAACCTTCGTTCCTCTCTGCTCCTCGCTTACCTTCGGCTCCATGTGTGCGAAAACCTTCAGAATAAAGCCACTGAATCTCCCGAGGAATGTTCTGTCTGAAGTGGAGCGCTTGAAAGCATACCTGTAGACCATCCTCATCGAAAGGGCGGCAAGAAGGTTCATTGTAATGAGCGCAAGCATGTTGATGAACGACAGCTGAGTAATCGGCAGCATACGCGCCAGGGCGAAATAAAGCCAGAAAGCAACGGCGTCAGAGAGCATGAGCTTGATGTAGCTTTCAACACCTCCGAAACGCAGAATCTCACGGTATACCCCGAATATGAACCTCAGTGTTATGACAGATACGAAAGACAGGATAGAGTGAAAAAGAATGGTGTCTGCACTCAGCTTCCCCTTACCCCCGCCGTACATTATGAGGATAAGAAAATCTATTACAAGAAACAGTACTGCGTCATAAAAGACAAGAAGCCACTTTGTGTGACTCCGCTTTCCATTTTTCATTCTTATTCCTCAGGAGGACTATCCCCGACTTTCTCTTGTTCGACAATGAATCAACTCATTCCACTTCTCACCAGAGCTACTAGAGCGGCCTGTCAATGCTACGCCACACCCCGATTCGGGGGTGAAAAAAAGCAAATCTGGCCCCGCACTATTGTTATTACTCACTAAAGCAAGCTGAATAACCGTCCGCGGTTGATGAGCGGGAAGAACAAGAAACAAATCTTATACCTGCCCCCCCCCGAACGATTTATTATATTCTTGTACAGAATATATGACAAGGTTGTATTATTACCTATCATAGCGGTGAATCAAGCCCAATTTTTTTCCTTATATTCATCAATCAGCCGAAGAGCTTCTCGGAGATGAGGTTGAGTGCAGCATCTGTATTCTTCTCGTCAGCAGCAATAAGGAATGTCCCTCTGCTTCCACCGTAAGAGATGGAATAAACCTTTATGCCATTTTCCTTAAGCACCCCAAGCGCATCGATAAACTGCATCTTCTCATCAAGGTCGGTTCCAACAAGGCCAAGCATCACAATGGAGTTATGTATCTCAACTTCATCGAGATTAAACTCCCCCTTAAGGTGCTCTGTAAAAGCCTTTTCGTCAAAGCCGTCCCTCTCTTTTTTTTCAAAGAACCAGCTTATCGAATCCGAGCCGTCAACTCTGAAAAGCGGCTTTATGGAGTGTTTATCAAGGAAAATGAGCATATCCTCCTTTTCCTTTTCATTCTTCGACAATAGAAGTTTGTGCGCGCTTAAGAGAGTCAAACTTCCCTTTCCCGAAACCCCGACAACTCCCTTTCTCCCGACACTTTTCTTTATCATGGTTCCTTTGTCGAGAGGAGAATTGGTGTTGAGAATGTTAATCGGAATCGACTCCTCCACACAGGGCGCTATCGCCTCCTCGTGGAAAACCGATGCCCCGACAACGGAGAAGTCCCTGACTTCTCTGTAACTGAGCTCCTCGATTACCCTCGCGCTCTTCACCTTTCTCGGGTCCGATGAATAGACACCGGAAACATCTGTCCAGTTCTCGTACAAGTCAGCCTTTACAGCCTTTGCAACGATTGCTCCCGTGATATCACTACCGCCGCGGGAGAAGGTGGTTACCTTCCCGGAGAGGGATGTGCCGTAGAAGCCTGGAATGACATACCTTTTATCCCTCTTGAGACGGGAGGAAAGGATAGTGTAGGTAATATCTTCAATTTTGTTGTCATCCCCGATGACTATTACTCCCTCGGGATCCAGGAACTCCCATCCGAGGTATGAGGATATAATCAATGCCGACAGGTATTCCCCCCTGCTTGCAGCATAGGCTCTTTCCTTACTCTTGATTATGTTTTTCTCGATTACGCAAAGCTCTTTTTCGAACTTTTCCTTCTCGAGTCCGAGTTCTTCTACTATTGAAAGAAAGCGCTCTTTTATCTTATTGAAGGGCCCGTCAATCGTTTTCCCCTCTATCGCCAGGTCTGCAGAAGCGTAAAGTAAATCCGTTATCTTTTCGTCGTCCTTATTCCTCTTTCCCGGAGCCGATACGACAACATAGCGCCTCTCACCATCGCCGACGAGGATATCTCTCACCTTCTTTATCTGTTCTGCATCCGCAACACTTGATCCACCGAATTTACATACCTTCATATACATCACCCTCAAATTTTTTCCAAAAGATTAATGCAATTGTGCTTTCTTCTGCAAGAGAGGCCCTTGAAAACCACCTCTCAAGAGGAAAAAGGCTTCACGCTTAAATTCAATATCCCGAGATGCGACACAAGGGCTTTCTGTTTTCAGTACTCAATCAGCCTTAATTATCCAATAACCATTTTTGTTTGTGCCCTTACGTTCAATAATTTTCTTTCCCCGCAAATTCTTCAAATACTTTGCTATTGTCGTTCTACTTACATTCATTTTCTCGGCTAATACAGAGACCGTTAATCCAGGATCTTTATAAAGGAATTCAAGCATCTTCTTTTCTTGATCAGTCACCTTATCAGTCACCTTATCAGTCACCTTATCGTTAAACCTATCGTTAAACCTATCGTTAAACCTATCGTTAAACCTATCGTTAAACCCATCGTTCACCTTATCAGTCACCTTAATGATTCGGTCTTCAGGGGCTGTGAATTTAACCATGATGTCACCGGGGTTGACGGTGTATTCAGGCATTGGAACACCATCGGCTTCACAAGCGTTACGGATTTTCTCAATCCCTCGTCCCCAGCTTTCAATGAAACCTGCATAATAGAAAACACTTGCGATATTGGGGTTATATGGCTTTGAGGCATGCTTACCCATTAAATTATCCACCGTCCAGTTTTCCGGCAGGCATCCAATATTGGCAATATACAATTTGTCTTCATAAACACTGACTTGAATCGGCACACCCGATTGGTATTGTTTATGACAAATCGCATTTATCAGGGCTTCCCTTAATGCGGCCTCAGGAACAAAATATCTTTCTATCCTCTGTATTCCTTCATATGTTATCTTTGCGCGCATATATTTCAGATAAATCAGTTCTATTGCCTTATCTACCTGCTCCAGGATAGAGCCATGAATTTCGTCTTGATACAAGAGGTCTGCGTCTGTTTCAAAGTAACCGATTTTAATAAATGCACCCAACTGATATCTTTCCGGGTCGGAGGCAAATAAAAGCATTGCCGCGTTTGTCAGATAATCGCCATTGATTAGATGGAGCTTATCTAGAAGAACTTCTTTTGGTTCATCCAATAAGCTTATTTCCATGCGGCCTTTCTTAGCCGCAAGCGTTTTGAACTTCTTGACTGCACCATCATCTACTTCGTTCAGTGTAAACGCTGGAAGAGGCAGGTTATCCCACGTCACCCCGCGATTTCTAAGGAGGAAAGCTTCCAGAGCTGGTCCTGTTAATACTTGTTTTGTGCTGCCACTTCGATAGTGGTACACGCCTTTACAAGAGATTCCGATAGGATATGCCGGCACATCTATTTCAATGTAAGCTTTATCGCCCTTTGTTAAGCGATTAACAGCGACAATGATACCCATCGTATCCCTGACCTTATTTGGGATGTCTTCGAGCAGTTTATTTGAATTTTCCACGCCGACTACATTCCCGTCATCATCGCAACCTATATAGAGTTTCCCGCCCTGTGCATTTGCAAAGCCGCAAATCCACTTCAGGTATTCATCTCTCCATGATTCTTTCCATTCAATGTTCTGTTGTTCCGGCATAATTCACCCCCTCCGGTTTTTCCTGCGCTGTCTTGTCTATTATCAGTTAATTCAATCACATCTGTGATTTCACATTGAAGCGCATCACATATCTTCTCCAATGTGTCCATATTAATTCCTTTATTCTTCCCCATGTTCGCTATCATATTAGTGGTCAGTCCGGCCGCAACACGGAGATCCTCTTTTCTCATATTCTTATCCAAAAGGGTATGCCACAACGGCATGTAGCTTATGTGTCTCACATCAACACCATCCAATCATATTATGTTTTTCGACTATCTCTTGTCAGCATGCATTATTCCTTGCTTTTTTGCAATATATTCTTGTTTTGTAAATATGCCTCTATTCCTTTGCCCAGACCATACTCCACCCCACCTCTCTCAACAACTCCATAAGACTTCACTCGAATCAGCCAAACCTTCGTGCCTCAATTGCTTTCACTACCCCGCATTTGACTGTCTCTTTCTCACCTATAAGCTCTAATGAAAGAACAAATGCACCTTCAAGTTGTGTTTGACACCCCAGCTAAAGCGCCCGGCGAGTCTCTTCTGCCATTTAATCATAAAAGGAAGTGAATGCGATGATTTTGGCTGTAAGAGCCGGAATAAATCTTTATTTGTATTTTGTTTCTATCAGCAACAATTTTCTTTCTTTTTATATGCTTCTTCTCTTCATTTGCTTTTTCAAGTCACATATGATATTCTGCCCTCATGAAACATCTATCACTGGAGTTATTATCAGAAACTGTATCTTCCTCGAGAAAAGCAAAGGGGCTGTCGCAGTCTCAACTTTCTGCTCAAAGTGGAATAAACCGTTCTCTTCTTTCGCGTCTTGAAGCGGGAAACTATACGCCGTCAGTTGATCAGCTTATATCGCTATCTACTGTACTCTCATTTCCTCTTTCCGATGTTATTGTAGATGCCTCAGCTGGTGTATCAGTTAAACGCAGGAAAATAGCAGTTGCAGGCACAGGATATGTGGGCCTTTCACTCGCTGTTCTTCTCTCCCAGCACAATGATGTCACCGCTGTCGATATACTCCCTGAGAAGGTTGAAAAACTTAATTCCTGGATAAGCCCCATTCAGGATGAATACATAGAAAAATATCTTTCCCAGCACGAAGAAAGAAAACTCTCTCTTTCGTCAACGATGGACGGAGAGAAGGCATATATTGACGCCGACTTCATCATTGTCGCTGCCCCGACAAACTACAATAGCTCCACAAACTTCTTCGACACTACGGCTGTAGAGAGTGTTCTTAGCTTGATTAAGAAGGTAACAGAGAAGAGGAAGGACAAGCCTCTTGTTGTCATAAAATCGACTGTCCCTGTCGGCTATACACTAGAAGTAAGTAGAAAAATGGGGATGGACAACATCATCTTCTCCCCCGAGTTTCTCCGGGAGTCTAAAGCTCTCTACGACAATCTCTACCCGAGCCGTATTATTGTCGGCAGCGATGAAAAGAATATAGATGGGGCACGTGAATTTGCCTCACTCCTCAAGGACGGAGCCCTCAAGGAGGATATCCCCATCCTCTATATGGCCCCGACTGAAGCGGAGGCGACAAAGCTCTTTGTCAACACATACCTTGCGCTGAGAGTTTCATACTTCAATGAACTCGATACTTATGCTGAAGTGAAAGGCCTGAAGACAGCGCCGATTATAAAGGGAGTGTGTCTGGACCCGAGAGTCGGCGACTACTACAACAACCCTTCCTTCGGCTACGGCGGCTACTGCCTTCCGAAGGACACAAAGCAGCTTCTTGCAAACTACAGGAATGTACCGGAGAATCTTATCAAAGCCGTTGTCGAGTCTAACCGCACACGTAAGGATTTCATAGCTGACCGTGTTATGGAGATTGCGGGAATGTATACCCCCTCTTCTGACTACTCTCTCGACAGGGAGAAGAAACAGAAAGAGACCGTTGTCGGTGTATATAGACTCACCATGAAGTCCAATTCAGATAACTTCCGTCAGTCTTCAATTCAAGGCGTTATGAAAAGAATCAAGGCAAAAGGCGCGACGGTGATTATATATGAGCCGACACTCGAGGACGGCTCCACCTTCTTCGGCTCACTTGTCGTGAATGATTTGAGGAAATTCAAGAAAATGTGCGCCTGCATCATAGCAAACAGGTACGACAGCACACTCGATGACGTAAAGGACAAGGTCTATACACGTGACCTTTTCAGGAGGGATTAATGCATAAAGTGGATTTGGACAATAAAACAATTCTTGTCACGGGCTCCCCGGGGTTTATCGGGGCGAATCTTGTCATGAGGCTTTTGAAAGAGATGAAGGGCGGAACTGTCGTCAGCTTAGACAATATGAACGCCTACTACGACCCGTCACTCAAGGAGTATCGCCTCTCTTTAATTCAGAGCATCAAAAGCAGCGTAAAGCACATCTATGTCAAGGGGAGCATTGCTGACAAGGCGTTAGTCGACTCTTTATTCTCCACCTACCATTTCGATATCGTAGTAAACCTTGCAGCTCAGGCCGGAGTGAGGTATTCCATTACCAATCCCGACGCATACATCGAGAGCAACATCATCGGCTTTTACAATATTCTAGAAGCCTGTCGTCATCATCCTGTCGAGCACCTTGTTTATGCCTCATCCTCTTCCGTCTACGGCGGAAACACGAAAGTCCCGTTCTCGACAGAGGACAGGGTCGATAACCCCGTCTCCCTCTATGCCGCTACAAAGAAGTCAGATGAGCTGCTCGCTCATGCCTACTCAAAGCTTTACAATATACCTTCCACAGGCCTGAGATTCTTCACTGTATACGGACCGGCAGGAAGACCAGACATGTTCTACTTCAGTGCAACAAATACTCTCCTTAGTGGCGGGACCATCAAAATCTTCAACTATGGTGATATGAAGCGTGACTTTACATACATAGACGATATAGTAGAAGGAGTATACCGTGTAATGCAGGGGGCTCCAGAGTATTATGCTGTGTACAATATCGGGGGCGGTCAGCCGGAGAACCTTCTCACTTTCGTTACGACTCTGGAGGAAGAACTTGTCCGCGCTGGAGTTCTTCCGCCAAGCTATGACTTTGAGGCTCACAAAGAACTCGTGGGCATGCAAAGTGGTGATGTTCCCCTTACCTATGCCGATTCAACAGCACTCGAGAAAGATTTCGGCTTTACGCCCAGGATAGGGATAAGAGAAGGGCTCAGAGCCTTTGCCGAATGGTATGCAGGCTATTATTGTAGAAACTAAAGAATAAGAATAAGCACCAGGAAGGAGAGATAAGGGTATGACTCATACCCCACACTCTCTCAATATCGGAGCGCTCTTCTCTCACCTTCTTTTTCCACGCCCCTTGAAAGATATTGTGTTAAAACATAACCTTCAAACTATGCGTGAAGAAAAAAAAGAAAACATCATGGGAACCGAGAAAATCGGAACCCTTATTATCAAAATATCCCTCCCTCTGATGATATCGATGCTGGTCCAGGCACTCTATAACATCGTCGACTCCATCTTTGTCGCAATGCTGAGCGAGACGGCACTCACAGCAGTATCCCTGGCCTTCCCGCTCCAGAATCTTTTAATTGCATTCGGTGTCGGAACGGGGGTGGGTATGGCATCCTTCATGTCCCGTAAGCTCGGCGAAGGAGATACCGAGGAAGCTGAGAATGCAGCGGGTAACGGCATAACACTTGCCTTCCTTACGTGGATTGTGTTTGCCATTCTCGGACTCAGTGTAGCAAAGCCCTTCTTGAGCCTCTACACAAAAGACGAAGAGCTTCTCTCCCTCTCGAATGACTACTCTCTAATCGTCATGGTTTTCTCACTCTTCATGTTCCTCACAATGATGAACGAACGCATCCTTCAGGGAACGGGAGACTCTTTCTCAAGTATGCTCAGTCAGCTCAGCGGTGCCGTCACAAATATAATTCTCGACCCCGTCTTCATTTTCACCTTCAAGCTCGGTGTCAGCGGTGCTGCAATAGCCACAGTAATAGGACAGGCTGTCAGTTTTGCCGTCTCCATGTTCTTTGTACTTAAAAATAAGTATATCACAATAAAGTGGCACCACCTTAAGCTGAAGGCGCACTATGTTAAGAACATATACTCAGTCGGTGCCCCGACTGTTGTCACAAACAGCATAAGCACCATCATGACAAGCGCACTCAACGCCATACTCATCGCATTCTCCACTACCGCCGTATCTGTATTCTCGGTCTACTTCAAGCTCCAGTCATTCATGTTCATGCCGATTTTCGGCCTCTCGAGCGGCATGGTCCCGATTATTGCATACAACTATGGGGCATGTGAGAAAAAGAGAATTACCGAAACTGTAAAAAGAGGAGCAGTAATAGGCGTTGTGATCATGCTCTTCGGTACGGCAGTCTTCTCTCTCTTTCCCGGGTGGCTTCTCTCGCTCTTCAGTGCAACAGACGAGATGTACAGGCTCGGTATTCCGGCCCTGAGGATTGTAAGCCTGTCATTTGTTTCCGCTTCACTCTCAATCGCCCTCTCATCCTCATTCCAGGCTACAGGATTCGGAATAGGCACAATGATAACATCAATACTTCGTCAGCTTGTCGTCCTTGTTCCCGCAGCCTTTCTTCTCAGCCGCACTTTCGGACTGGACGGTGTATGGTGGGCATTCCCCGTTGCTGAGCTATCGGGTCTTATAATCTCCATTATTCTCTATGTCTATGTATATAGAACAAGAATTATGCCGATAGGCGGCTAAACCTCTTGGAAAACGGGTAATAGACAGCAGAAATCTCTTGGAAAAACGGGTAGAAAACAGCAAGAATCTCTTGGAAAACGGGTTATTTGGTGTCACAATCTTTATGGAAAACGGGCTTAAAAACTAATTTTTCCATTATGAGGAAAAGAAATGCTTTGGAGAAAGATAGAAAGTGATATAAATTCCTGGATTAAAGAGGGAAAGGATGCTCTTCTCATAAGTGGAGCAAGGCAGACGGGAAAGACCTTCATAATAGAAAAATGCCTCTCATCATCCTCATATGACTATGTTTCATTCAACCTCATTAAAGAGCCCATTGTTGTCGACGTCCTCACTTCATGTATCGACAGGGATATAGAAAGCTTCGTCTCGAAAATTACACTTCTTGCAGGGAGAAAGCTTAAAAAAAGGGAACACCATCATATTCTTTGACGAAATTCAGGAATGCACCGAGATTCTGAGCGCCATAAAATTTCTTGTTGAGGAAGGCTCATACAGATATATCCTCTCGGGCTCACAACTGGGTGGCGCCCTTGTAGGGATTAATTCTGCGCCTGTAGGCTTCCTGACTACCAAAAAGATGTTTCCTCTTGATTTTCATGAATTTCTGATTGCACTCAATGTGCAGGAAGAACTTATCGAAGCGCTGAGACTACGCTATGAAAAGAGAAAAACTGTAGATGAAACCGTACACTCGAAATTAATCGAAATATTTTATCTTTATCTAGTTATCGGTGGGATGCCGGCTGCTGTCGAGACATATATCGACACGGGTGATTTCATGGCTGTAACTGCCGTGCACAAGAAGATTATCAAAGAGTACAAGGTCGACTTCACAAAATATGAGAAGGCGCAGAAGCTGAAGCTCATCGGTGCGTATAATCTCATCCCGAGCGAATTGAATTCGAAGAACAAGCGCTTCATATTCACGGATCTTGATAAAAACTTACGCTTTGAAAAGTATGAAGATTCATTCCTCTGGTTCTCTTCAGCCGGAGTCGCCATCCCTGTTTTCAACACAACAGAACCGTCTATTCCACTTGAAATCAACAGAAAAAGCAATCTCTTCAAACTCTTTCTCTCTGACGTAGGATTACTCTCTACGCTTTATGGAAATGCTGCAAAATTAAAACTTTTGGATAATGGCACAGATATAAACTCCGGTGCACTCTTCGAAAA
>CAVIUT010000039.1:0-16888 GCA_963646155.1 Eggerthellaceae bacterium | reverse complement strand
CCTTGTAGAAAAGCACATTGACCTGCGGCTTCTTGTCTTCAACCGAAGCTATGGCAAAAACATAGATTCCCTCGTCAGCTTCGATGAAATCGAGGGACATATTCATCTTACCCTTCTTCACAAGACTCAAGCCGAGGAACTTTAGGTCGTTGTAGTTGGTTATCTCAAGAAAGATTTCATCGTTGACTGCGGTATATTCAAGTGTATAGATGTTGCCTCCGAAGGATGTATCATCCTGGTATGAGTAGTACTTGGCATAAAGCGGGACTGATGTGACGACAGGGTCGTCGACCCTGTCCTTCTTATCTGCCGAGCCAAGCATATATGTCTCCTCGAAGAGTACCTTCTCCTTGTCGCCGGCACGGTGGGAAATATAGGTAATTCCCGTCTGAGTGGAGATCGAAAGGAGAGTGTTATAGAGTGCAAGGTATCTCTCATCCTGGGTCATACCATCCCATCCCTCGGGGTACTCCACCATCGATGCAATTGCAACACCGAAGCCTTTCTTCATGCTCTCGATGTCCTTAATCTTTTCCTCGACAAGATCAGACTCGGGAGCGATGCGCCTGATGTCCCCATCGGTTGTACTTTCCTTTACAACAACACCTGCAACAAGGAGTTCATATGTTTCATCATCAACACCTTTGAGGTAACTCCTCAAAGGAGATGTTGAATAAACACCGGAAGCCAGAACAAAAAAGCAAAGAACAATCAAGAGTAATTTCTTTATCATTTATTAATCTCCTCGATAAACCAATCCTTGAGGGATGTTATACGCCGTGTGAACGCAGAGGGAAGGTGCACATCGGTAACGGGAGTCTCAACATACTCTTCGGCATCCCTTACGGTAGCAAGACCGAATATTGCAATTCCTTCGTCCGTCATGAGGCAGTCTACAGATAAATCCAATTCCCCTTCCTTTACTGCCGTAAAGAAGAGGAACTTCAACTTCGAGACATTGGTTATGGTCATGAATATCTCATCACCATCAATTTCATAATCTATTGTATATGTGTTGCCGCCGAAGATATTGTCCTTGAGGTAGGCGGCGAGCATATAGCTGTAGGTTTCAGGAGCATATGAGAATTCCACATCATATGCCTTCTTGCCTTTCTTGGTAGACGTAAGGGTGTATGCCTCTGAGAAAAGCTCCTTCGGCTGCTCCCCTGCAGAGTATGAGATATAAGTAATACCCTTGATTGTCGATACAGAGAGAAGGGTGTTGATTATCTGCAGTTTTTTATCCTCGTAACTCAAGTCCTTCCAGCTCTCAGGATACGGTACAAATGCGGCGATTCCACTAACAAGAGTCGAGTCGAGCTCACTGTCTTTCTCCGCCTTCTCTTTGGCCTTTGTCCCGTCAAAGGCAATTGACGGAACATAGTCGTCATAAACGGAGTAGTACTCAACAGTCTCTCCATTCATCATTCTGTCTCTCACACTCTCATCAAACGAGGATGTTACATCGTAGATACTCCTAGTAGCAGAGAGAGAAAGAGATACGAGAAGAAAAGTCAAAAGAAGGAATACCTTTCTCATGCCATCTTTCCTCAGAATATTACCTTTGCCCCGAGCGTTACGACAAAGCTGAAAGTAGATGACCAGTCACTCGTCCATGTAATATTGCCGGGATTATACCAGCCGTATGTATCCGACCATTCATTCTGTGGCTCGAAGCTCCTCTCGGTTTTGAGCATTCCCAATAGGCCGCAATTGAACGTAACTTTATTGAAGAAACTCTTTTCCACTGTAAACTCGGCACTGAGGAGGTTGCTCTGAATATTGCTGAAGAATGATCTTGATGCATATTCGCCTGCGTCGTAAGCAGCATAGTTCATGTATGTTAGAATATCTGTGCCTGTGCTTTTATTTGCATATTGTGCGCTTCTTGTCTGGTTCTTTATAAGAAGCCCTATCTTCCAGTCGGAGAAGAGCGTCGTTTCAAAAGACGCGAGGAGCTCGATTGTGTCGGGGTTGACAGGATACCCTATATTCTGGCCCTTGTTGACATACGCTGTAGTATATTCAGCATTGCCGAAAAGTGGAGATGTGTTTTTATAGTGAGCACCAAAGAAAGGCGCGATGTATGTTGCCTGCAGCTTCAACTGTGTAAATGAGAAAACAGGAAGAGGGAAAGTTCCGCCCGCCTGGAGGGCAAATATGTTTCTCGGACATGTAATGGGGTGCTTGAATGAATTCATCTCATCCATTGCGAATGCTGCATAAAGGGTTCCGACATTCTTTACAGTATATGAAACATCGAAGCCGGCAAGACAGTTGTCGTAGTCGCCGAGAGCATTCTGGCTGAACATGTAGATTCCGAGTGGATTGAGATATTGAAGCTCAAATCTCTTACGCCATACTACGCTTTCCCATATGCTTGCCTTAAGGTCGAGAATGGTTACTTCAACACGATGAATTGAGAGGTTGTTGGAGTAAAGCCCTGAATTGTCCATATTCTCACTGGGCCATTCAATACCGTTGACTGAGCTGAGGGCGCCTTGTCCAAGAGATGCAACCATCACAGAATAGTTGAACCATGATGCGGGTTTAAGAGCAAGCTCAAAGCCTGTCATGACGCTTGCAGAACCCGAAAGAGCGAGGTTGTTAACACCCGGTCCCCAGTCACGTTTTACAGCTCCTATCCTCATTGACACGATGTCGTCTTTGATGCTCGTTGACATTTCAGGGAAGGTCTCGATTCCGAGGTAGAAGTTTATGTCAGATTCAGGAAGGCTTGTAAGTCTTGTGCCACCCTTGAAAAGGTTCATATAAAAGCCTTCAGTCGAGAATAAGAGCTCGGTCGGAAGATAAGCATTGGGGTCAAGACGGTCAAAATTGATTGAAAAGTTCAAATCATAGGAAAGGGCACCCAGTATATCACCGCGGATGTAGGGAGAAAGAGATGAGCGGGAGTCGAAAATCTTGTCGCCGTCCTTAACGAGTCCTACTTTCTGTGTTGTAGAAATACCGACACCGAGGCGTGTGTAGTTGAGTATGTCGATATCGCTACTCGAAGCATCCCTTTCGCCGTCACTGCCGTATGTGGCATCGAACTCGCCTAGAACCTTTTCGATTATTTCTCTTTCCTTCTCGCTTATATCATCGGAAGCTTTAATCTCCCTCAATAGCTTACGCACTGTGTTGAGGTTATAAGGTTTGACTTCGGTCTGGAGTGGGATAATTCCCCTGTTTTCACCAACTTCAATAATGCGATATGCTTCACTATCGAGGCTGACAGAGTGATACTTGGTCGCCCATACATTTGAACAAAGCAGAATAATCATCAATAAAACCAAACAAACTTTTTTCATCATTTTCCCCTGATGTTGTCTATATTAAGCAACTCCCCTATTCTTTTATCTGTTTCAGGAGGGTTGAATGGAATAAATCCACCATAATGGTAAAGCGTCAATTCTCCCACAAGCACTTTTCCCTCACAATAATACATATCTACACGGAGAAAAGGAAGAGAGGAGGAAAGCCTCTCGCTTATACTCTTCATTTCTTCAAAGAAAGGAGGCTTGGAAAAAGGAACGGAAGAAACATCGTCATCCATCGAGAAGTCAAGCCTTTTAAAATCCATATCGTAGATAGCCTGCTCGGGATGGGAAGAGCTCTCCTTCTCAATGTACATAAACTCTGCCTCACCCCCAAATACAAAGAACTTGTAGTCCGTAATATCTTTACCGAGGTATTTCTCTGCAATTATTTTCGGCTCGATATTCTTGTACTGCCACTCGCGGGTTGTACGGTAGTAGTTATGTTTAAGCGAGTATCTTAACTTCTTCTTGGCTTTCTTTATATCGAAGTTTCCACTGCCGTCATTTATTATATAGTTTCCGCTATCATGATTTGTCTTAAGGACAAAGGTAGACGGAAGGGACGAAAAGTCTATCTCTTCCGTCTTCGACCAGACGCCGAGAAGAGGCACAGTATGGCCCTTACCTATTTTTTCATCGATATATCCCCTGACAGCAAACTTATCTGCAAGTGTTGTATAGAGTGCTCTGTGGTCATAGAGCTTGAGGTATTGTAGCTTTTCATTGAATGTCTGAGGGGGATTAAGTGACAGCTTTTTCCCCATCCGTAGACGGTATATAAGCTTTATGAAGCTTTCGTCGGAAAGAAAGAAGAGCGAGCGGTAGAAAAATTGAATAATTCTCTTCCCAAGGATTTTCTTGAGCTTCTTTATCCCTGTCTTCTTCATCTCGTCTCCAATAGATTAAGGTAAGCCTTGACGACAATTGTGCGGTCATAGTACCTCTCGACAAAATTTCTGCCGTTTTTACCCATTCTCTCGCGCTCGTCAGTTCTCAGCGACGCCATTTTCCTGATAACCTCAATTAGATTCTCAGAATCCTTTTCCTTACAGAAGAATCCGTTTTCGCCGTCTCTTACAAGTTCCTTACACCCGGTTCTATCCGTTGCGATTACAGGGCGCCCCACCGCAAATGCCTCGAGTATCACATTCGAGAGCCCCTCGGGATGGAAGGTCGGAAGGACAAGGCAGGAGGAAGATGCCAGGTATTCCCTTGTGTCGGAAAGAATGCCGTGGTAGACAATTTTCCCCTCCCTTATGAGACTCTCCAGCCTTTCTTTATATTCGCTGTCAACTGGCCCCGCTGCATGAAAAACAAGATTAGAGGAAGAAAGTGCTTCGGCAACATCAAAGTACTCCTCAATTCCCTTTGCCCTTATAAGACGGCCGAGGAAGACAAAATCAACCTTATCGCCCTCGGGATATTCACAATACTTAAACTTCTCAAGGTTTATTCCGCTTCCGGGAACAACGAGCGACGATTTATACTTTATCCCGTTCTCGTCAAAGAAACGGCGGTTATCTTCATTCTGGAAGACAACGCACTCAGCATACGGCATTACAGCTTTATGAAATGGAAGCAGAATTGGGCGCAGTTTTCCCTTCTTCTCGAGTTCCCCCAGCCCAGTAATCATCGGAATGAAAGGAATATGATACCTCTTTGCAACCAGGCCTCCGTAAAGATTCATCTTTATCGTGAATGTGAAGATGATATCTGGCCGGGTGTTTTTGATTATCCTCTTATATGTCTTGATAAGAGAAAGCTCTTCAAAAGGGTTCATTCCCTTGCCGTTGAAATGAACGTTTATTACTTCAACAGAGTCGAAGGCCTTCTTTTTCTCCTCGTCGTCTACATCACACACAAGAGAGACGCTGTGTCCCCTTTGAATGAAGGCATCGACTATTTCCTTACGGAAGTTGTAGGTATATGAAAGGAGGTTAGACAGAATCAAAATCTTCAAAACTACTCTACTCCTTTCTCTCTTATTACCCTCAATAAAGTGGCCCGGCCTCTAAGTATAATACAACTATACATAGTTTGTCTAAGCGTGAAAGGACCGTATATAACCTTTTGTTATCTTTTCAAATCAATGTTCTTGATTGTATATTAGAGAAGATATTAAAGGAGAAGTGATGCAGGAAGCAAATAATGAGAATCTAGACTACCCTGTCAGGATTCTTCAAATCAGTTACAGCATGGATCTAGGGGGAGCCGAGACTCTCATAATGAATATATACAGGAACATAGACAGATCCAAACTCCAGTTTGATTTTCTGCTCCACAGCAACACGGAAAGCTCATACGATAATGAAATACGGTCCCTCGGAGGAAAGATTTACAGAATTCCCAGATTCCTCGGCTATAATAAGTTCTCATATGACAAGACTCTGAAGGCTTTTCTTCTCGACCACCCCGAATACACAATCCTTCACGACCATCTAATGGACTCTGCAACAGAAACCTTTAGAGTCGCAAAGAGTCTCGGGAGGACTACGATATCTCACAGCCACATCGCCCAGAACGATTTGAGCCTCAGCAATATCATAAGATCTTTCTTCCGTAGAAACATATGTAAATACACCGATTACAGATTCGCCTGCTCTGAAGAAGCCGGAAAGTGGTTATATAAAGGAAAGGGAAGTTTCACCGTTGTAAGGAATGGAATAGAAACTTCCAAGTTCCGTTTCTCCGAAGAAAATAGAATTAAAACGAGAAAAGAGCTTGGCATTAATGAGGATGAGTTCGCAATTGCACATATCGGCCGCCTTGTCGAACAGAAGAATCACAAAAGGCTCGTAAGCATATTCAATGAGATTACAGCCCTCAATAGCGCCTCAAAATTAATTCTGATTGGAGAAGGTCCTCTTAGGGGGGAAATTGAGAAAGAGGTAGAAAAGCTCAATCTCAAGGACAAGGTGATGTTCCTCGGGGCAAGAAAAGACGTAAACGAACTTCTTTCAGGCTTTGATGTATTTATGCTCCCCTCTCTCTTCGAGGGCTTACCCGTTACTCTTGTTGAAGCAGAGGCATCGGGGCTTCCATGCGTTTTCTCCGATTGCCTTTCCGAAGAAGTACGGTTGATAAAAAGTCTCATCCACCCCGTTAGTCTTGACGCGCCGGACAAAGTCTGGGCAGAGAAAGTATTGGAAGTAAAACCTCTCGAGAAAAGAGAAGAAGCTAGTTTATTAGTGGAGAAAGCCGGTTTCGATATTCATGATACAGCAAAGAAATTGGAAAAATTCTATCTAGATGTTGCAAGAGGTAATACAAATTGAAACCATTCGTCTGTTAAAACATACAATGTGTTCAGCGAAATAACATTATCCAGAAGTTTCAGAGAATTCCTTTATGAAGAGAAATTCAACTTATGGACTTTTGGCTCAAGCTTCCTGTAGCGACTGAAGAAACGTAATCGACCCATTCTTTATTGATTCTTGAAGGCTTGAAACCCTCAGCAACTTCTTTACACTTCTCTGAGAGTGCTTTTTTCTCATCATCACTAGCTTCAAAGAACTCTGCTATTTTCCGGCTCAACTCTTCTCTGTCACCGACTTTAACAAGCTGTGAATCCAGTTTTGTCCCGAAGAGTTCCTTCGGCCCCCCGCACGGGCAGTCTGTTGAAAAAGATGGAACTCCCACAGCCATAGCTTCCATCAATGTGTTTGGCATTCCTTCAAAATCTGATGAAAGGACAAATAAATCGGCAGTTTTTAAAGCCCCGACCACATCTGATGTCGTCCCGGGTAGCATAATGCGGTCGCTCAAGCCATATGCGTCAATTCTCTTTCTAAGGCTTTCCTCCAAGGGGCCTTCCCCGTAAATCTTTAAAATGGCATAGGGAATTCTTTTTGCAACTTCTGCAAAGGCATCAATCAAGAGGGAATGGTTTTTCTGCTCGACAAGACGCCCGAGTGTTACGATTTCACCCTTATTTGGCTTTCTCTCTGTATGATAAAACTCCTCTTTGACAGAGTTATAGATAATCTTCGATTTTCTCTGTAGTCTTTTGGGAAACCACTTCTTCGCGTCCTCTGTCTGAAAGACACATCCGCGAGCCATCGGAAGAAGCACCTTTCCCACAAACCTTCCTTCTTTCCCTTCATATTCAACATTCGGGTCGTTTCTTACTGATACTATAGTTTTTATTCCAAGGCCCATAGTTGCAATAACGGAGCGGAAGTTGGGTTCCTTCATAAATGAAACAAGGACATCAGGCTTCTCCTTTTTGCATAGAGTGCGGAGTTTCTTTATTCTGGAGAGGTTTCTCTTTATCCTTGACTGCTGAACCTCCTCCCCCTCAAGGGAGAGGCGTCTTACGGAAGGAGATAAAACATACTCATGCTCGGAATAGTATGAGGTGACAAGAATAGACTCATACCCGCTTTCAGCAAAAAGTGCAGAGAGATTACTGATTACCCTTTCCGCCCCGCCGTAGTCGATTGAGTTTATGTAAAACATGATTTTCTTCATTTTCTGGTCCTACTCCATGAAGCATGTTTTATATGGTATAAGAAAAAGAGCTCTCTTATTAAGAAAAAGGGTCCAGCCGTAGTATATACATGCAGCGACATAAATAAGAGCCATCAATATCTTTTTCTTTTTATCCGGTTCCTTTCCCTTCTCAAGAAATGCATTTGTAATACCCACACTGGAAAACGGCAGGAAGGTAAGAGCAAGAAGACGGGCAAAAATCGGCATATACATCGAGATGAATTCAAGCGGGATTGTTATCATAGTCGTCCAGTATATGAAACGGTCTTTGATGGACAGATTTTCCTTCTTTGCATAGAAGAAAGTCATGAAAAGAGCAACAAGGAGGAGTATGAAAATCATCTCGCCGAACTCAAAGCCGCTCGATAGATATCCTGTTGAATGATAGAACCCCTTCATAACACTCACAAATACCTTATTCAATACAGGGAACACAGGAATGATCAAGGCTGAAAGTGCGATGAATATAAGAGAAGTCCACCAGTTAATCGGAAGGAAGCAGAGAGGCAGCGCAACAATAAATGAGAGTGCTGTCTGATGAAAGAGTGTTGCGACAAAAACAAGTAAAACACATATTGGATATCTCTTCTTCTCGATGAAATCCACGCTGAATAATAGGATTGCAAATGATATAGCCTGTCTGAGGATGCAATACGTGTAGTCGATAAGCCCGAATGCGATAATGAGGACTATGCTTAGCGAAGGCTTGAACGAATTCTTTGAAATAAAGTGATAGATACTGAAAACGCAGAAGAAAGACTGAGCAATTAAAAGGGCCTGGAATCCCATCCCACTTCGCGCAAAAATCCATGTAAAGAGGGTATATCCCCACTCAACGCCTATCAAGTGACTCTTTCGCAGAAAGGTGAAATCTTTCAAAACCTCAATGAAGGAATAACCCTTCATATTCTCATACATGGAGTAGTAGGCTTCTAAATCAACACCGGAATATTTATTTCTCAATGCAAGAATGATAAAAACACAGATGCATGTAACTAAAAGAGCAAGCTTTTCTGCATTTTCCTTTTTTCGGAAGATAACCAATACAATCGGGGCGGTAAAAAGCAAAGAAAAATAAATCATTAACCCTCTCCTAAGATAAAGCGCTGAAACTTCTATGCTCACTAAACATACCAGATTCTAAGCCATATAGCAACAAAGGCAATTCTGGGGATATCAAAATGGAAACCCTCAGATGTGCTCTCCTACCAGCTTCGCATAGGCTGCATGTTTCCAATCCGAAGCCCGCTCTCATTACTTATTTCCACCCTTTATGAGATGATATAGCGGTCGCAGTACAGGTTTTATATTTCGGTCGAAAACAACACTGATTTTCTCACTCAGAAGTTGCACCAGTGGATTTCCGAAGGGACGGGAGAGGAATGCGGGCATATCAACAATAGAGTCCTCATGTTCTTTACAGAGCTTTTTCAGACTCTCATATCCATCTGCTTTATCAGGGCGTACCCATTCATGTGCATGAAAAACTTCAACATGATAATCACTTTGGGGCGTACCGAGAGGAATGCATATGACTCCCTTTCTCTTCATCGGCTTGATACTTTTTCCATCAATTACATATCTGAACCCGTTTGCAGCCAGCGCTTCAAGCGTTGTTGTGTCGTATGAATGCGACGGGGCGAAGAAAATGTCGGTTTGAATGCCGTGCTTTGCCAATATCTCTTTTCCTTTTCTTATTTTCTCATATTGCTCGTCGTAACTGTGTCCGGCAAATTCAGAGTGGAATGTATCATTCACGATTCCGCGTACACTCGTATCATATAAATGGGTATAGCCGTGCATTGCAATTGCAAAACCCTGGGCCTGCAAGTCTATAAGATACTCCCAGAAATCTTTTCGAGGAGGGGCAATCCTGAGGTCAGGATCCCTGTTTTCCGGGATTACCCCCAACAACGGCTTTACGTGATGCAGAGTCAATATATCCATCGCCCTCTTCCACTCATTCCAATCCATGGTCGGGCATATATCATCAAAGCGAACTAAAATTCTTTTCATTTCTTAAGCTCATTCATGCATTTTTTCTTTTTATAAACCACCGCCAGAGGTATTGCGGGAAGCCATAGCAGATAGAAGAGGCAATTATTTTTAAATCCATGCAATGCCATTTGTTTCCGACGATTCTCATCAATTCCGGTTTTCCTTAGTATGTGGGTCATGATGCAATATTTGAGCATTACCTTCATATAACTCAGGCCGTCTTTATAAGTTTCCCAATCATTAAGTAGCACGGCACTCTCCCAGAGCATATTAATACAATTCTGGGCTGTTTTCTTTCTTGAAGACGACAGGTGGTCACCACCTTCCTGGTGGTAGATTCCCAGCATATCATTGATGTAATACGAGGAATATGTACAATCTAGTTTACGCCAGAGGATGTTCTCTGTTACAAAGGTTATACCCTCAGGCTCGGGAAAGAGATTATTCTTCATTACATTTGTCACAAAGCACCCAATATGTTCGCCGCCGGATTTATAACACTCTCTTCTTGCCTCATTCCACGGCTTTTGATTTATATTCTCACAAAATGGCTTCCCGACACGCTTTCCCGATTCATCCATACACTGGGCAACAATTTCACGATAGTTCTTTTTGTCTTCATCAGGAATTTCTTTCCACGTTTTCCAGAAAACACCCAATGCCTCGGGAAGTAATTCATCATCGGAATCCAGATTAATCAAAAGCTCCCCGCGGGCATTCTTGAAGCCGATATTTCTTGCGGTATGTACACCGCCGTTCTCTTTTTTTATATATAGGACAGGATGGTCTGTAGCATGCAGAAAGTTGTCTACAATCTCATATGTATCATCTGTTGAGCCGTCATCTACGATGATATATTCCCAATCAGTAAATTCCTGTCCTTCTATCGACCTGATTGTCCTTAAAAGGGTTGAACGCCGATTGTATGTCGGTGTCAAAACAGTTATTTTTGCTTCCTTCTTCTCATCCCAATATTTATTTTTGTACAGCTCCATATCAACTCACAACCCTCTCCGCTTAATTTTTACCTGTTAATCACCTTTCTTATCAACTGGAATATTCTTGAGCGGAGAGAACAGGCGGCATAGAGATTATAATATTCACGATATATGCCACCAAATTCCATCTTGAATCTATCAATTCCATTAGGCTCATCGTATGAAGCAATTCCTCCCCAGTCATATTCCCTTATCCCCATCTCCTTCAACAGCATCCAGTCATTCCAATGAAGATATTTATTTGCCCTCCCGATACTCCGGCGCATCGCATTATCACCATTACGGAACACGGAGCAGGATTGGAGAAAACGAGAATGTGTTGAATCAAAGACATATGAATGATATACAACCGGCACTCCATCAATTGCTGCCACAGAAATCAGAAGTGCATCATTTTCTGCATATGCTTTTAACTCTCCCCTGTCCAGTTTCCTACCAGTGATTCCTTTCTCCGCATACATTTTTCGATAGGTCTCATCAAAATCATCCAGTAGTGCATCCGTCACCTGACTAGCGCGATAAGTTCTGATTCCGACCTCCTCACGTTCAGCCCGGTTAATCTCGTTCCTGAGAGTTTTTGTCAAAGAAGCACAAAGCTCTTCTTGAGACTTTGAAATGTCAGATATAAGTGTCATCTGCTTCTCTGCCGTACACGGGTACCTGCCGATTCGAGATAGAGCAGAAGGGTTTCCATTGATACTCAAATTATCATACCCCCCCCCAACAAAATTACTCCCCACTCTCTCTTCCGTTTCAAACCAGACTCGGAGAGTAATAAACAATTTTCCTTTAGTATATATCTGCATTCAATTCCTCTTTCATTTCTTCTTTCTCTCTTTCACCATCAGCATAATCTGCTTAACCATAAGTTCTGCTTCCTTGAACCTTTCTGTTCTGAAAAACACGGCGATAAACAGCAACCCGGCTGTAAGAACAGCAACTATTCCACACATCACAAACTTCATAAGGCCATAAAACGGCAGATGAATACAGATGGTATATACAATTGCTGCAGATAATAAAGCTGTAAGTGCATACTGGGCCTGGTCCAGATTGTAACGCTTTTCTCCATTACCCTTAAAGTATGTTTTAAATAAGATGTGCGTCCTGAGACAATAATTAAAGGCGAATATGGTAATTATCGTAGCCAATAAAATTCCTGTAGTCCCGAAGAGTTTACCCAGCACGATATTCAAAATCAAATTCCCGAATGCTTCCAGTAGATAACTTAATTTCAAATAATTCCACATCCCGGTTCCGTCAACATATTGGTTCCTTATATTGTTTATGTTGATTAAATAGAAATAGAGGCAGAACAAGAGCATATCGCCGTCCCTAAGCATCAAGTCCTTTCCAACCCATATTTCCATAAACGGTTGATACATAGCAACCATGCATGCTGTAGAGATCACATTTATTCCTGCAAAAATGAATTGAAACTTTCTGAGGTCATGATAGTTCTTCTCGACAGGCTCCTCGGAAATACTGTTGCCGACACTCCCTGAAAGTGAATTTGCTATGACGGAAAGGATGCCGTATACAGCTGAGTAAATATAAAAATAATTTCCATAAATGGTTGTCGCTACAAGGCCCAGAAATGATGAAATGATAATGCTGTCACATGAGTTACGGAAGGTATTGGAGAGTCTATCAATCATCAACGCACCCGTCTGATTTTTCATTTCTTTTGGAAGCCTCAATTTCTGGCCTCTCTGAGAGACAACATCCGGATAACGCTCGCGAGTACTCTTCTGAATCAGTAAATTGGAAAATACTGTTCCTGCAATTTGAATCACGACATAGGAATAAAAGCTCTTCAACCATATCAATACCACAAACTGTATTAGATAGCGCATTGTATCTACCACCGTACGTATATTATTTGTAATATCACTACGCTGGTCTGCCAGAAGAAGGGTCTCCTTATAAGCAAATAAATAATAACTTATGGCAGAATTCACAAGATAGAGGAAATATAAAATATAGATATTGATTTCCTCGGGATAAGCCCCGCTGATCAGAAAACGGAGAAACGGCATTATGCATAGGCCTAAGACAAAAACAACAGTACCGACGATATTATATATTTTACGAATCAGCGTCAGGTAATAGCATACCTCTTTCCAGTTCTTTTCAGCTATCGGCTTATACATACAATATACTACAGACGTGTTAAACCCGAGTTCCGCCAGGTTCAAAACCCCCAGGATAGATGAAAACAGACTGGAGAGTCCCGTATATTCAGCGCCGAGAACAAAGAGAATTACAGTCCTGTTGATAAACGGAAGAAGTATCGTAACAAGCGTATAAACCAAACCTGAAAAAATATTTCGTGTTGTATTTTTTGTCCTGCTATCTGACATTATTCACAGCCTCTTTGTACATCTTCTCAAGCTCTTTTACATTCTGCCTTATATCCCATGCCTCAATATTCGCATAATAGACACTTTCGTCTTCACCTATCGAGGATAGCAATTCATCCACCCAAATCTCCGGCCCCTGCTCCAACTTTAAAAAATGTATTCTATTGGAAACTTTTGCCCTTTCCGGCACTCCTTCTGAGACTACACAATGTAGTCCTGCCGCCTGCATTTCAATCACGGCAATTCCAAGCCCTTCCGATAATGAAGGGAATACAGCTGCATCCGACATTTTTAATAATTCCGGAATGTCTAGTCGGTCGCGTAAAATCATTGATGAGTCTTCAAGATGCTTTCTCTTCAATTCTGCCGATATCTCTTCTTCCGTCTCACCTCTACCGACCATCAATAGAAAGGCTTCAGGCTTTTTCTTCTTGATTTCATCAAATACACTTATGAGAAAGCGATGATTCTTTATTGCATTGAATCGACCAACATGTACGATTACGAAAGCCCCTTCAGAAATCCCCAGCTCTCTGCGTTTCCCTTTACGGTCTACAGGCCTTTCATATAAAGATAAGTCGATGCCGTTGTTCAGAACAGCTGTATTATCTACCCCGAACAATGCGTTGATTTCGTCCTTCATTTCGTCTGTCAGCGCAATGATTTTAGTAGGATATTTCTTAATGAGTTTCCTCATTGCCCTGATATCCCGTCCATCTTCCATCCATCTGGAAGTTGTGTGATGATTTGTATAAAAAATACATGTCCGCCGCGGGAGGCAAGAAAAGAGCACATATTCATTCAATTCAAGATGCACGTGTAGGATATCAGGCTCAAGACTATGTAATACTCTTGAAACTTCAAAGTACAGCCCAAAATGATTCAAGACCTTCGCAAATAGTCCGTTCTTTTCCCCCAGCATCATACGCTCTTTGAGGTAAATCACAGCAATCCCACCATCCTCCAGCATCTCTTCATATGGGGAATTTAATCTTTCAAGACAGACAACAGTAACGTCAAACCTATCCTTATCGAGTAAAAGCGCATAGTATTTCACCATTGTCTCTGCGCCACCCATATTTAACCCATGAATCAAATGGACAACTTTAATTCTCTTCATCTCCTGTCCCTAATGTACAGCCTAATATTCTGAAAATCTTCAGAATCTCCCAACGAGTCAATATATATCATCCTTTTCTGTGGGTCTACCATCTTTCAAGTCTCAATGAGAGAGTAAACAATAATTAAAACATACTTTGCTTGAAAGTCACAAAGAACAAAGTACAGTCATCAAGAAAAAAAGCCCCGGAACAATAAACGCACCGAGGCCAAATGTTTACATGAAAAAACCTATGCCGAAGTATATTTCGTAGAATCCTCTGCTGTCCGTTTCCCCTTTAACATACTGCAGGAGTTTTCTTGCATCAAACCCCAGGCTCAGCCTTATAGGATAACTCGGATAATCATGAAGTATTCCGATTCCCTCGACACCGAATCCGACATAGTGTCTCACTTTATTGGCATCACTTGAATCCACACCATGTTTTGTGAATGCGTAGTCAACAAAGCCGTTGACATAAGCCGCCATCCACTTACTCATGATTGACGGCAACGGAAACTTCGAGAGGACGTTGAAGTTAACAACAGCTACGAAAAGGTTATTGTTTCTTCCGTCATCGATGATTGTCTGGTTTCTGATTCCCCTGAGGTACTCTCCTAAGATTGCACTCCCTCCTCCGTCGATTGCACCCTTACCGCCTGCATTGTTGGTATAGTTGGCAATAATACGGATAGAAGGGTTGAGCCAGCCGAAGAGAATCTTGTGGCCAGTAAACTCAAATCTGTCGACATTACTACCTGCTGCAGTGAGAGTTCCGTAATTCTGGTTCCATGACTCGGAGATTGAGAAAGAATAGCTCACACCTTCACGAAAACCGCCCTTCCAGTTGATAAGGTTGGCACCGGCAGATCCAGATATGACAAAGCGCCTCGAGAAGACAGGATCCGCTCCGTCAGAAGAGAATGTAGTTTTCAGCCACTCCTGGACAGTCGGGGTGAATGTTGTGTGTGTGCCTATACTCATTGTCTGGCTTATTCCGACACCGGAATCGAGAGAGGATAAAAAGTAGTCTTCACCTGTGTAACTTAAATTCTCATATAAATAGAGTGTAGTCGCACCTGTAAGCTTATATGTAAGGGTATTATTAACGGCAAGCGAGGACTTAAGCTTATATGTAAGCGTGTTCGATAATGAGAACTTGCTGAAGATTCCCGAAGAGAATGAAATATTCGTTGTATGGCTCGCCTGGGCAAACTTAAAGTCTTCACTGTTTGTGTACTTCACGGAATCGGAAAAACTTATATTTACATTCCAGAGCTTTATTCCCGAGATACTGAGAGCTGGGGTAATATAGCTCGAGGTCTTATTCGTCTCGTGAATTTCGGTGGAGACGGAAGGCGTGAAGCTGACTCCGAAAAGGCTGAGCCCCGAGAGTGACCAGGACGCATTATATGTCTTCTCCCCGCCTGTTACATTCTTGAAGGAAAGATTGACGGCCATCGGGAACTTACCGGCAACGAGAATATTGCCGACACTGAACGATGCATTGTAGTTTGAAACTCCACCAGTCTGCGTCGCATCCCCGCTGAATGATGCAGATACGGTCGTACTGCCCAGCTTGAGTTCAGTGAGCTTGAACTCTGTATAATACTGGGTTGTATCGAAATCCCAGAGCTGAAATGTTCCGTGGATAACGCCTTCGAGGGAGGAAAATGTTCCAAGCGTATTGGAATTATATACTCTGAGGCCGAGACGTGCGCCGGAGTTGGTATCGTATTTAGGGTAAGGAAGAATAAGAATCGAGCGGGCATCAACTATCGCATATAGAACATCGACATAGATAACATCGCCTGCAGCTTCTTCTGTATAGGTATAATCTACGCTTTTGAAGAGACGCTTATTGAGTAGTGCCTGCTTCTTTCCTTCCAGTGCCGACACAAGCTCATCGCGCGACGAGAACTTTTCTTCGCCCGACGGGATAATCAAATTCCTGACAACCCACTTCTGCGTCTTACCCGAGATATCGAAATCATAATCGCGAATTATGAATGATTCGGCGAAGACACTAGATACCAAAACAATAAAGAACAATACAAAAACTAAAGCTTTTCTATACATCCTGTTCCCCAACGTCGGACAGAATAACAAAATTTAAATATATTATACAACCTCACCGACCCAGCTTCGAAGAAAATTGTTGTTTTAATTATTATTTTTATATCTAAAGAGATGAACTACCACTCCCATGCGGCAACAAGTTATCCTATGGAAATGGTTTCTAACAGTCGTGACAGTTACCTGTTTCCAACCCTATCGGGCCGTCCGTACCGTTATGGCCGGTCACGCGACCACTACTCCCTCATCGGGTATACTTTTGCTTTCATATCGCTGAACCGTAGCGTCTGAGGCTTACTCAGAAATGTATAATTCTTTACTTCCTCCTCGAGTTCCTCACTAGTCACCCTCCCCTCGAGATAGTCGATATCATCATGGGGCGTGATGATAAAGTTCCAATCATCGCCGTAGCCATAGGTGTAGTGAACTACCGCCCCCCCCCTAAAGGGATGACAGCTTCGTGCTCAATAGACTAAAGTTGGCAGCTTCGGTTATACCCAGAATGAGCTCGAGACTTATTTTGCCGAATACATCGAAGCT
>CAVIUT010000038.1:0-17264 GCA_963646155.1 Eggerthellaceae bacterium | reverse complement strand
ATTCAGCCTTCATATGCTCTTTCAGCTGTTTGGGCAGCGAGAGACGGAGAGTATCGCCGCTAGTACGTTTGATACCGTTCTGCATATATGTGATTGGGATTTTATCGTGTTTGAATCTGGGAGGTTTAGGGTTTTCGATTCCACCGGTTCTCAAAAGTGTAAAGTACGATTTCCAGCTTTTATCGAGCTGTTTGGCAATCTCCTGTGCTGTCTGGGATGGCAGATTCCTTGCAAAGAAATCGTCTTTATGTGAACTTTTCTGCTCGTACCAGTTTGGCATTGACTCGAACCCGAGCTCACTATAGTTACGACGCTCATAATTGAGGACATTCCACAGCTTATAGCCGCAATAGTTCATATGTCCGACTATGTTAGCTTGTCTTTCGGTGAGTCTGACTATGGTTCGTTTCGAAAGTTTCACTATTCGCTCCTCAGTATGATGATAGCACAAAATCGAGATAATTATGAGATTGTATTTCCTTCAAAAATAACGCGTAACGCTTGACGTTCCCCTACGGGGCGTTGACGGCATGCGTCAACCATCTCGGCAATTGAATTACCGAGGACTCCCGCTCCCCCTTCTAAAGCTCAATCGACCCGATGGCTGATTTTACCCTCATATTCTCGATAACGCCGTCGTATGTGCCGTACTTGATTGTCCTGTTGTGCCTGAAGGGCCCTGACTTTTCCTTGATTGACGAGAAGACGGTGAATGTGAGTGTTATCTTTTTGTCGTCGCTTGAAAAGACAAACTCATTCTCGCTCTTCTTTTCAATCCTGAGGGCCGGGTATGACACGAGTCCGTCGCGCGAAAGAAGAAGACACTCCTTCTCATCATGGGAGAGGATAAACGAGAAGGGGATAGTCTCCCTTCCATAGGAGTAGGATGTGTAGGTGTTGTGCCTGGAGAGGGGGAAGGAGCTTTCCTTCCAGACTCTGACTGCCGTGAAGTCGGCCTTATCTATCTCTTTTTTTACACCGGCGCTTATTATTGTTCCCTCAACTTCGTCAGATATTGATGAGTGTACTGCCTCTATTGAGCGCCCTTTTCTATAGAGCTCGTTGAAGGACGGAAGAAGAGGAGAGAGCGTGAATGAAAGCATTACCTTTAGCGATGTCTCTCCCGAAGGAAGAGGAAAGTCGGGGAGGGCAGCAATGATGCGCGATGTGTTGTTCTTTGTAATAACAGACGCTGTGAAGCCTCCGCCTGTGAATGTGATTGCCCCGTCAGTGAAGGGAAGGGGGGAGGATGTCGACTTAATCTTGAAGCGGAGAGTACGGCTTCTTATCTCCTTTACTATTTTCTTTCTATAGTCGATGACACGCACGATGCACCTCGAGTCGAGGCTGCGGCGTTCGAAGTCGAAAACCAGGGCTATTGAATTCTTATGGTCGATGACCGTGAAAATCTCCTCCCTTGCCATGAAGGAAGAGGGTTGGATTGATGAGAAGATATTACACTGGGAATCAACAAGATAGCTCATAGGGAAAGCTTATTGAAGTTGGAGAAAAAAGAAAAGGGTATGACGCGGTGCCATACCCTCTATAACCGTAGTTTTGTTAATTTGTCGACGAGCCGTAGAGTGCCGAGATGTAGGCTGATATGAAGTTGTCTTCAACCTTATCCGACTGGACAATCTTTGTCTCGCAGTCGACAAGTCCGTACTGCGGAGCATAGGAAGAGTACATCGTCGAAAGGAGTGTCGGTGTGTAGCTGTCGGTGCCAGTTGACTCGACAGGGCGTACGATTACGTAAGCAGAGTTGACGTAGACTGGGTCGAGAACTGTGTTGTAGTCGACGCTGAAGAGCTTCTCAGCCCATGATGTATCGCTCTGCGCTTCTGTATAGATGTAGCCGTTGGTAGATGCACCTGAGTAGGAGGAGTTCTCTGCTGTGTAGTTGAATGAGTAGATGAACTGGCTGTCACCTGTGTTGAGTGCAATTGAGGAGACTGTCGAAACATCGAGGCCGTACTTCTCTGCAGCACCTTCAAAGTCAGCTGCAGCGTCAGCGTAAACTGCATCAATGATGCTCTCGAGGTATGTCTTTATAACATCACTGTCGTTTGATGCGATGTAGCTCTTGACATCTGAAAGGACGGAAGAGGAGGAGTAATCAGCCTCTTTCGCTCCCTTCTCGATATAGTAGAGAACGTAGCTTGAACCGCTTGCAACAGGACCCAGGAGTGAGCCTTCCTCTGCTGAGAAGAGAAGCTCCTCTTTTTCGCTGTCTGTCTCTTCGTAGCGGTATGTCTCAACTGTCACTGCGCCTTCATCATCCATTGTTGTTGTGCCCTCAGCAATTGAAGCGAGTGCACTCTGTGCTTCCTCTTCAGTTGTGTATGTCAGACTCTTATATGTGATTGTTGAGAAGAGGTCTGCTCTTTCTTTTGCATATGCTGCTGCATCTTCATCAGGATACATCGTCTCGGTGAGGGCAATGTATTCAACAGAGCGTCTGTTGTCGCTGAGGGAGCGGATGAAATCTGCTTCAGTTGAGCTTACAGGTGTGTCCATGATTGTGTTCTGGACTTCCTGGAATGTGACATATTCCTTCATCCATGCAACAATCTGCTCCTTCTGAAGGTCTGTTGCAGAATCATAAGCTTCCTTCGAGTAGCTGTTCGTGCCGTCTGAATAGTAGCCGGAATTTACGACTGCATCCGAAATCTGGCTGTTAGTCGCATTGAATCCCGCCTTTTCAGCCATTTCCTGGAAGGCTTCGTTGATGAGTGCCTGCTGGAATGCTGAATAGTAGATGTTGTATGAGTAGGCAGCTGCCGTACTTTCGCCGTAGTTCTGTACATAGTAGCTGTATATGCTCTGCAGCTGATAATAGAAATAACTTTCTGCTGTCAGTTCAATCGATGTTCCGTTGTATTTTCCGAAGCTGATTGCGCTCTGTGTGCTTGAGAACATAGTTGTCGGAAGGATGAATGTGAGGGAGATGAGAATCAGGATAACGACTCCCACAACCCAGATAAATGAGTTCTTGTTCTTTTTCTTTGGCTTCTTGATCTTCTCGCTTTCCTTAGCGCTTACAGCCGACTTGTCTTCACTCATGATACGAAAACCTCTCTATATATTGCAAAATCTGCATATGGACAAATTTACCATCATATAAGGTTATAAGTCAATCAAAGAATGGACGATGCAAAATGAATGAATGGAGTCAATTTTGCCTCTCTTTGTTGAGTTTTTACTTCATTCAAAAACAAGATAAGGCTGAACTATGATGAAGGTAGATTTACTTTTCTTATGCCGTAAAGAGCTCTTCCATCGTTATTACCGCCTGAAGTTCATCGGAATAAGGAGTCTTGTTTATGGGGTATGTTGTTATGAGGGTGGAATAAAGTGCGTACTTCGTTCCTGTTTTCTTTCTCAAATCTTCCATTTTCCTCTTCATATCCATTGAGAAAGCCTGGTCTACGGTGAAGGAGGAATCAGAATATTTCATTTCGCACACATTGATAGTCTGATCTTTTCGTACAATCAAGAGATCTATCTGAGAGCCTTTGATGGCTTTTTCTGTGTCTTCATTGCATTTCCATGCATTGACTGTTGTGCTGACTCCCGAGATTCCGAGAGCTTTTTTTATCTGGGGTATGTGCTCAAGGCATACCCTTTCAAAGGCAAATCCTTTCCATGAGATAATCTGGGGGGTGTTTATCTTATTACTCCATTCGTTCTCATCGTAGTGTTTTTCTTTCAGGAACTTATGATAGAAGAGCGTGTAGTTATCTATAAGCTGGTAGACAGCCAAATTTGATTTGTAACCGTATGGTATATATGACCTGATGAAGCCACAGTTTTCAAGTTCATTCAACATCCGTGAGAGGTAACCGGAGCCGTCAATCTTTGCCTCTGCGATTATTTCATTTCTTGTCAAGCCTTTTCCTGATTTCGTCAGGGCTTCGATTATTTTCAGGTATTGCTCGGGTGAATTGAAGAGTGCCCTATATAGGTTATCATATTCCCCCTGGAGCATAGCGCCATCTCGAAAGAAAAGGTAGTCGATATTCCCCGCAAGGCTTTTGTCTTTTCTTAGAAGACTCCAGTAGTACGGAATACCGCCGAGAATCATATAGCAGTCGAGAATTTGACTGAGACTGAACATTATGTTTTTTGATTCCACATATTCCTTACACTCTTTAAGGGTGAAAGGCTTGAGATGAATCTGGCCCGTCAGTCTGTTATGGAGGCCACCCTTGGAGTTCACAATCTTATCAATCATCCAATATGTTGCAGATGCCGAAACTATAAGAATTACATCTTTTTCTCTGCGTGCAGTAACCCAGCCGTTCCAGAAGTTTTCGAGTGCCGATATCATACCGCCCCCGGGGGTGTCCATCCATGAGAGTTCATCGATGAAGATGACCTTCTTCTTCTCATTCGACCTTTTTATTACTTCCTTCAAAGCATCGAATGCCTCAGCCCAGGAAGTAAGAGGGGATGAAGGGATAAAGCCGGCATCCCTCAGCGATAGGGAGAATTGATTCAGTTGAAGCTTTAATCTGTCATTCCGGGTGCTGTCAGAACTGAGGGCGGTGTGCTCGAATGTGAAATGGTAATCAAAGGTCTCACGCACAAGGTATGTCTTCCCGATACGTCTTCTTCCGAAGACTGCAACAAACTGAGACTCCTCCTCTTCAAGGAGGGATAACAGATACTTCTTTTCTTCGCTTCTTCCTATCATCTTATTCCCTTGGCATTTCCAAAACTTAATAAAAAAACAGGTTTTGGAAATACATTACACTGAAAATATACGATATTCATGGAAATTAATCAAATGGAATTTGTTGCCTCTTATTAAAATAATTGTAATCTTCTCCAATAAGCCTGTTCTATTAACCATTTCCAAAACTTAAGAAAAAATCAAGTTTTGGAAATAATATAGCGCTTCGTCTTCATTGTCAGGAAAATGAAAATGACTCAGAGAGGGTTTTGTACATAGTGGCCATAATAATTGGCATTGTCTGGGGGAGGAATTAAGCACTCGGGAAATCAACGTTATTGCGAAAGTGCCAGTTCCCAGTTTCTATACCTTTATTTGTTTCTCTTGGCAACTGGCATGGAGAAAACTACAATGTTAATGATGAAGCGAGCCGTGTATAATAAGAGCGGCGGTTGACGAAAGGAGAAAGAGAGGTATGTTTGATAGAACCGATGATGAGAACTTGATGATTGTATCGACTGCTGAAGAATATGCTTTTCTTCAGTCCATGGAGATGCCGGATGTCTTGAGATTATTCAAGAAAAATAGCATACCTTCCATTTTGAGATCTCAATATGATGTTTTGCATATGCTTGGCATCAGGGACAGCGTATCAATGGCTGAGAAGATTCTTGAGAGAGCTGACGTATGAAGATGACTCTATATCATGGCACGGACTCTCTCTTTGAAAAAATTGAACTTAATAAATCAGAGAACTTTCGGGATTTTGGCAAAGGCTTTTATACAACTACAATACCTTCTCAGGTAGAAAACCGGGCGAGAAGTAAAAAGGTTCGAAATGGCAGCAAACGTGGCTATGTGTATGAGTTGGAAATTCCAGATGATTTCAAAGTGAAGAAATTTGACGACTTGTCCATTGAATGGCTTGAAATGATAAAGGAAAACAGAAGCCACGGTGGTATTAGCCATGATTGTGATATCTTAATTGGTCCGGTTGCAAATGATGATACTAGAGTGACTATATCAAGATATATGTCAGAAATATATACTCCCGAAGAGGCAATCGAGAGGCTTGAATTTGCAAAGGTGAATAATCAGGTGACGTTCCATACAGATAGAGTTGTCAAAGCATTGAAATTTATTAGGAGGTATACCGTTGAGTGAGAAATATGTTTATCACGGGATGGATATCACCCTTGATGTTTACGAGAAGATAAAGTCTGTTGTGGAGCTGATTGCTGAAAAGGAGAAGATGTCGTTTGAGGATGCTTACCTGGAGTTTTCAGAGTCTCCTGTTTATATAGCTTTGCAGAATACAGAAACTGTGATGTGGTATGAATGTCCTGAATACATAGTGGATGAGTTCTATAGGAAAAAGAGGTAGTGCAATTTGCCGCAATGTGGAAAGGATATCAATTTCTGTTGAGGAGACAGAATGCGTTGAATTCTCGGCCTTTCCAAAACTCAAGAAAAAAAACAGGTTTTGGAAATTCTTTCTTATTGTCAAGGAGACGAAATGCCTTAGAGAGGGTTTGGTACATACGGCTACATTAATCGGCATTGTCATTGCAACAAGTGTTATTCTGCTTTTACTTGACGAAAATAACATTAATAGGGCAAATTTTACATTAACACTATTATCGAGGAGCGAATATGAAAGGCGCGTTTTTATATGTTGATGCAGGAAAGGGCCATTATATACCGGCTGTCGCTTTGAAAGACGCTTTTGTAGATATGGGGCATGAAGCAGTCGTCGAGGACCTCTTCATAGTCTTCCGTCTTCCCTTCTTCAAGTGGGTGAGTAAGTATTACTGGCGTTTTCTTCTTCGTCATCCAAGCCTTGAGAAGAAGGTGAATAAGATTTCAAATAACCGCAGTGCCCATGACTCTTTAAGGGCGCTAAGTGTCGATAGAAAGGCAATAAAACACTTCAAGAGCTGGTTTGAGAAGGAAAAGCCCGACTTTTTGATGTCGACGAACTTCATGGGAGCGACACTTCTTCCTGCTGTTCTCAAACGTATCGGAGTCGAGTGTCCCGTCTACGACTATGCAGCAGACCTTTTCGATCAGGTGAAGGCCGGAGTTGACGACAATCTCACAATGTGCTACATCTCCACCCAGATTGGGGTTGAACATACAGTCAGGATGGGCCAGGACAGGAGCAAGGTCAAACTCTGTCCGTTCCCGCTTTCAAAGAAATTCGAAGTATGTAAAAAAATGAGCAAACAGGAAGCGAGGAAAAAGCTTAATCTCAAGGATAAGTTCACGCTTCTATGCAACCTCGGCGGGGAGGGAATCGGCAACCCGAAGTTCCTCTACGGCCTTGTTGAAAGAAATGTCGATATCCAGGTAGTTGTAATCGGAGGAAGGAGTAAGACAACTGAAGCTGAGTTCAATCTTTTCAAGAAGCGTAATCCCGACTTCGACCTGGAGATGAGAGGCTTTGTCAACAATGCCCAGGAGTACATCATGGCATGTGACATGCAGATGGGAAAGGCGGGTGCCAACTCACTCATGGAGTCCTTGTACCTAAAGCGGCCGTTTCTGGTATCTGAAGTGCTGTACATGGGACGATCCACCCAGCTCTTCTTCGATGTATATCCCGTCGGCTGGTGCGAGGATGACCTCGAGCGTAAGCTGGATATAATCGAGCACGTATATAAGGATCCGACAGTGCTTGAGAGAATAAAGGAGGAAATGAACTCCCTTCCTATTGTCTTCTCAGCTCCGGAATTTGCCAGAATGCTCATTGCAGATACTATCGAATGGAAGAAAGAACATGGTATGGCTTGAAAGAGAAGTTGGAGGCGTGAAGCTCAAATACGCCCTACATCAGAGACTTGATGATAATACCCCTTACCTCCGTCCTGCTGTTCTAATTCTTGCAGGAGGTGGATACGAGCACCGCTCAAGGCGTGAAGAGGAGCCCGTTGCGCTTTATTTTCTTTCTCACGGCTACCAGGCATTCATCCTTGATTACACTGTGAAAAGAGAAAACATAGCCCAAAGCGAACCCGAAAGGGAAGTTATGGCAGCACTTTCCTACATACGTAGTCACGCTGAAGAGTTTGACACGATTGAAAACAAGATTGTCCTTCTCGGCTTCTCTGCAGGGGCACACCTGGCGCTTTCGAGCCAGTGTCACCTGAAGAAAGACGATGAAAGAGCCGATGCCCTGGTACTTTGCTATCCTGTTGTGACGACAGGTGAGTACGGCCACGACGGCAGTACATACAATATTACAGGCGGCGATGAGGAGAAGATGAGATACTTCTCCCTTGAGAAAGAAGTTTCCCCGTCGCTTCCTCCAGTCTTCATCTGGCAGACGACGGAAGACGAGGCAGTGAGTGTGATGAATTCGATTCTTCTTTCGTCAGCTCTTTCAAAGTCCCACGTTCCTTTCGAGTGCCACCTCTTTGAAAAGGGGAAGCACGGCCTCTCGATATGTACCCATGATGTCAATTCATACGAAGAATGTGCATCAGAGTGGCTTGAACTCTTATTCAAGTGGCTTGAGAAAAAGCTTTCCTACAAACAATGAAAATGGAATAAAAGGAAAGAAAAGGGAATAATCGTCTTGTTTATTTTCCCCTTAAGGGGAACAATAAGCCCATGAAATACATGGATGTGAAGAGTGCAAGTGAGAAGTGGGGAATAACTCCACGTCGTGTCCGAATCCTCTGCAATGACGGTCGTATAGACGGGGCAGTCAGAAACGGCTGGTCATGGGTTATTCCGGCCTCAACCCCGAAGCCCGGAGACGGCAGGGTCTTAAGGCGTTTCAAGGCTCTCGATATACGTCCCGGGACAGTCGATGTTGATACTTTAAAGGACTTGAAGAGACTTCATACGGTGTCTGAGTACTTTTCGTCGCCATCCCTCAAGAGGCGTGTTGCACTTACGCTTTCGTCCCTCTTTGCGCTTTCGGGCGAGAGTGTGACGGAGGACGAAATCGAGAGAATTCTCTCGGGTTTCCTTGTATATAACCTCAGCCTCAAGATTCATATCCTTACCGTAAACTTCTTCTCGCTACTGAAAGAAGAGTCGAAGCGTGATGTAAAGCTTGGAGAGGGCGAGCTTAAGAGGCTATATGTATCACTTTTAAGGGGCGTTGAAGAGACCGACGGCTCCTATGAAAAGGGTTATGTGATGAGAGGGGGAGAAAAGGTCGAGCGCGGGGACGCCATCGAGATAACCCTTACCCAGTACGAAACGATGTGGTCGCAGATGCATGCCTTGTCGTCATCACTGCTTTTAACGGGCGAAATGATGAGAGTGGCGCCGTACAAGGACTACAGTCCGCTTTTCTTTTACCTTGTCTTTTCATCTTCTCTCATGAGGGGAGGCTTCATCCCTCCGACAATTATGCCGTCCTCGCTTGATGAAGCAAAGGCAGCCTATGCTCTTGTCTCCTCCAGAGGAGTCTATACAGATATGACGGCATTCATGGAAAGAATGCTAGTCAAGACATACGGGGAGATTGAAAAAGATGTATGACATTATTCTTAAAGACGGTCTTGTTATCGACGGTACGGGGAATAAACCCTTCAAGGCCAACATCGCCATCTTTGACGACACAATCGCCCTTATTACTCCGCTTGACATATCGCGCGCAAAGCTTGTAATCGACTGCAGCGGGAAATATATATCGCCCGGCTTCATCGATGCACATACACACACCGACTTTCTGGTCCTCATGGATGAGACGGCGGAAGCGAGAATCAGGCAGGGTATTACTACAGATATAAGCGGAAACTGCGGCATCGGAGTCTTCCCGTACAGAAATCCAGTTTTGAAGGATATGGTGAAGGATGTTCTTGGTGAATGGGATAATTGGGGCTGGACGGACTTTACATCATTCAAAAGTTACTATGAAAAAAAGAAAATAGGAATCAACGAGCTCTTTCTGGTCTCCCATACGGCGCTTAGAACAGCTGTCATGGGTGAGGACTCGAGACGAGAAGCGACAGAGGAAGAGAAAAAGGCGATGTGTGACCTTCTTTCCACTGAACTCGAGAGCGGGGCGGGAGGTTTCTCGACAGGGCTCTACTATTCGCCGTGTGTCTACTCCGACAGCGATGAACTCGAACGGCTTCTCTCTGTAGTAAAAGAAAAGGGAAAGATATTCACATTCCATCACCGTAGTGAAGGTAACGGATGTTACGATTCTCTTAAGGAAGTACTCGATGCAGCGAAAAAGACAGGAGTTAAAACCGAGGTCTCGCATCTCAAGGCAATAGGAAGGGAGAATCAGAAGGAAGTGGGGAGGATGCTCGCGCTAATCGAGAACTATCGTAAAGATGGACTTGACGTCAAGTTCGACCAATATCCATATACTTTCGGCTCGACTTCTCTTTATTCGCTTCTACCTCCCAGAATCCTCGCGTTGACGAAGCTGGAAATGCGTATGGCCCTTTCCCTCGAGAGCGAAAGGGAGACGATAAAGAAGGAGATAAACGAAGACAAGACCTGGGACAGCATATATCCACTAGTTGGACCGGACGAGATAAAGGCAATTTTCCTCTCGTCTTCTCCTCAATTCAATAATATGAGCCTCAGCCAGATTTCCTCCGGGATGGGTTATTCCGACCCTCTCGATGCCTTATTCGATATCCTGAGGGATGAAACGGGACTCGCCGTCATGACAGATACAACAGAGACGGAGGAGAGCCTCGAGAGAATAATGGTACATCCCCTCATGTGCTTCGGCTCCGACAGCCTATACTCCTCGCCTTATCCTCATCCGCGCTCCTATCATGCAGCTGTTGAATTTTTATCACACTATGTGCGGGATAAGGGACTGTTGTCTCTCGAGGAAGGTATAAGAAGAATGACGAGTGAGACGGCGTCCCGCTTCGGCCTCAAGGACAGGGGAGTAATCAAAGAAGGCAATAAGGCCGATATAACAGTATTCGACTACAACGCACTCAAATGCAATTGCGATATGACAAATGAGGGAATCGAGGCAGTAATCGTCAACGGCAGGCTCTCCTTACTCAAGGGTGAGATATTCCCTTCTCTTTCCGGCAGGATACTCCAGTGAAACGTGAACTTAGTAAGAAAGAGCAGAAGATAATCGGGATATCGAGTATAGTCGTATTCGTTGTCTTCTCCGTCTGTATGCTTATCTTTATCGGCCTTCCCATTGTCAGGACTGCAAAGAACCCCGACGAGTTCAGAGCCTGGATTGAGAGTATGGGGATATGGGGAAAACTGGGCTATGTAGCTATCTGTTTTCTCCAGGTGCTCGTTGCAATAATACCCGGCGGGCCCATTGAAGTTGCAGGCGGCTATGCATTCGGACACGCGGAAGCGACAGTGCTCAGTACAATCGGCCTGGGTCTGGGGTCCATAACTGTCTTTCTCCTTGTCAGAAAATTCGGAATAAAGCTGCTTGAGGTATTCTTCAGTAAGGAAAAAATAGAGGAGCTGGACTTCCTGAAGACAACACGGCAGCGCGACTTATTGATTCTCATTCTCTTTCTCATCCCCGGAACTCCGAAGGACCTCCTGTGCTTTTTCTGCGGCCTTACAGATATGCCGTTATGGATTTTCGCCCTCATGTCGACTCTCGGGAGAATCCCGGCAGCCTGGATAAGCTCTATCGGCGGGTCGGCGGCAGGGGAGAAGAGCTACACGATAGCCATAGTCATAGTTGTCCTTATCGTCGTCTTCACACTCGCCGGTATTATTGCCTATAGAAAATTAGTTAAAAAAGGTAAGGAGAAACTATGAAAACTAAACTCTTCATTTTCGATATGGGCGAAGTTCTTGTCCTCGACGGCATGAACCTTCCATCAATTGCTGAACACCTTAATATCGAGCCGGAGGTGCTCGAAAAGGACTACAGAAAGTACGGCTACCCGATGATTGAAGGCTTTATGGATACATCCCTCTATATGAGACACCTCGAGACGGAATTCGGCTTGAAAATAGAAGGCAATATCTTCTCGTCTATCTACTCCCCGCGCACCAACATCTCCCTTCTTCCTGTCCTTGACGCAATCAGACGTAAGGGCGTGAGACTTGTCATCGGCTCTAATACCTTTCAGCCACATGTCGATGTAATTGAAAAACTTTCAGAAAATCCCCTCGGCTATTTCGATAAGCTCTATTTCTCCCATGAGATGGGTGTGTCAAAGCCGTCGCTATCATTCTTCAAGTACATCCTGGAGAAGGAGAACACTGCGGGAGACGAGGCCTTCTTTGTCGACGACAGAGAAGAAAATCTCAAAGCTGCGGAGAAGTTCGGGATTAAAACATTCCTCTACAGCGAAGAGAGAAACTCTTCTTTGGTGGAGGAAGTAGAGCGTCTTCTCTCCTCAAAATTGTAGTTTTTGTATATTTACACCTTTTAAACTTGCTAATTGCCCGTTCAGGACTAAAAATAACTCCATGAAGCTTATTTATGTAGTAGAAGACCATGAAGTAATCAGAAACGGTGTTGTACAGTATCTTTCACTCTCAGGCTATGAAGCTGAAGGGTTCAAGTCGATAGCAGAGGCGAGGGAAGCCTTCTGTAAGAAATCTCCTGACCTCCTTATTCAGGATGTCATGCTTCCCGACGGTGACGGCTTTGCCTTTGTTAAGGAGATGAAGGAGAAGAACGAACACCTTCCGGTAATCTTTTTAACTGCCCGTGTTGACGAGAGCGACAGAATTCTCGGCTTCGAACTGGGCGCTGACGACTATATAACAAAGCCTTTCAGCCCCAAGGAACTTGTACTTAGAATACAGGCACTTTTCAGGCGCCTGGACGAGGGCTCGGGTAACTCGAAGAACAAGTATACCTACCTCGACGGCGAGAATACTCTCTACATCGACGAAGACATACATGAGATAAGGGTTAATGATACGCCGATCAACCTCACAGCTGCTGAGTGGAGGATTGTGCTTTATCTTGTATCTAACGAACCGAACCTCATCACCCGTGCCCAGATTCTCGAGGAGTGCTTCGACTACTCATTCGAGAGCTATGAACGTGTTGTAGATACACACATAAAGAACATAAGGACCAAACTCAGGCCGGGTAACTGGATTGACACCGTCCGCGGCTACGGCTACAGGTTCTCGGGGAAGAAGGCTTAATGCATAGACAGCTTTTCAGGCTTTTCTTCGCCATTGTCCTCATTCTCATTGCAATAACGCTTCTGCAGGTTGCATGTATAACCGTCTTTTCAAAGAGGGTTATGTATACCTGGTCGGAGAGGGTGTTCGATGAGTTTGCCCAAAACGTGGAGAAGTCGCTTGAGAATGCCGACGTGAGGAATGCCGATAATATATATGACTACGTATTTTCGAATGTAAGCGAAAGAATAAGCGGATTTGTCCTGAGGAGTGTAAACGGCGGTCAGATGCTGACATTCGGACAATCCGGGGACGGGTCGATTGTTCCCCAGCTTACGAACTTTGTCGGTAACAGCTTTTCTTATATCGAAGATACGACGGGACAGAGCACATCAACAACCCGCACCGTACTCTACGAGCTCCCCGCTCCCGAGTATGAACTTGATATAACAATGGCGGACATTCTCGGAACCGAGATAGAGAGTGTCGCTTTCTATAAGACACACTCGAAGGATAAGATAAACGTCCTCTATCCCTCGTCAATCAAGAAGGCCGATATAGCAGGAACGATATCTGTATATATAAACGACTCACTTGCCGCTTACCTGGATGTTCTTGTCTACTCCGTTGATTACTACACCCCGACATCGTTCATCCTCCAGGAAATATATAAAGTCCTTGCATTCTCGATTCCTCTGATTCTTGTCGTCGGTTTTATTCTTGCCTACTTCGTCTCGAGAGGCACGGAAAAGCATGTGAAGAATATAGAGAAGGCCCTCTCGCTTCTCTCTACGGGGCACTTCGATGTCACGATTCCAGATACCAAGATAACGGAGTACAACCAGATTGGCGCGTCAATCGAGGCTCTCGGACGGGATTTAAGGCGTCACTCTGCATCCCGTAAGGAGTGGATACGTAACATATCCCACGACCTCAATACTCCCGTCACAAGCATGAATATGATTCTCGAGGGTGTGACCGACGGACTATTTCCTCTCACAATGGAGACAGTAGAAACTTTGAAGAAGGAGAATGATACACTCAAGGAAAGGATACAGAGTGTATCATATTACTCATATCTCCTTTCGCCTGATGTAAAGTGCTCGAAAAGTGAACTTGTTCTTAAGGATGAAGTTGAAACAGCACTTTATAAAGTCAACGGCAGCGTTACTCTCTCATTCGATCCATCAACCATTGTTTATGCCGATGATACTCTCATTGTGAGGGCGCTTGAGGAAGTATTGCAGAATGCAATTGAATACCGCACCGGTGATAATCCTCCCGTCATCACGACAGGAGAGGAAGGAAATAACCTTGTCATCGAAATTGTCAACGACGGTAATCTTCCCGACCCGCTCCCTCTTTTCTTCGAGCCGTGGAGCCGCGGCGACCAGTCACGCACAAGCGGAGGCTCGGGACTGGGCCTCAGTATTGTTTACCAGATAATGGAACTCCATAACGGTACTGTTGATATAACAGGAGAAGAAGGGAAAGTTAAAGTTAAATTAGAATTCCCATGCCTTGACTACGTTCCAGTTGTCTAGGGATATGATTGAAATCACGTTTTCATCCCATACTCCGTAGCTCGGCTCGCTTCCGTTCTTCGGAATTGTCGTCGAGCCGGGATTGAAGAATAACACTCCGTTTTTTTCTTCGAGTACCGGAATATGTGTGTGGCCGCTCATGACGATATCTGCGCCGGTGTAATCGAGGTCATGGTGGCCGTGCATCAAAAATATCTTCTTTCCGTTGATTTCGAGCCACTTTGAGTCATCAGTGATAGAAAAGGGCAGTACCATCTGATCAACCTCTGCGTCACAGTTTCCCCTGACGGCGACGATGCTGTCATTCATATCTGAAAGAAGTGGAATTACTCCTTTAGGCCTGTAGTGCTCGGGTAAATCATTCCTCGGCCCGTGATATAACAAATCCCCGAGAAGTATTACTTTGTCAAAGTTACCTTCCGTCCATATGGTGTGTATCTGCTGTGCTCTATACTCCGAGCCGTGTATATCTGATGCGATAAGTATTTTCATGGCTGTATTATCCTTTTTTCCCTTCTTTCTGAAAATCACCTGAGAACAAAAAAACTACCCAAGAAAATTTTAACTAATACAATTACTTATGATATAAGGATTTAAAAATGCTTTACAGCAAACGGGGGGGGGTATACTTATGGTTGTAGGAAACATCCTGCAAAGGGGAGTATATGAAAAAAGTAATTACAATTTTCCTTATGGCGTTGGCCATAATGACTGTATTTGTATCGTGTGACGATGCACCTCACGTGCATGAATTCTCTCAGGATTGGAAGTATGATGAGACATATCACTGGCATCCCGCTACCTGTGGCGATACCGAAGAAGTAGACGGCAAGGGCGAACATGTCTGGGAGTACAAGGCAGCAGAAGATAAGGCTAAGCATATCAAGACATGTAAGACGTGCGGATATTCAGTCGAAGAAGAGCACAAGAACGAGTATAAGCTGACAGATGATAAGGCTGAACATTATCAGGTATGTACACTCTGCAGTACAAAGACTGAGGCTGTAAAGCATACATTCACTGCAGCTGTCACTGAAGACAAGACCAAGCACCAGGAATCATGCGTCTGTGGTTACAAGAAAGAAGCTGAAAGCCACATCGTTGAAGCGTGGACAATCGATAAGGACTCCACAGAAGACGAAGAAGGCGAGAAGCACGGCTCCTGTACAGTCTGTGGTTATCTTGTCAAAGCCACAATTGACATGAAAGAGCATACCCATAAAGAGTCAGAAAATTACGGCTATGACGAGAACACGCACTGGCATAAATGTACAAAGGCCGGCTGTTCTTACAAATTCAGTGAAAAAGAGCATAGCCTGACATATGTTAAGGATGATGCTGACGGTCACTATCAGAAATGTGCCTGCGGTTATACAACAGTAAAGGAAAACCACGACTTAAAGTATGTGATTTCTTCAGACGGCGCTTATCATCAGCAGAAGTGTGAGACTTGCGGCTATATCACAATTGAAACAGAACATACCTATAATATTTCCAAATATGACACAACCAATCATTGGTACGAGTGTGTCTGCGGAGAAAAGGATACAAAGTCTGCCCATGCATACAGTTCAGACGCAGTAGTCAAGAACGGTAAGGCTGTTAAAGTCTGCGATACATGTAAGTATGAGAACGCAGTTACAGGGGCAACAATTACTGTCAAGGACGAGAAGGCTCTCGCTGAAGCAGTAAACGCTGAAGGGGTATCGACAGTTAAGTTTGGTAACGGTATCGAGATCACATCTGATATAACAGTATCTCAGTCGATTACTATCGATATGAACAGCTGTGTCATGAAGGTTAATGGTGGTTCTATCACAGCTGAGGATGTGGTTATTTCTGTGAAAAACTTCTCGGAAGAACAGAGTAAAGATCCATTCGACATTGAAGGCTCTGAGGTTGTACTTGTGAACTCTGGAGAAGAATCAAGTTTATACTACCCAACATTGAAAGGCGCAATTGCAGTTGCCTCTGGTAACGATGAGATTATTATCCTAAAGAATTTGACACTTGAAAGTGAGAGTGAGATTGAGGTTAATAAAGCAATTACGATAAGACTGTACGGTGGCTCGTTGGAAAATCCTGATAAAATCAAGATTGTTGACGGTGGTTCTATCTATGTAGACAATCAAGGAAGCGCTCAGGACCTTACATTCACTGGAGCTGTTGCGAAAACATCTCAGGGAGAAGGAAGTAGTGGAACCTATTATCCATCGCTTGAAGATGCAATAAATGCAGTGTCAAATGGAACAGTCACTCTCATCGCTGGTATTGACATGGCAGATAAAGCGATTGAGTTGAAGAAGAGTCTGACACTCGATCTGAATGAGAAGACGCTTTCCTGTAATTATATTGACGTATCTGGTAGTGGTGTCAGCGTAACAATAAAAGGGAATGGTACTGTAGCTACATATGACGTTGCTGTAACAAGCGGTGCTACATTAAAACTTGAAGGAGGCACTTACAATACAACAAATGGTATCTGGTCTGGTTATTGGGATAAGTCAACTTGTACTGGTGGCGGTGACCTGGAGATATCAGAAGGCGTCACAGTTGAGTCACAGGAAGGCTGTGTCAACGTTGTAGGAGAGGGCAAAGCAACTATTACCGGTGGAACATTCACCTCTAAAGACAATGCTGTTGTAATAACAAACGGTTCTACACTATGTGAAGGCTATGAAATCACTATCAGCGGTGGAACATTCAACGGAAATATTGAATCTGACGGCTACATCGCATGCGGTATCTACATGGCCAATACTGGAACCGTTAACATCAATGGTGGAACATTCAATATCACAGGTGGAATCGGAATTCTGGTAAGGAGCGGTAAGCTTAGTGCTACGGGTGGAACTATCACTCTTACAAAAAAGAATGGACTCACAAAAGGTTGGGTAGGTGATGATAAAAAGACAAACATTAATGTGGATTCTCAAATTGTTATTAATAAAGAAGCTGGATATCCAGGATATGAAAAC
>CAVIUT010000037.1:0-17557 GCA_963646155.1 Eggerthellaceae bacterium | reverse complement strand
CCACACGCACCTTTTTCGAGTCGATTTCTCCCTTGGAAAGAAGGACAACCGTCTCAACATGTCCAGATCCCGGGAACATATCAAAGGGTTGTATCTCGAGGACTCTGTAGGGTGTAAAGTGAGTCATGTATCTCAGGTCACGACCAAGCGTCTCGGGGTTGCAGGAAATATAAACAATCCCGTCAGCATCAACCTTGCTCGCAGCGGCCAGGAACTCCTCGCTTGATCCTCCCCTGGGTGGGTCAAGAAAGATAACATCGAACTTTTCGCCTTTCCTCTTTGCTTGCTTGAGGTATTTTGCAGCATCGTCATTTATAAACATCACGTTCGATATTCCGTTCATTACAGCATTTTTCTCTGCATCCTTTACGGCACGCGGGTTATTCTCGACTGCGACAACATCAACCCCAGATGAGGAAGCTGCTATGAGCGCTATCGTTCCCGTACCCGAGTATGCATCGAGCACCCTGTCGCCGGGGCGGAGGCGCGCAAGAGAAAGTGCCTTTTTGTATATAATTTCTGCCATCCCGGGATTTGTCTGGAAAAAGCTTTTTGCGCTTATATTGAACTTCAGGCCACAGATTTCTTCCGTTATACATCCCTTGCCGTAGAGCAGAATCTCCTCGCTGTCGTCTTCAATGACCATGCTTGTGTCACTGTTGTTGATAATCTGGACAACAGTTGTTACGCTCTCGTTCTTCTGATGGAGGGCCGAGACAAAATCAGCCTTATGCGGAAAGTCCTTTTCAGCTGTGACAAGGGCAACGAGGGTCTCGCCTGTGCTTCTGCTTACTCTTACAAGTATGTGCCTCAGGTCGCCCGTCATTCTATCCTCATCGTATGCTCTTATCCCGAAGCGCGACGCCATCTGACGCACTGTCTGTAAAACGGCTGTAGCCTTTCCATTTTCAAGAACACAGTTTCTGATCGGGATGAGGGCATGGGAGTTTTTCCTGTACTGTCCCGTTATGAACTTACCGTCCCTGTCGTGTCCGCACACAGCCTGAATCTTTGTTCTGAAGTGTGTAAGTTCTGGAGCTGGGACAATCTCGTTGACGCGGGAAAAGCGCGAAGTGAACTTCTCCACAAGAGCCTCTTTCATCTCGAGTTCATAGCTGTAGCTGTTGTTGACGTATTCACATCCACCGCACCTGCCGTAAAGCGGGCACCATCTTTTCTCTCCCATTTCAGTCCTCCAGACCCTTGAACTGGCTGAGATACAGTTTTCTGTACTCACCGTTCTCTATCTTCATCAGGCTCTCATGTGTTCCCTCCTCCATTATCGTCCTATTGCCGACAACAAAGATTTCATCTGCATTTCTGATTGTACTGAGCCTGTGTGCGACAATAAAGGAAGTTCTATCCTTCATCAATATCTTCAAACCCTCCTGGACCATCATCTCGGTACGTGTGTCGACATTGCTTGTTGCTTCATCGAGTACCAGCACCTTCGGGGATGCAATGAGAGTGCGGGCAAGTGCTATAAGCTGTTTCTGTCCAGATGAGAGCGATGCGTCCTTTATAAGGGTGTCGTAACCGGAAGGAAGGGAGGAAATGAGAGATGTCAGATTAAGTTCCGCTATTCTCTTCTCCATCTCTTCATCCGAAACATTCTTCCCGTATAAAAGGTTTTCTCTTATCGTACCGCTGAAGAGAACGGAGTCCTGCGGCATTACAACAACAGCCTTTCTGAGACTCTCGAACGATGCCTTTCTTATATCCTGACCGTCTATCAAAACTTCGCCTTCAACGGGGTCGTAGAAGCGCGCAAGAAGGTTGATTATCGTAGTCTTTCCCGCGCCGGTAGGACCGACGAGCGCGATGGTCTCACCGCCCTTTGTCCTGAATGAAAGATTCTCAAGTATGTTGACGCTCTCGTCATCGGGATAGCTGAATGTGACATTTCTGAACTCAACATCGCCTTTATCGACCTTGAGCTCTATTTTGTTTTCGTCCTCAACTATGTCGCTCTTTTCGTCCATCATCTCGAATACCCTTGCAGCTGCCGAAAGGTTGTTGATCAGCGTGTTGTAGATACTTGCAAGTGTTCTGATGGGCTGCCAGAAATACCCGATATAAGTAATGAAGGCAAGAATCTCACCCACACTACACTCCCCCTCTTTCATCCACTTGACTGCACATAAAAACAGCAACACGTAGCCCAGTGCCTGGGAGAGTGAAATGATTATTCCGAATCCATCGGATCGCCTGACAGCCTTGACCCAGGATGACTTTGTCTCATCAAGAAGTCTGCCGCACTCCCTCCCGGTCTCCTCCTCGGCCCTGAATGACTGTATGGCCCTTATTCCCGAGAAGTCCTCATGGACAAAGGATGTGAAGTTACTCTCCTTCTTCCGGTGGTTTTCCCAGTTATGGTATCCCCTGATGACGATAAGGTATGTCGAGATTACAAGGAGAGGAATCACGATAAAGGTCGATAGTGCAAGGATGGGATTCATAAAAGTCATTATGACCATTATGGAGATGAGGAAAACGATTGAAGGAATTAAAGTGCTCGTAAGGCTCTTTGTTATCTCCTTAAGCTTATCGGAGTCGTTGATGACACGTGTTATTATCCTACCCGACGGCCGGGAATCGAAGAAGCCGAGAGGAAGGGAAAGTATATTCTCATAGGTCTCGGTCCTGGCCCTGTAGACTACATCGTTCGCCATCCTGTTGGTCATTCTGTCCCTGATTATGCTCGTCACCCCCCAGAAAAGGGCAAGTAGTAGTGCCGTAAGCGTTGTCCTAAGGAGCGCTTTCAAATCACCCGAGGCAATATCCTTATCAACAGCCTTCTCAGTCAGAATAGGAATCAGCGTCTTACTCAAAGAACTGAAGACAGCAATAAGAGATATCACAACAACCTGCTTTTTATACCCTCCGCAATAATGGAGGATACGCGCTATCGTCTCTCTCTTCCCCACTGATGCGTTTTTCTCGTCTTTCTTGTAGTTCTGTCTCATAATGCCACCTCCCCGTCAGGATATTGACTGAGGTAGGTCTCCCAGTAAAGTCCCTTCTTCTTTAAAAGCTCTTCGTGAGTTCCCCTTTCCTTAACGAATCCGTTTTCAAGTACAAGTATCTCGTCTGCACTCTTGACAGCGCTTATTCTATGTGCGGTTATCAAGAGACTACGCTTACCTTCCTTTTTTATTGTTCTCTCTATCTCGCGCTCGGTTTCCATATCGAGAGCGGAGGTTGCGTCGTCAAGGATTAAAAGTTCGGCCTTACGCATGAACGCACGGGCGATACTGAGTCTCTGCTTCTGACCGCCGGATAGTCCCACTCCGCGCTCACCTATTATCGTATCCCATCCGTTCTCGAGTTTCTCGATGAACTCGCTCGCCTCGGCATTCTCTGCAGCCTCCTTCACGTCTCTTTCGCTGTAGTCGCTGCGGCTTCCGAGTGCTATGTTGTTTTTTACTGTATCTGAAAAGAGAAAGACATCCTGGGTAACAATGGAGGAAAAGCCGCGGGCTGATGAGAGCGTCAGATCCCTCATGTCGACACCGCCGATTGTGACCCTGCCCCCGGTGGGGTCGATGAACCTTACGGCAAGGGACGTAATAAGTGATTTACCCGACCCCGAGGATCCCATCACGGCGACAGTTTTTCCCGGCTCTATTGTAAACGACACATCCTTTACAAGATCCCTCCCCTTCGACGAAAACGAAACGTGCTCGAATTTCATCGTCTTTCCTTTTGTGTCCATCTCAATTTTGCCATCCTTGATTTTGGGCTCGTCATATAAAATCGCCTTGACTTTACGCCATCCGGCCCTCGCCGAGGAGACCTCCACAAAGAGCCATCCTATCTCCATCATCGGCCAGCTGAGCTCGTTTGTGTACTGGATTGCAGAGGTAAGGGTCCCCAGTGTCATTCTCCCGTTTACAACTTCAATACCTCCGATAAGTATTGTGAGAGGAACCATCATAAGTGCAATCATGCTCTCGGGAGTGCACCAGTGAACCCAGAGGTAATCGAATGAACGCGAAAGATTACGGAAAATACCCGCTTCCCTTTTAAAGCGGTCCACTTCCTTTCTTTCGCACCCGAACGACTTGACTGTCCTTATCCCCATTATGGCCTCGCTTGCGGCAGCATTTAAATCCGCGCGCTTATCTGAGATGGCGTCACTGAGTTCATCACCCTTCTTCTCGCTTTTGACGGCAAGAAAAGCAATGACGGGAAGACATACAACAGGAACAAGGGCACAGCGGGGGCTTACAACCATAAGCGCCGTAAACTGCGATATTACAAGTACGATAATCTCGAGGAGGAAAATACCGCAGAACCCGAACATGAAGCCGATTGAGTCTGTATCTGATGTAGTGCGGCTCATGAGGTCTGCGCTCGTTCGCTCCTGGAAGAACTCACCGTCCTTGAGCGATATCGAAGAAAAAACATCGTTTCGTAAATCCGAAGCAACCCGCTTTGCTATCGTATCGGACGACAGCTCCTGCACATAGCCGAAAATTCCGGTGCCGACATAGCATAGTGCAGTCTCGATTAAAAGAGTATAGAAAACCGAATAATTTCTGTTTCCTATAACTTCATCGATTATTCTCGATAGCAGTGTCGGGGCAAGCACCCTCAGCGCAGTTGCCGCAACAAGGCACGAGAGCGATATGACATAAAATTTAATATTTCTAAGCGCATAATGCGATAACTTGATTTTTTTCACTTTTCCCTCCAAGGAAAACGGCAGCATAACTACCTTACTTAAGTAATAAAAATGGTCGGGTATCTTTAAACGCGTGGATTAACAGAAAGAAAGTAGTATTCCACGTTTGCTTTTTTAATTATCATCGTCTTTCCTCCTGTACTTTGAACTACATAACTTTTAGCACATAAGGGAGAAAAAAGGCAACAATGCAAAATGATTATATTGATTTTTCAAATTTTTCTTTCATTTCCCCTTTAATTGGTTTAAATTTTTTAAAAAGTTGAACGCTTTGAAAGTAAGTGTTGTACAATAAAAGTGGAGGCAGATATGAATAGAATTATAACAATAGGTCGTGAATTCGGCTCAGGAGGAAGGGAACTTGCCCGCCGTCTCAGTGAAGAACTGGGCTACGCATATTATGACCAGGAGATTCTGAGGGAGATTGCCGCCCGCACACAGCTGAGCGAAAGCTACGTCAGGGCTATCGTCGAACATTCCCCTGTCGCAAGCTACCCGATACATGTAGTAAGGTCATTCCATCCTGTAATGTCACCCATGATGGACCAGACAAACAAGGTCTGTCAGGAGCAGACTGCGATAATCAAGGAGATGGCGGAGAAATCCGACTGTATCATAGTCGGAAGATGTGCTGACTATATTTTAAGAGATTTCAATCCTCTTAGAATATTCGTCTATGCCGATATGAGCGAGAAGATTAAACGCTGCAGGGAGAAATCTCAAGACGCGGAGACTCTCACCGACAAGGAACTTGAGAAGCAGATTAAGTCCATCGACAAGAACAGAAAGAAATACTACGACTTCTACACGGGACAGGAATGGGGCGACAGAAACAACTACGATCTTTTAATCAACACAACATACATTCCGATTCCTAATGCAGCAAAAGAGCTTTCGGCTCTGATTAGAAGTATCCAGTGAATTGAAGGTGGAAGGGTCCTCTCTTCCACTTTTTTGTCTCTTTTAAATCACATCCCCTTTGTGATAACCTAGCACTATGGAAGAAAAGAAGAAAAACCAGCAGAAAAAGCTTGTCAGGAAACCCAGCCCCTTTCTCTATTGGGTTGTAATCGGAATATACCAGATTTATTTGAAGATACGCTACAACATACACCATAAGGGAGTTAAACCGAAGGGACCGGCACTCATTCTTTCAAACCATACATCAAACCAGGATTATAAGTTCGTGGCCTCATCGCATTGGCCGCGCCGTATCACCTTTGTCGGAACATATCATTGGTTTACCTTCAAAAAGCTCAATTTCTGGCTGAGACACATGGGGGTGATACCCAAGTACCAGTTCGCGCCCGATATGGCCTCGATGAAGATGATTCGTTACGCACTCGATAAGAACAAGGCCCTTGTTTTCATCGCACCCGAAGGTACGGTATATGCAGCGGGGAGCCTTGGCTACATCTCCCCGTCGATAGCAAAGACAATCAAGGTCTTCAGAACTGCAGTTTATGCATCCCTCATAGAAGGTGCCGGACTCGGGAATGCCAAGTGGTCGCTCGATACCCACAGGGGACGCACCGATGTAACAACGTCTCTCATCATCACAAAGGAAGAGGCAGAGACACTGAGCGTTGAGGAAATCATGGACCGCATAAGAAAGAGCCTCACCTACAACGACTACGAGTACCAGAAGAGATATAACGTCCACGTAAAAGGAAACGATAAGCTTGATGGTTTTACCACCATGTTCTACAAATGTCCCGGTTGCGGCGAAGAGTTCACCCTGGAGAGTAAAGGCAACAAAGTCTGGTGCACACACTGCCACGCTGAGGCAGAACTCGATGATACATTCCACTTCAATTGGAATATGAAGAACAAGCATCTCTTTACTGATTATGTATCATGGTATGACTGGCAGCTTGATGAAATGAAGAAGGAAGCTCTCAGGGACGACTTCAAGATGGAAGAGGTAGTCGACTACGCAATCGACAGAAGCGGAGTTGACAACTACGTCAAGGTCGGGCGTGGCGTAATGACACTCTCCCACTCCGGATGGAACTACAAAGGGACCTATGAAGGAAAAGAAATCGAAGAGCATGACGATATAGAGGATGTGTTTCTTGCGACCCTCAAAATAGGACTACACTTCGAGCTTCCATTCAAGAAGGGACACTGCCGTGTCTTCTACCCCGTCAAAAACGGAAATACCAGCATGAAGTGGCACCTGGCCTCACGTGCGCTGACAGAGCTCAAGGCTGAAAAAAAGATTTGAAGATGAAGGGAATTTTGAAAGATATTTCAATTCTTGTTATTTCACTTCTTTCGGCCTTTCTGCTCTCAATACAGTTCAGTGCGCTTGATGTCGAGGAACATATAACAACTGTTTTCGTATTTGCCGTCTTTCTCGTTTCATTATTCACATCATCCTACATCTATGGAGTAGTTGCATCGATAGTCGGGGTTGTTCTCATCAACTATGCCTTCATGTATCCCTTCTTCGCCTTCGATTTCATCAATCCCGTCAATCTTGTTTCAGCCGTAATCATGCTCACAGTATCTATTGTGACAAGTCTCCTTGTTTCAAAGAGAAAGGAAAGCGAGAAGAAACTCAGGGAGAGCGAGAACGAAAGAATCAGGGCTGACCTGCTGAGGGCTGTATCACACGATTTACGCACGCCCCTTACGACAATCGAAAGTGCTTCCTCACTTCTCTTGGATAACAATAACCTTCCGATAGATAAAAAGAGAGAGATGCTCGAGAATATAAAAGAGGAGTCAATATGGCTTGAGAGGATGGTGGAGAACCTCCTGTCGATAACTCGCCTCGGCGAGAGGGGCATCAAAATAGAAAAGAAAAGCGTCATAGTCGATGAACTTGTAGACTCTGTTGTAAACAAATTCCATAATCGCTACGAAAACGAAAACATCGAAGTCTTTCTACCCGATGAAATTACCGCAGTCATGGCAGATCCCTTGTTAATTGAAGAGGTTCTTTTGAACCTTTTAGATAACGCCCATAAGCATGCAGAAGGCCACACGAAGATAACACTCAGCGTAAGAAAGGATGAAGACAACGTCATTTTCTCCGTACTCGATAACGGCTGCGGGCTGGGAAAGGAAGGAGAGAATATCTTCTCGTCCTACGGCACTGACGGCGACAGAAACCGATATAAGGGCATAGGACTCTCGGTTGCGAAAACAATCATCACCGGCCACGGCGGAAGTATTACGGCACACGACAGAGAGTGTGGCGGCGCTGAATTCTCTTTCACGCTTGGAGGCGAGATATGACGAATAACCGTAACAAAATTCTCATAGTCGAGGACGACAGAAAGGTTAGATCGGTAATCGGAGCACTACTCGAGAACAACTCCTATCAGATAATATGTGCCCAGAGCGTCAGGGAGGCGGAGATGCTCTTTCTCTCCCATCTTCCCGATGCCGTCATTCTCGACCTCGGACTACCCGACGGGGACGGGGGAGAAGTTATAGATAAGATAAGAGAGGCTTACACTACCCCAATCCTTGTTCTCTCCTCCCGCGGAAGCGAGAGCGACAAAGTCGATGCACTCGACAGAGGTGCGAATGACTATGTGACAAAACCTTTCTCCCCCCTCGAGCTTCTTGCGCGGATAAGGGTTCTCATACGCTTCAGCTCTCACCGCGCGGAAAGCGGAAAGCTCACAAAGGGCATATTCGAGTCGGGAGACCTTAAAATTGACTATAACGCGCGCCTTGTCTACTACAAAGGAAACGAAATAAAACTTACACAGACGGAATACAACATACTCTGTTTCCTCTCCGAGAGCCAGGGAAAGATGCTGACATATTCTGCAATCATCAACGGTGTCTGGGGACAGGGCGATGAGACGAGCGTGAAAAAGCTTCAGGTCAATATGGCCAACATACGTAAGAAGTTCGGAGTCAGGGTCGGGGACAATTGGTTCATATCGAACGAACTCGGAGTCGGTTACAGGTTCAACAGCTAATCTTTACCACATCTTAACCATCTCTGGTATAAACTAGGAGATAAGGGCATAAACCCCCAAACCTGAAGAAAGGGGAGAAAGATGAGTAAAGAATATTCTCTATCCGTTAAAGAGTCGCTTGAAAATGTAAAAAGTACAAGCGAAGGTCTCACGAGTGAAAGTGCTGAAAAAAGGCTGTCCGAATTCGGGCCGAACAAACTCAAGGAGAGCGAAAAGCCGACAATTTTCCAACGCTTTATCGAGCAGTTGAAGGACCCTATGCTGATTATCCTGATGATTGCTGCAGCAGTATCTGCACTGACGGGGATGGTAAGCGGAGAAGGCGAATGGACGGAAGTTATAATCATCGTCGCCGTTGTCCTCCTTAACGCCATACTCGGCGTTATCCAGGAAAGTAAGGCCGAGGCAGCAATAGAGGCGCTGCAGACAATGACGGCAGCTACCTGCAAGGTCATAAGGGACAACAGACAGACTGTCCTACACTCCTCCGAACTCGTTCCTGGCGATATCGTAGTCCTTGAGGCAGGCGATGCAGTTCCGGCTGACGGAAGAATAATAGAGTGCGCTTCCCTTAAAATCGAAGAAGCGGCCCTTACAGGTGAAAGTGTTCCTGTCAACAAGACAGTGGATGTTATCAAGGATAAAGCCGACTCAACAATACCTCTCGGCGACAGAAAGAACATGTGCTATATGGGCTCCACCGTAGTCTACGGCAGAGGTAAGGCAGTCATTACAGATACCGGTATGTCCACTGAGATGGGAAAGATTGCAGGCGCCCTCAGCAGTGCTTCCTCTGAAGAGACACCGCTGCAGAAGAAACTCGACGAGCTTGGTAAGAGCCTGAGTAAGATGGTTCTTGTTATCTGTGTATTCATCTTCTTCTTCAATCTATTCATGGCCAGAGGCGAACTCAAGGAAAGCGGGGAGGCACTCACAGTCATCCTCAAGACCTTCATGGTCGCAGTATCTCTTGCAGTTGCTGCAATTCCGGAGGGACTGGCTACAGTCGTCACAGTTGTTCTCTCCATAGGCGTCACGAAGATGAGCCAGCATAATGCCGTAATACGTAAACTTACAGCTGTAGAGACACTCGGATGCACCGAGGTGATATGCTCAGATAAAACAGGTACCCTTACACAGAACAGAATGACAGTCGTCGACAGCACGGGAGATAAAGAAACCGTCGCCACGGCCATGGCACTATGCTCTGATGCTTCCCTCAACAGCGAGAACAAGGCTGAGGGAGAACCCACAGAGTGTGCCCTTGTGAACTTCGCCTACACCCTCGGGCTCAAGAAACAGGACATGGAAAAGAAAGAGCCGAGAATAGACGAAGCCCCATTCGATTCGGGCCGTAAGATGATGAGCACGGTTCATAAGAGAGAGAGCGACTACATCCAGTACACAAAGGGCGGACCGGATGTTGTCATTTCGCGCTGTACACACTACATGGAAAACGGCATTGTCAAGGAACTTGACGAGAAGAAGAGAAGCGAGATTATGGCTTCCAACAAGGCTATGGCCGACAGGGCCCTCAGAGTCCTCGCATGCGCGGAAAGGATTTGGGAGGAAAAGCCGGAGAGCGATGAGCCGGAGTACCTTGAGAAGAACCTCGTTTTCCTCGGGCTCTGCGGCATGATTGACCCCGTAAGACCTGAAGTCAAGGCAGCTATTGACGAATGCAGAAGTGCAGGAATCAGAGCCGTCATGATTACCGGTGACCACAAGGACACAGCAGTAGCTATTGCAAAGGAACTCGGAATTATCAAGAGTGCGGACGAAGCAATAACCGGTGCAGATATCGAAAAGATGAGCGACGAAGAGCTCAGCCGCAACATAAAGAAGTATGGAGTATATGCACGCGTACAGCCGGAGCACAAGACAAGAATCGTCACAGCATGGAAGAAGAACGGAAGCATAACTGCAATGACAGGTGACGGTGTCAACGATGCGCCTTCAATCAAGAGTGCAGATATAGGTGTCGGAATGGGCATAACTGGAACCGACGTAACAAAGAACGTTGCAGATATGGTCCTTGCCGACGACAACTTTGCAACAATTGTCTCTGCTGTCGGTGAAGGAAGAAGAATCTACGACAACATCCGTAAGGCAATACAGTTCCTACTCGGCTCGAATATGAGCGAGGTACTCGGAGTATTTACGGCTACAATCATGGGCTTCACGCTCCTGAACCCAGTCCACCTCCTTTTCATCAACCTTGTAACGGACTGCTTCCCTGCCCTTGCACTGGGACTCGAGGAAGGTGAAGACGACATAATGAGGAGACCGCCCCGCCCCTCCGATGACGGAATATTTGCGGGAGGACTACTTGGAGATATAATCTACCAGGGTATTCTTGTAACAGCACTTACAATCATTTCATACATAATCGGTAACTCGATAGAGAGCGGCCACTTCGCACTTCCCGTAGGAGTAAGCAGTCACGGGATGACGATGGCGTTCTTGACTATGAGCATGTGTGAAATCTTCCACTCATTCAATATGAGGAGCCAGCGTAAGAGCATATTCACCCTCAAGAGCCAGAACAAGGTGCTCTGGGGTGCGATGATCGGCTCTCTTCTTCTGACGACTGCAGTCCTGGAAATTCCGGTCCTTGCCGACGCATTCGGCTTTACACCGGTGGGTTTCAAGGAATATTCAATCGCCCTCATCCTTGCATTCCTCGTTATTCCCATTGTCGAAATTGTTAAGCTTTTCCAGAGAATGGCAGCAAAGAAGAAAAAGAAATAGAGAGGAAATAGATAAACTTAGTCCACCGGGAAACCGGTGGATTTTCTTGAGGCAAAAAAAAGATGCGAACGGCCAGGATTGAACTGGCGACCCCTTCCGTGTGAAGGAAGTGCTCTCCCACTGAGCTACGTTCGCGTCATAACTACTATATTACCTTCCCCCCTCTTTTGTCTAGATGAGTAAAAGAAGCGAACTCGTCAGAAGTGCTGTGACTATGCTCACTATCATGGGAAGCTTGAAGAAGGAAATAACAAACGAAAGTACTAAAGCCGCGATTCCTGCATACCACTCTGATCCGAAGTCTGTTATAACACCGGGAAATACAAGAGCACCCAGCGATGAAAGAGGAAGAAGAAGCATGCATTTTCTTATCCTCTTCGGGAGTTTCCTCCCAAATGAGAGAAAATACGGGATTGTTCTGGGTATCTGGGTAACAAGACCCGATAGAATAATGATTAAAAGTGTTCTACTCACCAAAAACCTCCTCGTCCGAGAAAATGAATGATGCGGCAACGGTTGCACTAATCATCGCAGCAATGGTTGAAAATCCCGCAGAGAGCTTGAAAAAGAGAAGAAGAGCGCTGTTCACTCCTGCACTGATAAGAAAGACAATAATCGCTTTCCACCCCTTACGGCACTCCCCGCCGAGAAGAGAAATAAACATTGCATAAACTGTAATGACCGATGCAGTCTTCACGACGGACGGAAGAAAATCTCCCGAGAGAGCACCGACAATGCTTCCACTCCACCAACCCGTCCAGCTTATGAGACTCAATGCTGCAAAATAGGGCATAGTTACGCCTTTATTTCTGAATGAGGCAAGCGCGAATACTTCGTCTGTTGTACTGAAACCGGCAAATATCCGGGCCGGTATAGATTTTGTCTCAAGATGCGGTGACAGTGATGATGCCATGAAAATGTAGCGTGAATTGATGAAGAATACCGAAATAACGATTGAAAATATCCCCGCCCCGCTTTTCATAAGGGAAAGGATGAGAAACTGCGAGGAGCCGGCATATACAAAGAATGAGGTAAGCCATGTCTCGAAGAGGGAAAACGAGAGCGTGGTGCTCATAAGGCCGAATGCAACTGAGGTTGTGAAATACCCGAGTGCTACCGGCATGCCGTCGATAACCCCGTCCTTTATCGTCAATTTTTCGTCCATATTTCCTCACAAACCTTTTTTGCAACTTCAGTTCCGTCTATGGCTGCGCTCACAATTCCCCCGGCATACCCGCTGCCCTCTCCTGCGGCATAAAGCCCTTTTATAACCATGCCTGTGTCGTCTCTAAGTATTCTCACCGGAGAACTTGTTCTTGTCTCGGCAGCGAGTAAAAGACAATCGTGAGTAATAATTTGTCCCCTCGTCATTCTTCCGAACGCCTCAAAGCCACCTTTGAGAGACTCAGCAACAAGAGGGGGGAGGTATTCGGACAGAGATACCGACTCGCACCCGGGAGCATATGTTGATTGGGGAAGAGATGAGGATATTTTTCCCGCCATGAAGTCGTCAAGTCTCTGACTCGGCGCCTTGAAAAGCGGAAGATAGCATCGCCTTTCGATGCTTTCTATGTAATCGAGCATCCCCCATACCCCGGAAGCAGGCACATCCTCTTTTCTTATTTCCACAACAAAGGCAGCGTTTGCAAACCTACCCGAACGGGAGGACGAGCTCATGCCGTTAACAACCTGCATCCCGTTTTCGGTGGTTGCCGGGACAACGGATCCTCCCGGGCACATACAGAAGGAGTAGACTCCTCTGTTGTTCACCTGGGTTACAAAGGAATAAGTTGCAGGCGGGAGATACAATCCCCTTCCCTCTTCATTATGATATTGCATCCTGTCGATAAGATTCTGCTCATGCTCGCACCTGACGCCTATTGCCGTGTTCTTCGCCTCGAGCATTATACCGTCCTTCTCTAGAAAATGGTACACATCCTTTGCAGAGTGGCCGGTAGCAAGAATAACAGGGCCGGAAAACTCCTCACCGCTGAGACACCTTACACCTATGATATTATCGTCACGATTGATTAATGAAGTAACAGTTGTATTGAAGTGGACTTCTCCGCCACTCTCTAGGATGGTCTTTCTCATGTTTTCTATAACCCCAGGAAGCCTGTCCGTCCCTATATGAGGGTGTGTCTCATAGAGTATATTCTCGTCCGCACCGTGCTGGACAAAGAGGGAAAGTACCTTCTTCACATCCCCGCGCTTGACGGAACGCGTAAAGAGCTTACCGTCGGAGTATGCTCCGGCGCCTCCTTCCCCGAATGAATAGTTGGAGTTCTCGTCAAGTATTCCCTTCGTAGAGAGTCGTGCACAGTCCTTTTTTCTCTCCCTCACGTCCTTTCCCCTCTCGAGGACAATCGGTCTTATTCCGTTTTCGATTAGTGTGAGGGCAGCAAAGAGTCCCGCAGGTCCCGAGCCCACAACAACAGCCCGGGGGGAGGAATTATCGAGGACGGGAAAGTTTGTTTTACTCCAGGTCTCTGTAGGATCCTCATCAATAAAGACTCTTACTAAAAGGTTTATTTTGATATCACGCCGTCGTGAGTCTATGCTCTTACGTATGTATTTAATACCCCGTATTCTTTCACGCCTGAGGGAAAGATAAGAAGCAGCCTTCTTTATGACAAAGCTTTCGTCAAAGGCATCGAAGGGAGATAAAACAAGGTTAACATCTTTAATCATCGTCAAAATAATATGAATTAGAGTAAGGCTAATCAATTGAGAATCTGTTTTTTCTTCCTTCTTTCAAGTATTATTGACGCGTGAATATTCTATCTATCGAGAATCTTGAGAAAACAGTTAAGGATGAGCCATTATTCGAGGGCGTTACACTCGGCCTGGAAGAGGGAGAAAAGGTCGGAATAGTCGGCCGAAACGGAGAGGGTAAATCAACTTTCCTCTATACCCTCACGGGTCGCACGCCTAAAGACAAAGGAAAAGTGTCGCTTCGTAACGGCACGAGAGTTGCGCTCCTCGAGCAGAGAGTAACGTTTAATGTAGGTGCTACAGTATCTTCATACCTATATGAAGCCGATGACTCGAATATAAAGATACTCTCCTCCTACCGTAAGGCAATTGAAGACGGCAGAGAAACAGAGACCATGAAACTGGGGGAGATAATCGAGAGGGACAATCTCTGGGATATTGAGCGCAGGTACTACGCCTTTCTTACTGATATGAATGAATCATTCACTGGCGACGAAGACTTCTCCTCACTCTCGGGTGGCGAGCAGAAGAAGGCGGCACTGGCACGCACCCTCGCACTATCGGCAGACCTTGTTCTCATGGACGAGCCGACAAACCATCTCGATATAGAGACAATCGAATACCTTGAGGCATGGATAAAATCAACGCCTTCTGCAGTCATCATCGTAACACATGACAGGCATATCCTTTCCTCCGTCTGTTCGACTATCTGGGAACTAGATAAAAAGCACTTCTACCGCCACCCGGGCTCCTTTACAGAGTACCTTGAAAGGAAAGAAGAGCGCCTTGTGATGGAGGAAAAGGCACAGGAGAGGCTGAAAACAATACTACGGCGCGAACTAGTGTGGCTTATGAGAGGCCCGCAGGCAAGAACGGGTAAGGATAAAGGCCGCAAGGACAGAATAAGCGAGATGGAGGCCTCGATAAAGAAGGTCAGGGACGACAGGATGACACAGTTTTCCTCCCTCGAGCGGAGGCTGGGGAAAAAGATATTGGATATAGAGAACATATCTGCTGTATACGGAGAGCGGACCCTCTTTAAAGATTTCACCTATTCATTTACAAAGGGTGTCAAAATCGGACTCATCGGTCCTAACGGATCGGGGAAATCCACCCTTTTAGATATCATCGCAGGACTGAGGGAACCCGACAGCGGCAGTATTGATGTCGGCGTAAACACAGTCTTCGGCTACTATGACCAGAAAGGAAGGAATTTAGTCGAAACAAAGACTATATTGGAATACGCAGAAAGCTTCGGCAACAGAGTCAGGTACTCCACGGGAGAAGATGTAACGGCATCAAGGTTTCTCGAGCTCTTCGGTTTCCCGCAGGAGAGCCAGAGAACTCCGATTATGATGCTCTCCGGCGGAGAGAGACGAAGACTCTACCTTATTACACGCCTCATAAACAACCCCAACTTCCTCCTCTTAGACGAGCCGACAAACGATTTGGATATTCCGACAATGGAGAATCTCGAGGATTACATATCGTCATTCCCCGGCTGTGCGATAATCTCGTCTCACGACAGAACGTTTTTAGACTGCTCTGTTGATTTCATTCTTTCCATCGAAAACAAACGAATTACATTGTTAGCCGGAAACTACACCCAGTACAAAGAAAAAAAGGCTGAGGAAATTACAAAGAAGGAAACTGTCAAAAAGGAAAGCACGCGTAAGGAAAGGGAGAAGAAGGGCCTGAGTTACAAAGAAGAAAAAGAACTGGAAGCACTGGAAGATGAGATAGCATCTCTCGAGAGGGAGATAAAAGAGCTCGAAGACTCCTTCTCAACTTCCGACACCACTCCGCTGGGGACACTCCAGGAAAGGACAAAAGCGTACAACGATAAAAAAACAGCGCTCGACGAAAAGACCGAACGCTGGCTTGAACTTGAGGAAAAGAAAGGTTAAACGTCCGTTGAATTGGCGTCCTCTGCATCCATGAGCTGGGCATTTGTACGACCGGGAATAACCCTCCTGATAAACGGAATAACACCGCTGTAGGTTTTACTGAACTCCTCCTCGCTTTCTTTTAATGCAGCTTGCCATGCAGCACCGAAGCCAGGCGAGTTGATTGTGAGCCTGTCGACGGCCTTCTGATAGACTTGAAGCCTCTCGACTTCCTTTCTTCCCGGCTTCTGACTCATCGTCTGAAGAGAGACTCTGAGATTCTCATTATACTTCTTGAGCTCTTCATTCTCATTCTTGAGTTTATTGACACCGTCAGACTCAATCTCCATACGGGATGTAAGCATATCTTTCAGCTTCTGAACATCCCCTTCCCCTTTTTTCTTTGCGCCATGCAGTTTGATGCAATAAATAATCCATACTACCAGCGCAAGAATACATCCGCTTCCAAGTCCTATAAAAAAATCTTTCCAACTTGTCATATATCAACACTCCGTCACACTCAATATAATATACATTTATGTGAGTAGGCAAACTTTACTCCTTTCCGGGATAATTATCTACTTCCAATTATCTGAATAATTGTTTATTATTCCTTTGTTGAGCCATGGTGGTGGAATGGTAGACACTGAAGACTTAAAATCTTCTGGACGTGAGTCCGTGCGGGTTCAAGTCCCGCCCTTGGTATCCTTTAAGACAGGTTTTGATACAATTCAGAATCTGTCTTTTTTATTTTACAAATTATTACAACTCAATACCTTATAAAACCAATATTTAAACAGCAAACACTCAAACCCAAGAGAAAAAAGTGTACTTTTTCAAAATCCCCCATAAAAGCAGATTTCAAATTCGACACCCATTGTTTCTCCCATTCTAAGGTTGAGGCGTTTCGTTCGAAGGTTATAACGAAACAGTTCTATTTTGTTCGAAAGTTGTAACGGAACATATAAAACTCAGCCTTCGTATATCTTTTTACCTTTCTTTCCTCCATTTCTATTGTAGTATGAGAATATGGAAAGCAATAAAGATACATTACCTTCAGCATTGACAGACCAAAATGAAATCAGAAACAAGATATACACAGTCCGAGGTGTGCAGGTGATGCTGGACTCTGATTTAGCTAAAATATATGGGTACACCACAAAGGCTTTCAATCAACAGGTAAAAAATAATGCCGAGAGATTTCCTTCAGATTTCATGATTGAGTTGACAATGGAAGAAGCTCAGATATGTTCAAGGTCAAAAATTTTGACCTTGAACGAAAAAGCCGGAAGAGGAAGGAATATAAAGTATAGGCCGAAAGCATTCACAGAACAGGGCATATATATGTTGATGACCATTCTAAAAGGAGAACTTGCAGTCCAGCAGAGTCTGGCCTTAATCCGAATTTTCAAAGAAATGCGTGACTTCTTAAAAGGAAATGCCCCGATTTTCGACAGATTGGATAGACTCGAGATGAAGCAGTTGCAATATAAACTTGAAGCAGATAATAACTTCAAGGCAATATTTAAAGAGCTTAAGGGGCCAAGGCCGAAGAAAGCTGTCCTCTTCTTCCG
>CAVIUT010000036.1:0-17711 GCA_963646155.1 Eggerthellaceae bacterium | reverse complement strand
AAAATAATATTTCAAATTCTCATTTATATATTGGAGAATAATGTTTCATCCTACACGTGGTAATTGTCTTCTGCAATAGTGCATCTCCCATATACTTCTCATTAGTAAGAATTCCCTGAACAGTGCTGACATGCCATACATCCCTCTTTCCACCAGTCTTGATTCCGTCCTTCTCGAGTCCGTTCTTGATATCCCGGAAGCTGGAGCCGGATAGATATTCCCTATATATGCGTTTAACAACCTTCGCCTCCTCTTCGTCTATTATGAGGTTCCCATCCTTGTCCTTAGTGTATCCGAGGAAGTGGTTATGGTTGACCTGTACCTTTCCGTCCTGGTATCTGAACTGAAGTCCCATCTTCACGTTCTGACTGAGGGGCTCTGACTCCTGCTGAGCAAGGGATGCCATAATGGTGAGAAGAAGCTCGCCGCTTGCTTCAAGCGTGTTGATGTTCTCCCTCTCGAAGTATATGGAGATGTTGAGCCTAGATAGCCGTCTCACCATCACAAGGCAGTCCGTGGTGTTACGGGAGAATCTGCTGATGTACTTTGTGAGGACTCTGTCTATCCTGCCGTTATCGCAGTCAGAGAGGAGCCTCTGCAAGGCTTCTCTCTTATCCATCTTCGTTCCGCTGATTCCCTCGTCATAGTAGAGACCTGCGAACTTCCACTCAGGGTTTGACTTGATGTACTCCTCGTAATGCGCCTTCTGCACCTCTAGGCTCAAGAGTTGCTCATCTGAGGCTGTCGATACACGTGCATAGGCTGCCGTACGTATCTTCTTTAGAAGAGCAATATTTCCTTCTATCTCTGTAATCCTTGTCATAGTCTCACCTTCTTTCTGGTCACCATATACATCACTCTACTGAGGAGTATTATCAAGTCATAAGCTACGACATAAACGGAGTAAAACTCTTTATGTTAAGTACATTTATCTGACAGGATTCTTCGTCTGATATGAGTCCTTTCTTTAAGAGCTTATCAACAATCTTCTCTGCTATGCGGTACTCGAAGTCCTTCTGCATAGCATCCATTGTCATCTTCCTTGGAGGGGTTAATGTTATGTGTGAATTGTTTATTATTGCTGCCATAGTCACACTCCATAGCGGTGTGCGATATAGCACGCATGGGAGCAGTACTTGCGCTCTTTATTGCCGTAGCTCGTGAAGGTCTTACCACAATTTCTGCAGACATAGCTCTTTTCAGATTTCTTATTAATTTCGTCCTGGTGTGCGTTCCACCAGAGGGTACGACAATTATCGGAGCAGAATCGCTTATGCTTCCTTCCTGAAGTCTGCGTTACAGCCTTTCCACACTGCTCGCAGGCTGTGGTGGTTTTATTGTCATCCTTATGCTCGACGAGCCCGCATCGTCTGCAGTAGGACTTAATGGTGTTGCTTGAGAATTCCGTTGCCTTCGATATCTCTGAATAGCTCAAGCCGTTTCTGCGGTAATCAGCTATCCTCTCTTTTTCCTTATCTGTTATTTTCTACCTCTCTGATAGTGAAAGGACAGTAATCTGCGTTTTGAGAACTCTCCTTCCCTATTACAAGGCGAAAAAGTCAACCTTTCCGTCCTGGGATGTCTGAAGGCGGGGAAATGGTAACAAACCTTGACAGATAGAGGTTTGATGCTTACATTATGAGTAGAAAAGGCACCGCCAGTGGACGGTTGACCTCTATCATAAAACGAATATAGCCGTCCTAAGGTTAGAGGTAAGGACGGTTATTTCTTGTTAGCATTTCAAAGTCGCTCATTTAACTTGAATAGATGGGGGCTTTTTCGTTTCTGTTTTCATAACTCGCTCTTCCAAACCTCGCTATGTTGGCTGTTTGCAGAAAGAGGATAACCATAACTTCAACCATCCGGGATTCGTCGGAGGGCTAGAGTTAGAACGGAACTCAAATTTTCTCTATTTCCTCCAACATGTCGGAAATCGTCTGGTCCCCCTACTGTCATGTGCAAAGTGGATTCTTTGCTCTTCTTTCACCCTCTCCGCCCTTCCACAAGAGCACCCTCCAGTATGGGGACCAGAGGGTGCAGGGAATAATGAAAATAAAATCTATGTACATTGTCTATAGGGTGGCAGAGAACACCATCTCATATCTACCTCTCCTCTTTTTCTGAGGAGAAGTAGAATCTTGTGTGCTACTTCACTCTCAATTTGTTTGCAGGCTCAGCCCCACAAAGAAGGCACAAATAGAAAGTTTGACTTTCCAGATTTCTGCCCTTACAAATCTGGCACTTATTTGCCGGGTCATGTCCTTGTTGATACTTATATTGATATAGCATCCGGAGCCTCTGCTGATAAACACCCCGGCTTTCAGCGTCTAGTAAAAGACTGCCGTCAGAAGAAGATTCAGTATGTCATTACAAAGAGTGCCAGCAGGTTTGCCCGTGATATCGTGGACGCACTCGAAGCCATAAGAGAAATCCAAACAGCGGGTGCAAAGGTTTACTTTGAACAAGAGAATATCGATTCTGATAATCCGGACATGCAGGCCCTCTCGCTGTCCACCTGGCAGTAGCAGAACTCGAGAATAATAGCCGAAGTGAGAATATCAAATAGGGAATGCGCACGGGTGCCGAAGAAGGCACGCAACAAGATGTACAACAAAGTATGTTACGGCTACAAGAGCGACAAAGAAGGGAATCTTGTCATCAAGGAAGATGAAAAAGAAAACGTGAGACTTATCTTCCGCCTCTATCTTGACGGACACAGTGTCATAAGCATTATCAAGGAACTAAAGATAAGGAGAATAAAATCACCTTCCGGCAAAGACGAGTGGAACAAACGTAGTATTGAGAAGATGCTCTTAATCAGAAATACACTGGCGATTCGACTATAACAACCGGTGTCGGCACATATCTAAAGAGTGGAAATCACCCGGCTATCATTGAGAGAAGCGTCTTCAATTATTGTCCAGCAACAGGCAAATGCGTAGCAACATCTCTATCAGTGATGACGGAACAGTCTCCCGTAAGAGTAAGAAGTATAGCGGAAAGACAGTTGACCTTGAACAACTGATGGATGATATAGGGCTCAATGACACATAACAAAAAACATGCTACTACTTCGTAACCATAATGATGACAAACGTAAAAACATGTATTAATATTGCAGAACCACGTGGGATATCAAATATGTCCTGCACGCATTGAAGATTGCTGCTAACAATTTTCAATGCGTTTTTCTTAATATATATCGATGTTGTCATCTGTAATCGATTCAAGCATATCGATAACCTTTACACCATAACGCTTAACTTCACATAAGTCTTCCAAGTTATCAACATCTGTTATCTCCTTGTAAAATTCACAGAATGAAATTACTCGATGTCCATTTCTCTCGTAATAAGTAATCGAGAATCGTTTTCCTGAATAATTAAATTCAATCTCGTCGCCACATTCAATTAGGTCTTTTAATTCTTCCCTTGTCATTTCTTAATCTCCTTACCTACATCTCTTTTAAATTTACCATTCTCCCAACTGATTGTATGTTGATGAGGAATAATAGGATGTGTAGTCCTATTACCATGATCAGTGTAATCTATATCCAGGTATGCTCTTCCATTTTTATCGTAGTATCGTTCTGATAGCTTATTCCCATGCTTATCATATTTTATCATAACTGAATTGGGTGTCGATGTTTTCGCCAAAGAATGGTCCTGAGTTGTTAAAACAGAAGATATCACGCCGACATCTCTTGAATAGGCAGAATTATAACCATCAAAAGATAAATTATCTCCCTTCATAATTCACACCCATTCTTTTCCGATGACGCTTGGCCATGAAGGAATCATATTGGTAAATCGGGATATCAGCTCTTTCTGCTGATGCAAAAATCTTTTCATCTGCAGGACCATAAACAACAATACCTTTTGGGAGGAGTATATCGATGATGATTTCAACCTGTCTGCGGAAGATTGAACGGTTACCAGTTTCATGGATAAAGCCATTAGTTCCGATAGCAATCAGCGTATTCTGAGGATATGCCGACAAGGAAGAAATTGTAGAATCGTTTCCAATACGGACATTTGGGATTATAGATATCCCTTGCCTTCCGAAATAATAAGTGATTGCGAGGTTATCGAAAATCTGACTTTTCTGAACAACCGGTGGCATGTTATCAAATGGACTTGCATCCATTCCAATAACACATTCGTATTTTTTAACCTCATCCACGTACTTACTCGGATTACATTGCAAAGACGAGAAATACTGATCCATGCAGTAAAATGATACTGCACATTGTGACTTATCTTTCACTGTACTACGCTTATCCCATTGAACTATGTCTCCAGGTGGATCCTTTGCCACCATCCAGGGTTCAATGATTGGATAACCATCCTCGAGTGTACGTCTTGCTCCTTGAATCAGATAAGCAAGGTACACGTCACGGACATAGGACGCTTTAGTATGCTTCATACCCAAATTCCTTTGTGTTTCTAATAAACACTTTTCGATAAGAAACAGGAAATCGGATATTCATTTACCACGTGGAATATCAGATAAATCCTGTACGCCGATATATCGTCAAATCATAAGCCTGCTAAACTTATGACATGAGGTCATTATTTATTCTCCCAAAACTCACCTCCTTATCATCAAATAACTCTAAAAGCCTACCTTCATATGGCTCTGACTTTGTGATGCCTAACCACTTTTTGTAAGCTTCTGCACGATAATGTGCAGTCTCAAAAGACGTATTGAAGACCTCCCGGATATCTTCTTCGTTTTGACATCCGTATCTTTGTATCAAAGGATACGGAGCAATTGCATATGCCGCAAAATGATTAGCAATCTTATTAGCTAAGGAACTTTCCTCTTTGTGACCCATATAATATGTCCAAGTTCATGCAAGATAGTAAAACGTTGTCGAGGATAAGACTGACTATCATCATAGCAAATGATATAAGTTCCCGATGGTGAGTAATGAAAACTCATACCATCATATTCACCGGCTTTAACGACAACTTTCAACTTCTCCTTCAATCTTGAAAACGGAATCAACTCAAATCCTTCATTTCTGACAATATAGAATGGATCTATTGGAACAGTATGAATATTGTTCTTCTTAAACATACCGACAACTTTCTCTTCAATCTCCCTATACAAAGAGGGAGGAAGAATCAAACGGTCTAAATACTCATACACTTTCTCAATCATACACTCATTATTATCCTGATCAGTTCCAATTTCTGTTCGTCCGTCATTCCGGATGCATTTCTCGCAACCATTCTCTGAATTTCAGAAAAATGCTTAGTATCATCAACACCTTTTATAAGATAATCTGATGTCGTGTTTAGAGCTGTAGCGAGGTTAGCAATAACATCCGCTTTAGGTACACGCTCATTCTTGATATATCTTGTCATCGCAGCTTCAGTCACGCCAACCATACCCGCCAGTTCCTTCTGAGTATATTTGGTCTGTTGTAGTAATTCAGCAATACGCCCTCCAATAGTACTCATGGTTTACCTCCCAACATGAATTATCATCTATATGGTAATTCTATATTATCACTCCGTCAAGTTATCATAAAGCAAAAAAATCCTAATCAATCAAAACAGAAACACCTGTTAGTCAACTTCATTAACACTGAGTATCACTTTTTTCTACATGCAATGTAACACCATTTGTTTGATGCCACTATAAGCATTACAGTACACACTATTCTGTTTGAATTTCTTTTGACTATCGAACTATAACTTTTGACAATTGAATCTACAGAGGTATATGGAATCTCAAATATTCTTTTGAGTGCATAAATATTCAGTTTTCCAAGGGTGTGTGCATCTATCTAAAGTGCACCCATATCGTGTAAAGGGGTGTGCACTTTCAAACGTTATGTGTTGATATCTATCCATAAACTTCCTGCGATTTAGGATTTGTTAGTCACCCTTACACTCTCAAACGATAGCTTATTTCTAAGTATTTATGGGTAAAACCATTACTTTAAGGCGTGTTCATACCCTCGACATTAAGACGACTGTCTCGATGTGGCTTGAGCCGTAGTAACAATCATATACAGATACTTCGTCAACTTTATGCGATGTGAAGTATGGTATGTCACGGGAAAGAGTGACGGGGTTGCATGACACATAGATGACACGCTGTGGATTCCACTTTGTTATCATATCGATAACACCCCTCACTAAGCCTGTGCGGGGTGGATCAACTATGACGGTGTCGACATCAGTCTTCGCTCCCTTCTTCACCCACTTAGCGCAGTCGTCGGTGTAAGATATGGCATTGGGTGCATTTATTTTCGAAAGGGCAAGGCACTTCTTTTCCCGCTCTACAGCATAGACAGTTTTATCCGTGTCGTTGAAGACGGCGGAGAAAGTTCCGACGCCACTGTAGAGGTCCATTATAACAGAACCAACTGCGTTGTTTTTCACGTACTCGAGAATCTTTGAAAAGATAGAAGGATTCGACTGAAAGAATACATTTGCAGTTACCGCATACCTTATATCCCCGAGTGTCACATGGACACTCTTATCCGAATATGATATCCCATCTTCTCCGGCAAAGAGCGGAACCTCCACAAGTCCTGTATCTTTATTAACCCTGTTTTCGAACATCAACGAGCGCGCATACTTGAATAACAGTCCCTTCTCCTCTTCTAGAAGGTTGTTTATGCCATCATCCAGAAGGGGACAGTGTTTTACCCTCACGAGCTCATTTGACTCCCTTTTCAAAAATCCCGCCTCCCCTGTGTGCGGATTGACATGTATTCTCACCCTCTTCCGGTAGCCTTTTGTGTCACCGAAGGCTGGAGAAAGAAACGGAGGGAGGGAACTAATAGAGCCGAGGCGCTCTAGATTGTCTTTTACAATTTCCTCTTTCAAATTGGCAGATACCTCGGGCGAGACTATCTGAAAGTCACAGCCCCCGCATATGCCGTACAACGGGCAGAGGGGCGTAATACGTAATGGAGAGGGAAAGAGGATTTTTGTTACCTCTCCCTCCACAATACCTTTGTGTTCTCTTTTTGCCTTATATTCAACTTCCTCTCCCGGGAGTGCATTGGAAAGGATTACGGTCTTCCCGTCATCGTATCCGATACCACGCGCGGAAGAGATGAGTTTTTCAACCTTCAGAGCCATTCTTTAAGTTTTTCGGCATAGCCGGCAATTAATTTAATACCCTTGAGCCAGAACTCTTTGTCCTCGATATCACATCCGGCAGCACGGGCAACCTCTTCTGCACTGAAGCGTCCTGTCATGGAAAGGACGTTCTTATAATGCGCAGGGAAGTCAGAGACGCTGTCCTTAGATGCATAGAGGCCGAGAGCAAAAAGCTGTCCGAATGCATAGGGGTAGTTATAGAATGAGAAGCCCTCTGAATAGTAGTGGCTCTTTACAGCCCACATATACGGGTGCTTGACCTTGACTGCATCCCCGTATGTCTCATCCTGGGCCTTTGTCATAAGGCGACAGAACTCATCGGGGGTTACATCTCCCTTCTTTCTTTCCTCGAATGCATACTTTTCAAAATAGAAGCGGGAAAGTATGTCGATACATACCTGGAAGCATGATGCAACGAATGCTTCGATTATCCCGAGGCTTTCATCGTGCGTGGCAGTCTTTAATACCTCCTGGAAGATTGTTGTCTCCCCGAATATCGACGCAGTCTCCGCTAGTGTCATCGGGTAATCTTTCTGGCTCATAGGATAGTCTTTAACTACGCTGTCATGATATGCGTGTCCAAGTTCGTGCGCGAGTGTTGAAACGGAGTCGTAAGAACCTTCCCAGTTCATCATCACCCTGCTCTCCCCCGTAATCGGGAATGATATGTCGTATGCCCCGCCGATTTTGCCGTCATGGCTGAGGGGATCAATCCAGTTATGGTCGAAGGCATTCTTTATGAATGCACCGACTTCAGGAGAAAATGAAGTATAGCACCTTGTTACAAGGTCCTTTGCCTCCTCCCATGTATATGAAAGCGATACATTTCCCACCGGAGCTGTAACATCATACCAATTGAGCGCGTCGAGTCCGAGAAGCTTTGCCTTAGTATTGAGGTAATCCCTGAACATCTCCCTTGAGTCCTCAAGTGCTGATATAAGGGCATTAAGTGTCTTATGTGTTATACGGGAGGAGAAAAGCGAGCGGTCAATGGGGTCGTTCCACCCTCTTCTCTTTTCGAGAAGGAGCGTTGTTCCCTTGACGCCGTTGAGAGAGAAAGCGATTGCCGTGCTGTTGTCCTTGAGGATTTTTATCTCCCTTTCAAAGGCATCCTTTCTCACATTTCTATCTGCACTTGTCTGCATTCCCCTTAGCTGGGTCAAAGTCTTATCGCCGTCCTTGATCTCTGCCGTCAGTGTCATATGTAATTTTTCCCAGCTTGATGACGATACCTGAAGCATCTCGTTTGCAAGAGACTCCTCCTCGAGGCTCATCATGTGGGAGCGTGAGACTTTCGCTTCCTCCAGGAAGAGGGCATAAGGCTTAAGCTCGGGACGGGAAAACTCATCAGAGCGCTCTGCAATATAGTATTGGAAAACCGTATCTGCTTCGTTTGCAGCAATGGAGGCCTTTTCAGCCTTCGAGTATGCAGCAATTATAAAGGGTGATGTAGTGTCTACACTGAATGATGCATATGTATATGCCCCGAGCTCAGTTGTGAGCGCCATAAGATCATCGCGGAGCTTGATCAAATCGATTAGCGGAATTGATTTATCCCTGCTCTTTTCTTTAAGCTCGTCCGAGAGCTTATATACTCGGGTAATATCAGAATCGAATTCTTTACTTTCAACACCTGGATAGATGGACTCAAGGTCCCATTTGGGTAATTTTTCTTCACACATGGCTAAAGTTTAAATTACTTCATTTTAAAGGTCTACTATCAGGGGAGAATCAAAGAGGCTTATGCTGTCGTCGCCGTGTGACACAACAACGACAGTCTTTCCCACAGTTCTCTTTTTGATAACATCCGCCATTCTCTTCTTCGTCTCATCATCTAGTCCCGTAAAGGGCTCGTCAAATAGATACATGCTCCTATCAAGGAGTAACAGGCGCACAATGCTGACTCTCCTTTTCATTCCGCCCGAGAGCGTGGAGACAATACTTTTCTCCTCACCCTTAAGTCCCACTTCGCCAAGTATTTCCCGCGCTTTGTTCTTATCATCGGTGACAAGCAGCAGATTAGAGAGCACCGACATATTCTCGATAAGCCTGTCTTCCTGGAAGAGAAGAACAGCATCATTGGGGTCAATTGAGCCCGAGTAATCATCATCGAGACCGGAGATTAATCTCAATAGTGTTGTCTTCCCCTTCCCGCTTTCCCCCCTTACGAGGACTGTGGCGCCGTCCGGAATGGTGAGGGAGAAATTCTTGAATATAATCTTTTCGCCGAAGCGCTTTGAATTAATCACTACATTCACTTAAGAATCCTCCTTTCGGCTACCTTCAGAATAAAGAGAGTAATCTTTTCAAAGAGAACAGATAGAAGAACTATGACGATTGTCCATGCAAAAAGATCAGGCGTTAGAAGATAGACCTTCGCCTCATAGAGGGCATTACCTATACTTGTATCCGGAAGGGCGATTACCTCTGCCGCTATTGCACTCTTGAAGCCCAGTCCCACGCTGTTGATTAACCCTGTCCTCACAAAAGGAAAGAGTGACGGCATGTAGATATACCTTATTCTCTTCTTTATCCCGACGCCGTAGTTGAATGCTGCTTCAAGTAATAATGGAGATGTCGCCTTCATCCCCGAAAGCACGGAGGAGTAGATAATCGGAAATACCATGAGAAAAGATATAAGTAGGCTGAGATTACGGCTTTTGACCCAGAGCAGAGCCAGAATGATTATGGAGGCGACAGGGATGCTCCTCATAGCTTTAATCAATGGGGAAAAAAATATCTCCAGCCACTTTATAAAGGATGCTGCCACGGCAAGAATAACACCCAGAATAAATGATATTAATATTCCCGCTGTAACCCTCGAGAGCGTAAAAACAATCGAGAGTCGGAAGGATTGATGAGGTATAAGACGAAAAAGTGCTTCTTGAGTCGCTAAGGGAGAAGGCAGAAAAATCTCCTCCCCCACAATAAGGGAGAGGATAAACCAGATTACTATCCAAATAACAATGGACAGTAAAGAAAAGAAAAACTTTCTTTTATCAGAAGTAGAAGTCTTCACCTGGTACTACACCGCCTACACTCTTAGGATTTTCGTTATAAAGTGCTTCGAGATAGACGGAAAGATTTTCTTTCATCTTCTCTCCCGTCCATACTACAATATTGCACTTATCAATTGCTTTAAGAGCAATCTGAGCCTTGATTATACCATAGTTTTCAATTAAAACGGCAGCTTCTTCTATATTTTCATTAACCCATTCGGCACTCGAGGCATATTCAGTAAGAAAATCTTCCACTGCTTCTCTGTTCTTTTCTCCAAATTCCCTGTTGATTACGGTAACACCTGTAATAAGGCTTGTTCCGGAAATATTTCTCCATAGATCATTGAGGTCTGAAAGAACAACAAGAGAGGAGTTCTGCATTAGGGCAGATGTTGCAAAAGGCTGTGGAAGAACTGCAAGTGCATCGGGGTCGGAAAGAAGAGAAGCAACACACTCAGCGTGTTCACTCTTCCATTCGATTGTTACATCCTTTCCGTTTTCAAGTCCGTAGCCCGAGAGAATAGTCTCGATAGCGTATTGAGGAGTAGATCCCTTCCCCGCCGAATAGATTGTCCTGCCCTTTAGATCTTCAAGTGATGACAAGGATACATCCCCTGTCCCGACAAGATATAGAACGCCTAGTGTATTTACAGCAATCACCTGAATCTTTCCCGTGTTGTTGTATAAAACTGCTGCAAGATTAGCGGGAATGCAAGCTATATCAACATCATTCTTTGCAATCAGAGGGGTAACAGCATCGGGAGAAGCCTCAATCTGGAATGTATAACTGTTTTTTAATTCCTCACTCTCGTTCTCGCTCTCGTCCATAAGCTTCACGAGTCCCATTGCAGTAGGCCCCTTGAGAGCGGCAATTCTTACCTCTGTTTTATCTGAAACAGCTGTTTCACTTACAGGGCGAGCACAAAGCGACACACTCAATGCCAAAAGTACTAAAACAAAAAAGGTTTTTCTCATAATTCCTCCCGGGTATGGGTTAGATTTTACTAACCCTATAGTTGCTAATCAATAGTCACCCACCATCAGAGTCCCGAAATGTCAGGATTTACTATCATACTATCGAGCTTTTTCTCCCTGATCAGGTAAGACATATATATTGGAAGATATGTCACATTGCCGTCAGACTCTATATTACCCTTCGAAAGCACATACCCTCTGTCAATTTTGTAACCCGGGAAGTGCATGAATTTGTCGAGCGCCTTATGAAGTTTATAATCAGAGCCGGACTTCACTTCAATTGCAATAATCTTTGAATCAAGTTCGAGGACAAAATCAAGCTCACCGAGATTTTTCTTCTTGCAGAAATACGGCTGAAGACCATTGGCTTTAAGAGCCTGGGCAACGGCATTCTCGAAATGTGCACCGTTATTGACAGTGCCGTTGTTTTTAATCAATTCCACTTTTGTCTCCACAGGATAAGCGGAAGTAAGGAGTCCGGTGTCACTGGAGAAGAGTCTGAAAAGATTGCTGCTCCGGGAGGCAAGAAGCGGAATATTGGGTTCATCAACATTGTATACCGGAAGTGCAACCCCCGCATCCTTCAGCCAGAGAAAGCTGTTCTCATACCGCGAAAACTTCAACTCCTTATCAAGATCTGTGAAAACAAACCTTTTGTCCTGTTTATTGAGTTCTGAAGGGATAATGTCATATACAGCCTTGAGCCTGAGTTTCTTATCCTCCGCCTCATATTGCGTAAAATCCACCCGATACTGCACTGTTATATCTTTCTGGATTCTGTCGACTTTCCTTATATCTTTTGTCTCGATATATGTCTTCACCGCATCGGGCATACCTCCGACAATAAGGTAGACAAAAAACAATGAGAGAAGTTTCTGATGCACAATTTCATCCACCGGCCTAACTCTTCTGAACTTTTCCTCAATCATATTGAGTGTCGTGTCCGATACGCTGTTTGCAATCATGAACTCCTCAAAGTCCATCGGATACATTCTCAACACAGTCATATATCCTACCGGAGCTGATGCAATTCCCTTGAGTTCAACACCCAGGAGAGACCCGCTCATCACGTACTTGAAACTGCCGTCATCCACAAGAAACTTTATCTTTGTCACGATTTCCGGACACCTCTGGATTTCATCGAAAAAGACAATCGTCTCCCCTTCCTTGCATTCCTGAGGCATAATCATCCTCAGACGAAGAAGAAACTCCTCTGAACTTATATCCGCATTGAGGTATTCGACCATATCCTTACGGTCGATAAAATTGATTTCAAACTTACTGTACCTGCTCTTTTCTATCTCATCTTTTATGAGCCAGGTCTTCCCCACCTGACGCGCCCCGGCGACCAGGAGGGCTTTGTCCGAGTTATTAATCCAATCCCTTATAAAAGCTGAATCTTTTCTGTACATACCCAGATAATAATCAATCTGCCCCGTTTTTCAAGCTTTTTCAAATATGTTTTGCCCCGTTTTTCTCAACTTTAAATATACTTTTTGCCCCGTTTTGCTATAAACATCCCCAAAAGCAGACACTAAGGCTCTTTATTTTCAAAAGTATACACACTGTATTATTTTTTCAGAATATTCAAGAGAGCATTGCATACGACAGTGTTTAATCTCCAACAGCTTTTCCGTCTTTCGCACTTCTGTATATATCTCGTATGAGCTTCACGCTTCTCAATGCCTCTTCGCCGTCTACAAGCGGCTTACCGCCTTCCCTGACAGACAAGGCAAAGTCATCAAACTGTCTCTGGTGTCCGACCCAGTTTATGTCAGAGGCATTCGAAGAACCTCCGGAAGTATTTCCCGGGAGGGCATACTTTTTTCTTATCTCATCGTCTTCTTCTCTATTTTCCTTGAATACCCATGAAACAAGTGCCTCATCCTCAAGAACAGCCGAGCCTTCTGTCCCGCAGACTTCGATACGTCTCCTGTAGCCTGGATATATACTCGTTGATGCGCTGATTACCCCCAAAGCCCCGTTCTTGAAGCGGAGAGAAGCAACTCCGTTGTCCTCGACTTCGATTCTCTCATGAGAGAGAGTCGATGTAAAACCGAAGACACTCTCTGTGTCACCTCCGAACCAGAGAAGGAGGTCTATCGCATGTATGCCCTGATTCATCAACACTCCGCCGCCGTCGATATCCCACGTGCCCCGCCATGCACCCGAGTCATAGTAAGCCTGGCTTCTCAGCCACTTCAGGGATGCTTCAATCATCACAATACGTCCGAATCTGCCGTCGTCTATCGCCTTCTTTACGAGAGTGGCAGCATCATAGAACCTGTTCTGGAATATACCTCCGACAAGTCTCTCTGCCTTCTTTCCCTCATCGATGATGTGCTTTGCCTTCTCTTCAGTGATTTCAATCGGCTTTTCAATCAGGACATGTTTTCCAGCCTTAAGAGCGGAAACTGCTACATCTTCATGAAGCCCCGAAGGTGTTGCGATGAGGACAACCTCAATCTTATCGTCAGCGAAGAATGATTCAAGGTTTGTATATGCCCTGCATCCGTATTCCTTTGAAAAAGCTTCTGCTTTGTCCTGATGGGGAGAGTAGACAGCCTCCAGGCGGCAGTTTTCACTCCTTTCAAGTGCATATGCGTGTGTCTTTGCAACACTTCCCAGTCCAATAATTCCGAAACCGACTTTCATTTCTACCTCACTTATCATATGATAATCCATATTCCAAGTGGAAGAAAAGAGAGCGCCAACGAGGTCGGTTTCTTATGCTAAATTCGATAGACAAGAGTTGTCTTTGTACCCGATCATCACTTTCTCAAGCTTTTTCAGATAGTCACCCTTGAAGAAGAGACATTTCGATATGTCGCTTCCGTACTTGTCGCCGCTGAGTGCAAGACCTATCGCCCTGCAGCCTCCCACACAGTACTTGAACCATCCGCAGTTACGGCACTCTTCATTATGATCCGCAAGGTCCTTTACCGTCGTACAGACTTCATCAAGGTACGCTCCTCTCTGGAGGTATTTCTTGAGGCCGTCCTTTTTAACATTTCCAAGCACCCATGAATGCATTTCATAGTAGCCCGACATCTGATGGCACGGGAAAAGATTTCCGTTTGCGGCAACTGCAACCATACCTCTGTTTCCACGGCACACAGGAAGTGAGTCACGGTATTCCCCCTCAGCGCACTCAATGGCGCGCGGCCGGTATTCCTTTTCCCCCGGACTTACTCTCACGAACTGCCATATATCGACATCCATACTGGGATTATGTTTTATGTATTCTTTGAGGAAATCGAGCATACCGTCAAAGTATTCATTTAATGTGAGTGTGCTGTCACCTCCGTTCTTCACCCAGCGGGGAGCCTCAGTCGTCCTGATTATCCTCATCTCGTTGACGCCAAGCTCATTCATTAAAAGTGCTGTTTCAAGCATGCTATCCACATTTCTCTTATGCACGTTTGTCTGGACTTTCACCCTGAAGCCGTTTGCTATTGAAAGCTTTATCGCCCTCAATGCATCCTCCTCGGCGCCGTGTCGGTTTCTCAGCCAGTCATGGTGACCTATGCCGTCGAGAGATATCTTTATAAGAGGATAGCATCCGATTTCCTTGAATCTATCGAGTGTCTCCTGATTGAGGTAGTAGCCGTTGGTGTTGAGTTCCTGGACAAACATACCACGCCTGTAGATACCTTCGATAATCTGGAAGAAATTCTTGTGGCACATAGGTTCGCCACCGGTGATTGTGAATGCGTTTATTCCACACTCCTCGGCCTCATCAAGAAGACGCCCTGCTTCCTCAAGGGTAAACTCGCTCATGAGAGGAGCATTGTCTGCAGCGTTGAAGCAGTGCAGGCAGTTGTAGTTGCATTTCCCTGTAATCATCCAGTTCATCAGAGGAAAGTAACGGTTATCACAAACTTTTCTCTGCCACGGAGTAAGGGACACCTCGCCCTTCTTACACGGGATTATAAAGCCTCTCCTCACAAGGCTCTGGACAGTCTCATTCTCCTCAATCTCAGTCTCACCGTCACACTCATAAATGAGTTTGAACTCATCTTCCGTCAATCTCTGGGCATAGACATCACCCTTTATGTAATAGGCAAACGGAGTCCGCCACCAGCTTCTTATTCCTATATTCGGATTGATAATGTAGTACATATTTCCACCTTTAAAAAAATCTCCGATTCGCTATCTTATGAAAGAAACCGGAGCTTGTTTTTTAATCCTTAACCCAGATTTCAGAGCGCTATTTATCAGACGATTGTCCACACTCCGATGTAACCGGAACCATTGTGGGAGCCGAGGGGAGATTATATTGCTTTCTTACCCAGCATACCTGACACTCATATCTACGCTCATAATATCACCATGCCACACTTTCAGCCCAGCAGTTATTATGACATACGGGCCAGGAGTTTATGAGCTTCTTTCCTACAGCCCACGCCCCGTTGAAGGCGCTTTTCACTGCCGCACCCACCGACAACAGAGTCGATATCGTCATCCTCAAGTTCATATGACGAGTGAAACTTATTCCAAAGTGCCACAGCTTCTTTTTTCCCCAGGATATATCCTCGCCCTCAGCTCTTTTAATAAGGTCCTCAGACGAAAAGGATTCCCTTATCTTTTTTATGATATTCTCTCTGTCCTCAATCCCGATTATTATCTCTACATTCCAAGAGCCTTCTGAGCAGGATCTTCACATGCGCCGCCGGAAACTTTATCCAGCTCATCATCCCCAAGCGCTCCACTTTTATTGAAGCGGAAGAAAATCTCCTCAGCCTTTGACAAATCGAGTTTGAATCCTCTTTTACCAGCTTCTGCTATAAGTTCGTCGACCGAGTGCGCTCTCTTCACTTCACTCACCATTTTTTCTGTCATAACGCTTCTCCTTATTTTTTAACCTGAACAACTCTTTTAAGTATTTTTGTTTCTCAAAAGAGCAGAAGTCTTGTTATAGCCGGACCACTTCGGCACCCTCCTCCCGATATTCTGTCACCACTGTCATCTTTAATATCTTATCTGAGATTACAGCCGATGCATTCAGTTTATCCGGGTGTGCTTCAGCTCTTTTTCTTCAAGCTTAAGGCCTTTAATAAACTCCTCAAAAGATTGTGTCTTCTTATCCCGCTAGCAAAACACATCTTCGATAGACTTTCTGGCCCTTTCACCATTTGCAGCTCCGCCTGCAACATCATCAAGCTCATCGTCACCAAGCTCGCTGATATTAAGTTGTTCAAATATTTTGGAAGCCTTTTCTTCTCCCAGTTCCATTCCCTCCAAAGAAGCAATGGCGATAAGTTCTTCAACACTTCTTGCTTCTTTTGCCCTCTTCAACAGTTCTTCTTTCATAAATACTTCTCCTCACCAGCAGGGCTAAATTAGCAGTCAGTTCCGTGAGATGTTTTTTTATAACCACGAGTGTCATTACCGTCAAGAACGCATCGACCACCGGCAACACAAGAGAGCGCATCATCATCAAGAGCACCGCCTTCCCTGATTTTGAAGAAGATTTCTTCAGCCTTGGCTCGGGTTAGTTCCATTCCGTATCCATTGGCAAGGGCTATAAGCTCGTCCACACTTTTCACTTCTCCAGCTTTTTTAAGCATTTCCTCGTTCATAAAACATCCTATCAATGCAATCAATTACCATTTTGATTGCGGCTGAATCCACTTTTTATGTTCCCCGTCTTTTTTTGACGGGGAACTAAACTTAATCAAAGCGCCCAGACTTCAGGGATTTCCAACATCGCTCCACACTTTGGACATTTAACTGTGTAAATTACAGCTCCCGGATATACATAATAACCGCTGGATGCTTCACCGTCTGATGCTGTTCTCACACTCACAATGCTTCCACTGCTGCTGCCGTCCTTATCACAATGATAGACAGACCAGTTCCATGTGAGAGTCTGACCGACTGCATATCTTGGAGAACTGTCATTGTTGCCTGTACAGCTTCCACTGCCACCTGCGACTGCGTCCAAATCATCATCCCCGAGTGCTCCACTCTTATGGTAGCGTGAGAAAATCTCCTCAGCGCCTGCTTTTGAAAGCCCCATACCCCTATCACGGGCAAGAGATAAAATCTCATCTGCGTTCTTTGCTTTAAGTACTTTACTTAAAAGTTCTTCGTTCATATTATTCTCCTCTTTATTTTTTCCTATTCATTGGATGAGTGCATGTAGCAGGCATCCCCAAGAGATAAAGCGTGGATGCACATGCCATCTTCCAATACTTACAGCAGTAACATGTTCCATAGACTCCACCAACCCCGGGATCTTCCTCGAAATATGAGCATTTGTAGCCACACGTCGTCGATAAAAATCCTTCCTTCGTATAACATGCCCCGCCGCCGGAAACAGCGTCGAGTTCATCATCGGAGATTTCTCCCCTGCTCTTCACTGCATTGAAGTAATGCTCTGCATCACTTTTCGATAGTTTCAAGCCACTCTTCTCTGCAAGTGTTACTAAATCATCGGGGGACTGGGCTGTTCTCGCCTTCTTCAATAAATCGCTGTCCATTATTTCCTCCACTTTCTAACAGTATATACGCCTTTTTAAGTTTCTGTTAGGAAAAATCCATGACTGTAAGGTCTTTTCATGACATCTGCCATTTTACACACTTGACAGCCTGAAAATGTTATAAA
>CAVIUT010000035.1:0-17766 GCA_963646155.1 Eggerthellaceae bacterium | reverse complement strand
TTTCTCATATTTTACACAAAAAATAGAGTTAATCAAATCTCGTCGGAGAGATTTGGGGTATTTTGTCGGAGAGATTTGAGGTATTTTGTCGGAGAGATTTGAGGTATTTTGTCGGAGAGATTTGAGGTATTTTGTCGGAGAGATTTGAGGTATTTTGTCGGAGAGATTTGAGGTCCTTAATCGTGGTTTCATTTCTCATCTATTGGGCTTACACACGTCTCATGAAGACTAAGTGGGGAGGAGGGAAGTACATCTACATTGAGGCTCTGAAAGTTGCTGCTTTGCTTGTGTCTCGCTTTGAGCTCTATGTGAGAGAGTGTGACTCAATCGAGAGTGATTTTTGAAAGAAAGATATGACAGCGTCTCAGTCTGGAGTGACGATGGCACTCTATCAGGAGTGTGAGCTAAAGAGATTCAAGAAGGAAGGAGCCTCGTATTTTCGAGTACAATACTCCTAATAGCCACATATCTTTCTCCATTTCACTTGAGGACTGAAAAGAGAAGAGGTGTTAGCACCGTGAAATTAGAGCCACAAGATATCGGGAAATAAGAACAGAGGCACGGTCTTCCGTGCCCTTTAAAACAACTACAGCCTCAGATTACTGCCTTCAGCATGCTCTCTGCTGTGCTCTTATTGTCCATCTCGATTACACTTGCTTCAGCAACCTTTGCTTTTCTCGCTATATCCTTCTTTCTTGTGTATGGAAGGATAATGTAAGTCCGGCCGTCATTGAAGAATGATGGAGCCTCGAAAACAGAGGAGAGCTTCTCCTCTTCATACTAATACGGAGACAGCCCTCCTGATTCTGTCTCTTGACTGAATTTTGTCGGTGGACTCAAGGGAAACCACCTCAAATTCAATAAATTTGCCAAGGAAAAGTTTTTCATAGAGCTGGAGTGATATCCGGAGAATATCTGAAGAATCGGAGGTATAAACGTAGTTACGGTGCAAGAGAAGTCAATGGAACTACAAAAACACCATCAGGTCTTTGGTAGGCTGCACTCGACATTCCGCACAGTACGCATAGAACTTTCGGCGGTCTTCCTCCGTCCTCCGCCTCAAAGCTTTTTCTGATTTTCAGAAGATGGGATGCCGCTGCATCGATCTGGTTAGCCCCCAGCTTGATTTCAAAAGCGCACCATTCTCCGTCGGGAAGTGCTATCACGGCATCTATCTCCTTATTCAGATAATCCTGATAATGATAGAGCTCAGCACCGAAGGACTCTGCATAGATTCTTAAATCACGTTCACACAAGGCTTCGAAAAGGAAGCCAAGTGTTTCCAGATCATTTAACAGTATTTCGGGGGTTATATCGAGTAGGGCGCAGGCAAGCGAGGGATCTACAAAATGTCTTTTTTCAGCCTGTTTGACTCTGACGGATGACCTTATCCCGGAAGAGTAAGGCCTCTGATTTTCAATCAGGAAAAGTCTTTCCAGAACATCAAGATAAGTTGCTACAGTTTCTACCGTGATGTCTTCATCATCAATAGCCTTTATATCATTCTTAAGGCGGTTGTTTGTTGCCGTGGTGGATTCATTTCTTGCAAGAGAACGCATGAGAAGCTTCATTTTGTGGCTGTTCCTCTCAATCTCGTCAATACGGCTTATATCGCTGGAGAGAATAGCCTCGATATATTCCCTTGGAAGATCCTGTGCTCTTTTCAGAGCTATATCCTGATTGTTCGGCCAGCCGCCCCGGATTATATAATCGATAAGAGCTTTGAGGCTTACATCTCCAGTGTATTTATTCCTGCATTCGCCACTGGATAGTTTTTCCAGAGAAACCATTCCATCGGATTTTCCTGCCTCATACAATGACATGGGGCGCATCCTGATTTTTGCAATGCGTCCGGCTCCACTGTGAATAACCCCCTTTATTCTCGGTGTTGAGGAGCCTGTGAGGAGGAATTTTCCTTTCTCTGTAGACCTGTCGACTTCAAAGCGTACCGCATCCCAGAGCCCGGGGACTTCCTGCCATTCATCAATAAGTCTCGGCCTGTCTCCTTCGAGAACAAGAGACGGGTCAAGTTCAGCGAGCCTCTTGTTCTGAAAATTGCCTTTCGGATCAGCAATGTAGATTTCACTCTTACTGTGAAATGAGCTTGTCCAGGTTTTCCCGCACCACTTTGGACCCTCGATACATACTGCTCCGAATGTTTCAAGATATGATTCGACCTTTGAATCTACTATCCTCGGTTTATATTTCTCCCGTTCCATTGTGACTCCTTTCTGATTGTTTACAGGATAATACAATTCGAGAGATTCGGCAATTACAATTCGATTAATTTAAAAGTTTCAATTCGAGAGATTCGGTATTTTCAATTCGAATATTTCAAAACATTTTACCAGTCAAGATAAGATTCTATCTTAAGATTATTTTATACGCTGTCAGAAAGGGAGGATGAGAGAGTGTGGACGGGTATTACAGAATAAAGGTGAATATGCCCTTCACCATTTTCTAGATAGACTGAAAAAAAGAGGCACGGTCTCCCGTGCCCTTTAAAACAACTACAGCCTCAGATTACTGCCTTCAGCATGCTCTCTGCTGTGCTCTTATTGTCCATCTCGATTACACTTGCTTCAGCAACCTTTGCTTTTCTCGCTATATCCTTCTTTCTTGTGTATGGAAGGATAATGTAAGTCCGGCCGTCATTGAAGAATGATGGAGCCTCGAAAACAGAGGAGAGCTTCTCCTCTTCGTTACCGTTGACCGCAACAAGAGTCAGCGGATAGCCGACACTCTGTGCCTCGCGGATTTCTTCATCCAGTGCCTCGCGGAATGTAAGGTACTCGTCTTCTGTCTCTTTCGCGACTTCTTTCTTCACTTCGACAGGAACTTCTTTGACTACCTCAACAGGCTTTTCAACAACTACTTCTTCCTTGACTTTTATCTCGATTGGAGTGTAGTTTTCCTTGATTATCAACTCTCCTTGCTTGATGACAGGAACCTCAACTTCTCTTACTACTTCTACGGGAACTTCCTTAACAACCTCGACAGGAACTTCTTTGATAACTTCGACTTCTACCGGGACTTCCTTTATAACTTCAATCGGTACTTCCTTGACTACCTCAACCGGCTTTTCGACAACTACTTCTTCTTTGACCTTTATTTCAATCGGAGTGTAGTTCTCCCTGATTATCAACTCTCCTTCCTTGATAACCGGAACTTCAACTTCCCTCACTACCTCAACGGGAACTTCCTTCACAACTTCCTTGACGACTTCAACAGGAACTTCTTTGATGACTTCGACTTCTACCGGTACTTCCCTGACTACTTCTACCGGTACTTCTTTCACAACTTCCTTGACGACTTCAACAGGAACTTCCTTTATAACTTCCTTTACAACACTCTCTTGCTTTTGTATGTTGTATTCGCCACCCTGAGGACTCTTCGGGGCAATCGGATCATCGACGGGGTTTGTATAGAGCGGGGAGTCGTAGGCATTGGGGGCAAGCTTATCGATGTTGTCCTTATAGGAGTTATCACTACGGGAGGATGAGACAACTGCTATTTCAATGAACAAGAGCCCTATGAGGATGGGAAGTGCTCTTGTCAGAACAGTATAAATCTGTTCACGGCTTATGTTATAGGACGGTACAATGAGATTGATGAAGACTGCAGTGAAGGCAGCAAGAATCAGAATCGAAAGTACCACACTTGTGAGAACGAGCTTCCATGTGTTTTTGGCTCTAGCCATTTTTTCCTCCCAATCGAATGCTATTGTTAAGCACTACAATATAGTATTATAACTGTATAAAAATATGAATACAAGATTTAAAGTTTTATCTGTTCTGCTCATTTTCGCTCTTTCCTTTGTCATCCTGTACATATTTCTCTCACCCGACGGCCTTATGCGAAACAGTGCATTGAAGAAGGAAATAACTCAGGTCGAAGAAAAAGTAAGGGAAAAAGAGGGAGATGTGAAGGCGCTCAGGAGGAGAACAGAGAACGCGAAAAAGACTGAGGACACGAGGGGAAAAGAGCTTGTATACTCATTTCCTGACGAGGCTATCTTCGATCCTGTCACATCGCATAGGGTAGAGGATGAGAATACTGCGGCTCATTATTTGGAGACACCATGGATTCTTGTGATATCTTTATCAATCACGCTTCTCTACTCTCTTCTAATTTTCCTATTCATTCCAAAGTTTAAAAGGAGAAAAAAGAATGAGTCAAATTATTGATTATACTTCTGATAACATCCCGCTTGTTGCAGAAAAGCTGAAAAAGGGGGAAGTGGGGATAATCCCCTGTGACACGATTTACGGCATTTCATCCACAGTCTCGAAAGAAGGATGCGAAAGAATATATGAGATAAAGAAGAGGCCGCAGAGTAAGGCGTTCATCGTCCTCATGACAAAAGAACAGGTTAAAAGAAGCGGCCTTATCGTCCCGGAGGATATACTAGCCCTCTGGCCGTGTGCGCTCACGGCTGTTCTGTCCTACCCTGACGGCAATACTCTTGCTGTCCGTGTTCCTGATGATAAGTACCTTTTGGCTCTACTCGAACTCTCGGGGCCGATATATTCGACGTCGGTCAATATTTCTGGGGAGCCGAGCCTGTTAACCTTTAATGATATACTTCCCCGCTTTAAAGACAAGGTGGACTTCATTGTCAAGGCCGATATAACAGGCGAGGGAAGGAGCTCGACACTCATCGACGCAGCAAAAAAGCCCTATCGTATACTAAGACAGGGCTCGTATGAGTTTAAACTCTAACTACTTTATTCTCCGTGCTTCCATGTAGTAGCGCTTCTCGTTGGCATGTCCTATTGAGAAAGTCTTACGCGGGTATGCTCCGTCTTTAAGCATATCGGAGAAGAAGTTTTCCTTCGATACGTCGGGAAGTATTATGCCGAGGTTTCCTTTCTTAGAGCCAAGTTCAAGCGTTACATCAACGCCGTGGATGTAATCGACTTCTCCCTTCTTTTCCTCAAGCATCCTGTCGATGACAAGCTGGATGGTCCCCGCTGCAATTGCCTTGTCGCCGCCTTCAATTGTGTAGACGTAGTAGTTACCGTCCTCCACGAGGCCGAAGTGCTGTCCGGGAGCATTGACGCCCTTCTCAAGGCACTTGGGGCACGCCACCTTTTCCTTTTTAAAGGATTTACAGAATGCGGAAAGGAGAGAATCGAATGTCTCCATCGAGATATTGAAGAATACACGGTGTATAGGCTCGAATAAAAGTCCCGGGTCGAAGATGTTCTCGATTTCGACGAGTGCAAAACGTGCGGGGTGCGTTAGCTTCTCTTCGTCCGTCAGTGTCTTCTTTATATCTTCCCAGCTTGATTTTGCCGTTGCAAGCGAGTGGTTGCCGTCGCCCATGGCAAAGAGAAGCGGGTTGTTTTTGTCGAGCTCGGAGTAGAGGTGCTCAAAGCCCTCGAGGATTTTCTCCTTATCTTTATTACTATTAACAAGCCACCCCTTTATGTGGCCGCCGTTCTTATTGAGGTCTGTGTCGTATACTACTTCGAGACTCTCTCTTTCGTCCCTCAAGGGTTCGATGATCTTCTTGTCTTTATCTGAAATGAGAACCATTATGTGCGGCAGCTCTATAGGAGCGTCCTTTCTTATCTCCTTTCTCGGCGGGATACGTGATAGTATTGTGCCTTCCGTTGCTCTGATAAGAGTCTTCGAGTCCTTAGCATAGTCGTAGGCCTCCAAATCTAAGGCAACCATAAGGCCATAGCGCTTTCCGCTTTCCGTTGTTCTTTCGACGAGGATGAACGAGTCCTTGTACTCGTCGAAGATTCCCTTGTCGAGATAAGACTTCATGTTCTCGTTGATTGACGAGATGATTTTTTCCTTATCGCCGCTCTCGAGATATACTTCGGGGTATATGATTCTCAGTGTCGAAGGGTCTTGGCCGACCTCATCTGATAAGCTCTCCCAATACTCACTCTGCGATGTGTATTGGTCACATGCGACAACTGCCCACTTCTTTGTATCTATCCCTTTCTTCGGAAGAAGAATGTCCGGTGCTTTTACACCGTAGGATAATAACTTTTCGGATATCGTCATAATTTACTCCTGTTACTTTTGTTTTTTGTTAGTTTATCATCACTTTCTCTATGTATCTATCAGTTTTTTCTCTTTTTTCTTAGCCCCATCATAAAAAACCTCTAATAATTATTATACATAGTGTCCGGTTACCTTCCGTATAGCCGATAAAAAAGTCTCTTTTATACAAAATAAAGGTTGCAAATATTACACCGTGGGTATTAAATTAAATTTAGAAGGAACGAAAATGGTGGGGAATAAATTCGTTAACTTAAGTCAATATATTAAATTAAATAGGGGGGGGGTATCCTTCTCTAGTATCGTCCGGCCATAGATGTATAGATAAGTCATGGCTGAGAGGAAAGAGATTTCTTCTCTTATTTCTAATCCTTTTATTTTCACTTTCTCATCTTTCTGCTTCAGCAGTTGAATGGAAGTGGAACTCTGACGATGAGAGCATCAAGTATTACCGCTATCAACTTAACGGCGAAAACGAGACGGGGTGGACGGTAGTCGACGGAGAGACAACATCTGTCATCCTTGATACTGATAGTCTTACAACTGACTTCTATCTTCAGGCTTCGTACGACGGGAATGTGTGGTCAGAGGCAGTAATATCTACATATGAAGAGCACCTCTGTATATGTAATACCATCCTTTGGCACTTGGAGATGGAAGACGAGGAAATAAAGCACATACGCTATCAACTCAACTCTCTCAGCGATGACGGATGGACGACAATCGAGGCAGAAACAAAAGAGATAAAACTTCCCGCCCACGATGGTCTTAACACCCTCTATCTGGAAGCTTCTTACGACAATATAAACTGGTCAGAGCCGTCAGCAGGTTCATACACATATAAGAATTATGAGACACGTAAGTACTTGGTTACGCTCAATGCTGTGCCGTATGGGATACAAAGAATCGGCTACAGAGAAGGCCACACTCCGGGAAACCGCTTCTCATCCTACGGCGGAGGCTGTGGAGTAGAACTAAGATACAACTTCGATTCACTTTTCTCCCTGGGCTTCAATGCATCAGCCGGGTATTACAGGTTTGAAGACTTTCACACTTATCTGGACTTCAAGGCCGTGGTGACAACAGGATTGAGGATTATCGGAAGTGATAGGACGAGAAATAAGGTATATATCACACTCGGAGGAGGAATAGACTTTGTCAGGCGCAACGACAAAGAGTGGGGGTGCTACCCTCTTATCTCATACGGCCTTAGAGACAGTATCTCAATAACAGGGAATACTGCACTCTCCATCGGTGTCGATATTAATCACACCTTCCAGAATGGAACGAATGTAACTCATATTCTTCCCTTCCTTTCTTTCTCATATACCTGGGGATGCAAGGCTGAATGCAGTATGTGTGAAGGAGGCTGCAGATGAAGAAATTGATCCTCCTTATATCAATATTTGTTCTTCTCTTCACTTCCTGCTCCAACAACGTCTACATAGACGAATCAATAGATAATCCTATTACAAAAGAGAAAATATGGAAGGTCGGAGACAGCTACTTCGAGACAGCAGACGAGGCAATTCTGTATATAATGGACCACTCTCAATCGAGAAGCCTGGTGGAAAAGACAGATGATGAGAGTAGGACAATAGTTCTTACTCGTCATGTTCTTTCCTCCGAGAGTGAGCTCGGTGAAGGCTATAAGGAATATATAGAGGACGAGAAGCTGAGAGGAAGTATTACTGTCCCGTCAACCTTCACCGGTAACCTTACGATAGACTTCAATGGAAAGAGATACGACTTCTCCAATAGCTCTGAGTCTTTCTTCGTCATAAACGGCGGCGACAACATCTACATATATAATGGAACAACTGTTATCTACAATGAAGCTTCTCACGAGCCTTATGCCATCTCAGTCGACACAAAGACCGTCACAATAGACAGCCACCTCATCGACGACAGACGTGCAGAACCGAAAGCTCTGAATGTCGGAGAAAAAGGCAGTGTTGTAATAACAAGTTCGACCGGATGTGAAAATACATCTCTCAAGGGAGACTTCAAAGTTGATGGAAAACTCTCCATTGAGAATGGAGTCGTCTACATCGAGGGCCTGGAGGTGTCGGAGGGTTCATCCCTTTCAATTACAGGCGGCGAGATTCACAGCCCCCATGCTTATGATGATATCGTCCTTCCTGCCATAGACGAAGAGGAGTTTGAGAAGAACAAGGGTGAACATATCTACATCCATACATGGAGTACAACACCGCTTGATGAAGAGATCGTAAAAAAAGCCTCATGCATAGAAGAAGGCCTGAAGAAGGTCACTTACAAGTGTACAGAATGTGAAGCAACAACAACAGTGGAAGAAATAATTTCGAAGACCGACCATGACCATACGGGAGAGTGGATTACAACAGAGAGTTCAACCCATTGGAAAATATGTCCCGTCTGCAGTGAAGTGGTAGATAAGGCTGAGCACTCATTCACTGCATGGGGGGAAAACGAGGAAGAAAACATCTGGTGCCGCCACTGTGAGGTGTGTGGCAGGACAGAGACCAATGAGCATATAACCCACACCCTGGTCCACCATCCATATACAGCCGAAACGTGTACAACAAACGGCAACAAAGAGTATTGGGAGTGTACAATCTGCACTAAATGCTTCAGCGATGAGGCTCTCACAGAAGAGATTACAAAAGATAGTGCAGTTATTCCTCACCATATTGTACTGGAGGAGTGGGAGTACGATATCGACAGTCACTGGCATGTTTGTGAAAAAGACGGAAACAAAGTCAATAAAGAAGCCCACTCATGGAGTGACTGGGAAGAAAAGGTTCTTGGGAATGCCAAATACCTCTATGCCGAATGCAATGTGTGCCGTGCCGGGAAGGTATGTAAGGACCCGGAGTATCTTGTGTATAGTCTTGGATTTACAGAACTTGAGCTCAAGAATATTGAGTCGATACCGCTTGGTCGTTTCTGGATAGACGGCAAGGAAGTTGGGAATGGGGCGACAGTTGAAGTGAATGGAGACGAGGTAACAGCTGTATATGAACCATACTGCGACTCCAACATAAACTATAAAGCTGAATCCTATCTCTACCATAACGGAGTGTCAGTATTGAATGGAAAGAGAAACAGTGAGGGATATTACACGGTAACCCTAACGCTTTCAGATACAGCAGAACACATATTGAGTGTTCAGCTACGGACCGGAGGCGGGAGTTTAGCATTTGAATGCCACTTATATAAAAGAAAATAAGAATAAGGAGAGAAACATGAAGAAAAGAATTCTTTTGGCGACAATTGCATCAATCTTGATGATTTTCGCATTTGTCTCATGTTCGAATGAAATTGCTCCAGAGGACAAACTTGGAACAATTACGTTCGGGGAAGATGACTCGAGAGCAGTCACTACTGTTGTGAAATACAGTAAGGAAGCTGAAGAGATGGTCTGGTTCTATAGAGCCACCAAACTTGACGACGGTTATACTACAGGCAGCACAGGTGAAAAATTTGTGTCTGTTGCTGAATTTGCAAAGACCGGCAGTGATCCAGAAACGATTGCAACTTCCATGACGGGCCTTTCCGGGAAGACACTCAACAACAAGTTCTCTTACGGACTCTGGAAGATTGAGCTCAAGGGCTACAACTGCGATGATGTTGAAATAAAGACAGAAAACAGCAAAGAGAAAGCAATCCCGAAGACAAGTGCATCTGAAGAGTACGAGTCCACGATTGAAAGTGTTCTTGTAAGTAAAGACTCCAACAGCACAAAAGCGAAGATTGAGCTTGGTGATAACCCCACGACAGCGATTGAATTCGGTGAAATAACCTTCTCTGACAGCAAAATAACGAGTGAAAAATCTTTCAGCCTTACCGTAACCGACAAGAGCGAGAAAGGCACAATAACAGTTCCGGGAAACTATAGTAAGACTGAAAGTGAAAGTACCAGAACTGTAACTAATCCTGTCATTCCAGCTAACGGCGGCTCGGTTACTTTCGGCGGCTTGACATATACTCCAACTGAAGGAAAAGAGATATCTGGCGAACATGAGCTTGAGTTTGTTCTAAAACAAACATTGTCAGGAACGAATAACACAACAATCAATGCTGCTCTATACACATTAAAAATGGACGTTCAGAAGGGAACAACAACTACAGTCAGCGGCTCTCTTATAAAGAATGACGAGACGGGCAGTATTACAATAAACAGCGTCCAGGACGTAACGCCGATTACATTGAGAAAAGTCATAGATGTAACGAGTGTTGATACTACAGCCGGCACAGCTAAAGTATCAAAAAAGGATGGAGTTACAGTTAATATCGGTAATGCTGCCTTCAAGCTTCCTGAAGGGACCAAGATTGCTGTTACTTCAGACTCTGTAGCAATTGATGACAACACGGCAGCTACGAAGACGGGAACAGCTGACGGTACTTTCGGTATAGAATCGAAAGAGAAGACTGAGTCGGGAATAACCATAGAGACCGGTGAAACAGCTCTGCCGTTTGACCTTACTCTCCCGGTTTCAGAAGACAACACTAAACTTGTAGAAGTTACCAACTTCTTCGGAAAAGGCCTCTCAATTACAAAGGTCTGGCATGAAAATAAAAAGCTGGCAAAGTATGCTAACCTTCCTGAAACTTCTGACGATGAAAATGCAGAAACAAGGACTAGTACCGAAAGCTATGATTATAATGCCGAAACCGGTTATATGACACTTCGTGTCTTCCATGCATCGGAATTTAATATCATAACAAGACCAGTTGTTGCAAAAGTTACAATCGGAAGCACTACAACTCCTTATTATACACTGAAGGACGCTGTTGCGGCTGTAAATGGAGATGAATCAGGTTCTGATCGCACAATAACTCTTGCAACGGACGAGACACTCTCGGAGAGGTTAACTTTAAGTAAGGGAGTAACAATTGACCTTAATAGAAAGTCACTGACTCTCAGTGTAGAAACATCTGCTGATAACAAGAACGAAGGCGCATTCGAACTTCCTGATGCTAATAACACGTATTCCGTAACAGTTAAAAACGGCACAATCAAGGGTACAGTAACAGGAAAACAGCCAAACGTCTTTGCTCTTCATAAGAACGCTAATCTTGCACTTGAGGACGTGACGATGGATGTAAGTGCATTCAGAGGTGTCCAGGTATATCCAAACACTAATTCTGCATCTCTTACAGTAAAAGATTCCAGTATTAAAATAGTTGGAGCTTATGCTGTTGCAACTGAAGCAACTTTAGATGATGAGGGTAAGACTTCAGATAACATAACAATGGCAATTGAAAATAGCACACTTGAGACTCTCAGCGGCGACGACGACTGTACAGGACTTCTTATAAACGTTCCGGGCACGTACACAATTAAATCTTCCAAAATAAGTGGTGCTAGACAGGGAGCAATCCTGAGAGGCGGTGATATCACAATAACGGGATCTGCATTCAGTTCAACTGGAAAAAAGACTACGGGTTATGACTGGCCGACAGAGGAGTCTCCTAATGACTGGTTAGACGGGAACAAGATGCCACTTGCGGCGATTGTTATTGGAAACAGAAACTCAAGCTATGCTTATAAAACATCTGTAACATTCAATGGGACCAACACACTTGAGATTGGTGAGAGCACAGTTAGAAGACAGATCTATGTCTATCAGGCAGATAAAGCGACTGACTCGGAGACAGCTGACAGGAGCGTGACTGTAGATGGATACAACGAGAACTGGACAGTCAATAGCAACATAAACGGTGCAACCCTAAAAAATACAGAAGCGAAAACTATTTATGTGGCAGACGCAACGTCGTTTATTAGTGCCTGTGCAAACTGTGAGAGCGGCTGGACTGTTAAGTTGTTAGATGATATAACCCTGGGGGGGGGGATTGACCTTGAGTAAGAGCGTTGCGCTTGATATGAATGGTCATGATATCAGATGTACTGCTCCGATAACAGTTTTTACCTCAACATCTGGAATCACGTTGGATCTATTTAATAGTTCGGAGACAAAATCGGCGATTGATGGGACTTACACATGTGATGAAAAAGTTTGTCAATTGGCCTATTTCAAGAATGAAAAGGCTGAATTGATTGTTAGAGAAAATGTGGAATACATAGGAGGAAAAGGGGTAGAGATGTATAACGGAAAGTTGGTTTTAAGTGGGTGTTCAATTACTGCCTCGGCTCCTGCTGTGTTGGTAAGTGGAAAAACAGCTGGATTAACATTTGCAGGAGCAACTATTGACGGGGGATCAAGTACCTTGGATGGTGCTTCTGCTAGCTACACTGGAAGCTATGTTAGAAATTAAAATCAATTCCGAATGACATTGACTTGCAAGTTTGGGAGTTAAAGCTGTAAGCGATGTCGTTTGGAGACTTGTGACTACTTCTCCTCGAAAGGGGAGAGGTAAATGGACCTAAGGTGTTGTCTGTCTCCCCATAGGCAGTGCACAAAATTTTTATTATTATTCCTACGCACCCTTTGGCCCCATGCCGGAGGGTGCACTTTATTTGGCTTGATAGATTGATGTGGGGGTTGGTTACACTGTTATTTTATTGAGTTAGTTCACGCTCTGTGATAGACTTCCGGTATGTTGGAAATGAGGAGAGTTATCGAGTATTCGTCGAGGGTGCATACGTATCTGGTATCACTATATATGTTCTTTGCATTTCTCTTTGTTCTTTTTCTGTACTTTCCTGTAGAGGAGAATCTTGTGATCTTCATTACACGTGCGCAGATGATAATGGGGTGGACAATCTTTTTGCTCGGAGTCTGGATATTCCTCGCCTCCGTTGTGTGTTCCCTCTACTCGAGGGTGCTTGTACTCTCGCCTGTCGTGAAGACGGCTCTGAGGTTTACTGTATATTTTATAATCTCGATTATTCTCGACACACTTAATAGTCTCATAACAGGAGGTTTCTCCTATGGAATGTAAAGCTATGTGTTATGCCCTCCGCGGGGCCGTTACCGTTGATAACGACAATCCTGACGAAATTATCGCTGCTGTCAGAACAATGTATGAGGAGATACTCTTCCTCAATAATATAACTGAGGAAGAAATAGCGTATATCCACTTCTCTCAGACGAGGGACCTTGTCTCACTTAACAGCGCTACTGCCTTGAGGCGGAGCGGGTACGCTGAGGCTGTTCCTCTCTTCTGCACAGAGGAAGCTTATACTACAGGCTCACTCGAGAAGTGCATCCGTGTCCTTATTCTTGTGAACCATCCCCAATACAGCCCTAAGAAGATGGTATATATGGGACGTGCTAAGGCGCTCAGGCCTGATCTGGGGGATAGAGAATGATTTACACGAATGCCGAAGAACTTAAAGATAAGAATATCTGGGCGGATAGGAGTACCGTTGTCTTTCTTTCGGACTTCGGAACAGTCGACGGGGCTGTCAGTGCTATGCACGGGGTGGCTGATGAAGTCTGTCACTCCCTCCGGCTTGAGGACCTGACACACCTTATTCCACAGTTCAATATCTGGGAGGCGAGTTACCGTCTTATACAGACTCTTCCCTATTGGAAGAGCGGGACTGTCTTTGTCTCTGTTGTAGACCCGGGAGTCGGAAGTGAGCGTGAAAGCGTTGCTGTTCTGACAAAAAGCGGCCACATAATAGTTACTCCCGATAACGGCACACTCTCGCACGTTGCAAAGGGAATAGGAATACTTGAACGCCGTAGAATAAGCGAAAGCACAAACAGGCTCAAAAACAGCTTCAGGTCCTACACATTCTTCGGGCGCGATGTTTATGCATACACCGGGGCTAAATTAGCTTCGGGGATAATATCCTTTGATGAGGTGGGGCCGTTACTCGACAATAACGTTGTTATGCTCGATATCAACAGTCCGGTTGTTACAAAGAACTCCATCAGCGGCTCTGTCGATATCCTCGACACACGTTACGGCTCGCTCTGGACAAATATAAGCGACACGCTCTTCTCTTCTGCAGGCTTTGAATACGGGGACGAGTTATATGTCACGATTGAATACCGTGACAGGGTTGTGTACGGTAAAAGACTCAAGTTCTGCCATAACTTTACAGAGGTTGAGAAGGGTGAAGCTTTAATCTACATCAACTCCCTTCTCAATGCAGCCGTTGCCGTTAATCAGGGCTCGTTCAGTGACGAATACTCAATTGGGACGGGGGAAGGCTGGAAGATAACCTTCTCTAAATGAAGGGGTTGTAGTAGCGGCCTTTATTGACGAAGTTGAGGCCTATTGAGATAAGTAGTGCGAGGACTGAGATAATAAGGCTTATCCAATCGCCTTTTCTGAAGGGACGCTGAGAGTACCATGTTCTCTTCTTTCCCTTACCGAAGCCCCTGAGCTCCATCGCGTTCGATATCACCTCAATTCTGTCCATACTCGATATTATCAAAGGAAAGAGCATCTGGGATGCATTCTTGAGTCTTTTTATCAGCCTCTCCTTCTTCTGTGCCATCTCGAGGCCCCTTGCCTGCTCGGAAAGTGATATCTCCCTATATTCGTTCTGAATATCGGGAATGTACCTTAGAGCAAGGGAGACAGAGTAGGCTATCTTGTAATTGAGGCCTATTCTATTTAAGGACGAAGCGAATTCACTCGGGTCGGTAGTGGATACGAAAATCATGACAAGAGGTATTGTCGAAAGGTACTTGAGAACAACATTGAGGTGGTAGAAGAGCTGTTCTTCTGTTAGAGTGTAGCGTCCCCATATTGTAAAGAGTACATGTCTTGTCTTATAGAGTGTCACACCGTGCTCGGGGGAGAAGAGGTAAATGAGCAGGTTATTTAAAATCATGAAGACGAATGTGAAGAGAAAGAGCACCTTCACTTCTTTGAGCCTTATTTTCGATAGAGCAAAGAGCGTGAACGACAGCACAGTCAAAACGGCGAGGAACCTCGTGTCGAATGTCGTCATTGCAGCAAAGGAAAGAAGAATCAGCGCCGCAAGCTTTGTCGCTCCGCTGAGGCGGTGTATTATTGAATCCTTTTCAATGTAGTTAAAGAGATTGTTCACGTCTTATCTTCCTTTCGTATTCGATGAATTGTCTTATAAATGCCGTTTCGTCAATCGAGCACATTCCAGCAAGGTCCGAAAGGCTCGTTTTCTTGAGTGATGCACTCTCCGTGACACTCTCGTTCGTCAATACCTTCTCGGGGGTGCTGTCCTCGACGAGGGCGCCGTCAGTAAAGACAAGAGAACGCGACGAATACTCAATCATAAGGTGCATGTCGTGCGTGATGAGTATGATTGTGACGCCCATTTCATTGAGGGCCGACAAGAACTCCATAATATCTGTATAGTGCCTGTAGTCCTGACCTGCCGTGGGTTCGTCGAGAATGAGAATCTCAGGCTTCATTGAGATAATCGAGGCAATCGTAACTCTTTTCTTCTGGCCGTAGGAGAGGGCGCTCACGGGCCAGTTGCGGTAGCTGTAGAGGCCGCAGACTTCTAAGGCTTCATTGACGGCCTTTTCTATTTCCTCACTGTTTTTCTTTCCTTCCATCACAAGTCCGAGTGCCACTTCATCCTTTATCATGGGCTTTGTAATCATCTGGTTCGGGTTCTGCATTACATATCCTATGTGGGAGGCAATCTCCTTCACAGAGAGGCTGTTGAGGTTAGTGTTGTTGAGCTTAATCGAGCCTGACTGAGGTCTCATGAAGCCGCAGAGGAGCTTACTGAGGGTGCTCTTTCCCGCGCCGTTCTTACCACATATGGTAATCATTTCCCCCCTCTGAAGGGTAAATGAAACATTCTCGAGTGCTTTGTGACCGCCGGGGTAGGTGTAGGAGAGGCCCTTTACTTCAAGTATTGTCTCTCCTTTCTCTTTATCCTTCTTCCCCGGGATGCTCCTGAACCATTTTCTGACTTTATCCTTGTCGTCTTCACTGAGTATAGTTGTGTCGATTCTCCCCGGCTTCTTATCTTCTGTTATCTCAACGCCGCTGTATTTGAGTGCTGTTACATACAAGGGCTCACGTATTCCCGTCTTCTTCAAGAGGTCTGTTGATAACAGTTCATCGGGAGTCTTATCGGCTCTTATCCTTCCCTCATCCATCAATATGACCCTGTCGACACTTCGGTATAACACATCCTCGATTCTATGCTCGATTATGACAATTGTTGCGCCCGTGTTTTTATGGAGCTCATCAATAAGCTCTATCGTCATCTTGCCGCTCTTCGGGTCGAGGTTGGCCAGTGGCTCATCAAAGAGGAAGATCTTGACTTTGTCGACTAGAACTCCGGCAAGCGACACCCTCTGCTTCTGTCCGCCCGAGAGAGACTGCGGTGAGTGCTTTAGAAACGCTTCCATCCCGACTTTTTTTGCCGCCTTCAGCACTTCCTCCTTCATCTCGGAGAGGGGAGTCGAGTCATTTTCGAGCGCAAAGGCAATGTCTTCGCCGACAGTAAGACCTATGAACTGCCCGTCCTGGTCCTGAAGTACCGTTCCCGTTATCTTACTGAGCTTGAATATATCGTATGTCGAGCAGCTTCTGCCGTCGATTATGATATCACCCTCGGCGTCTCCGGGGTAGGAAGCGGGGATAAGACCGTTGAGGGTGTTTGAAAGTGTTGATTTACCGCATCCGGAAGGACCGCATATCAAGACCTTTTCGCCTTCATTGATGGTAAGGTTGATGTTATACAGTGTTTTCTCGGCCTGTGCCCTGTATTTGAATGAGAAGTCTTTGAATTCGATAATCGGTGAAGACACGTTGTTACCTCGACTTGAGTATAGCACTTATTAAAAGAAAATGCTTCCCGCCTGGGGAAGCACTGCTTAGTCCTCTTTCTTGAGGCTTCCTGCTCTCGGCTTTGTCTTCGAGTAGGCAACGCAGAGAAGCGTTCCGACAACAGCTGTCGTCACGATGTTGGCGACTCCTCCAACAAGCCCCTGGAGGAAAACCTTATTTGCCGGCTCAGCGTAGATTAGGATATCACCAACGGGAGCGACAAGACCCCATGCGACGATGTGTGCAATTACCTGGGAGATGTTGAATTTCACTGCATCCTTGGAATTGAACTTGTTCTCGATGTCGATTTTGAATGTTAAGAGACCCATGAGAAGGCCGGCTACTGCTGATGCGATTACCCAGCTCCACCATACACCCCAGCCGTATGAGAAGTCGATGAGTGCGTGTCCGATGAATGCAATCAAAAGTCCTGCAACGGGGCCGAAAAGTACAGCCATGAATGACAATAGTCCGTACTGAAGTGAAATGTTTGTATTTGGTACGGGACTCGGGATAGCTACGAATCTTCCAAGAACGAAGAAGAGTGCAGCTCCAATGCCGATAGCGACGATTGTAGCGATAGGAGATTTCTTGTTCATATATAAATCCTTCCTTTATTTAAGATATGCTATTATCTACCCAAATGGAGAAACCTGACAATTGTGTAAAACTACTTTTTGATGTACTTATCCATTCTTTTTGTGTATATCTGTTATCGGGATAACGCAGAGGCGGTTGGATAAGTTTGCGGTAGGGTCGAGATTGAGGGGATAGGAAGCCGTTTTTGTGTGAACATCATGTTATGAACGGCATCTTCACAATCGAGTTGACCTCTCTGATGGAATAAGCTCAAAGTAGGGACTAAGCCCCTGTCTTCCTTCAGCATATATTGAGTGCGCTTCTCGACAGTAGAAGATGGAAAGAGGCAAGTTATTGCAATCTTTCATATGAAAGTCTGCCACGGGAATTTTTATATCCTTTTGCCATTACCAATTCCGCTAAGTCATATCGGCCTTTCGCTGTTTATGGTGGGTAATAACAGCCAGTGACATTTGGCTCTTCGAG
>CAVIUT010000034.1:0-18328 GCA_963646155.1 Eggerthellaceae bacterium | reverse complement strand
GGAATACCCTATTTGATAAAAAAACAGCGTAGACCTTACAAGAACGTCCTTATGTCACTTTTCCAATGATATTGCACCCTGATTTTGTCATTTTTCTCCTATTTGATTATTTTTCATCTCAAGGTTTTAAGGATGTAAGCGGGACAATATATATATCTGATTCAGGATCCTTCATAACCGCTTCCTGGTGGCCGACGATAATACAACTGAAAACAGGCTTCTTTTTTACGTTATTCCTAAATTTCTCCAAGCTTTTTACGGCGTCGTTTATGCTGCCGTCACTTAGCTTGATTTCAAACGCAGCATAGCTTCCGTCCTTGAACTCGATGATAGCATCCACTTCGTCTCCGGAGATATTGTCTCTAAAATGATACAATCTTCCGCCAAGGTATTCAGCATAAATCCTGAGGTCTCTGACTGCCAGGCCCTCAAACAACAGGCCGAAAGTCTCATGATCATTCATCAATTTATCAACAGTCATTCCCAGACTTGCACAAGAAAGCGACGGATCTGCTAAATGTCTTTTCACAGATTTTCCGATTCTTGAACTTGAACGGTAATTGAGAGAGTAGGCAGGAACATCGGATGTAAGATAAAGGCTGTTCAGGACAGATAGATAATCCGAAACCGTCAATGTACTTTGAATTAGTTCATCTCCGCTTTCATACTCCTCTATATCACGAACCAAAGCCTTCAAACTGGTCAGCGTCGATTCATTCCTTGCAAGTGACGAAATGAGTTTACGCATTCTGTCTGGATTTCGCTTTTTTTTCTGTCCCTCATGCATGTCTTTAGTTACAACAGATTCTATGTAGCTTTCAGGAATCAGAAGAGCATCCTTATCAGATACTCCGAGATTTTCAGGCCAACCTCCTCTCATAATAAAATAAGCCAGCTCATCCAGTTCAACCTTTCGCTCATTACCCTCTTCTACTTTTCCTACAAGCATATCTGAAATTGATGCTTTACCCGTCGAGTCACCCGATTCATAAAGACTCATAGGATGCATCCGTAGCATTGCAATCCTGCCGGCTCCCGAATGATATACCATATCATCATCGTTTTCACTGATGTGAAGGGCTGTGGAGCCGGTGAGAATGAATTTACCCTTATCATGGTCTCTATCACACTCGTGTCTTACAGCATCCCATATTCCCGGAACGAATTGCCACTCATCTATCAGCTGGGGACGTTTCTTTGTAAAAATATATTTGGGATCAACTTTGGCAAGACTACGAACGCTTCTATCTGTCAGATATGTTACACTTTCAGCATGATTAAGACCTGTCCATGTCTTCCCCACCCACTTGGGACCCTCAATTGAAACTGCGCCGAATACACTAAGATATCGTGATACTTTTCCATCTATCAATCTTGTAATGTAATCCTTCTTCGTCAAACTCATTTATTTAGCTCCAAATTAATTATGTTACTTTTATATATGATTTTCAAGCTTTTTACTATACGATTTTCAGGATATTTACTATACGATTTTCAGGCTTTTTGCTATACGATTTTCAATATATTGTACTAGCCAATAGAAGTAGTGTACTAGTCTGTTAAAGAGATATACGCTGAAGCAACTCTGCCTTTTCTATCATTAAAATGGCTGATGTTGTTTATGAGAACAGAGTCTTCGGAGAGAAAAAAAATGGAACGCCAAACAAGACGTCCCATCGTGATTTCCCATTTTCCACCACTACTCTATTTCAAATACTGCAGTAACTGTTGCCGAGACACTCAAGTCACCTGCGTAGTAGGTTGTCGAGGAGTAGTCAGATACTGCTGCCGCTGACTCTGCCATCATGAGTTTATTGCTCGCATAAGAAGAATAGGAGTAGCTGACATTTCCTTCTGCAAGATTGACAAGTTTTCCAACTTCAAGCGACAGCCCTGAAGCATAATCCTCTGCTTTCTTGAGGGCATTCTTTGTTGCTTCCTCCCTTGCTCTTGACTCCTCCTCGGAAGTATCGAGCTTGGAGTAACTTATACTCGATATCGAAATACCGTCGAGAACGGAAAGTCTGTCGTAAACTTTACCGGCCTTATCCAGTCCGTTCTTGAGTATAATACTCAGGCTCTGGGTCGCCTTCTGTCCCATAAGGGTTCTTCCGCCATCAAGCCACTCGTAGTACGGACTTATATTCATGTAGTTCGTTGTTATCTCATCATCTGTTATACCGAACTCATCCTTTAAAATTTCCACTGCTGACGCAATCATCAACGACGATGTGTTTCTTGCGTCCTCTGTCGTATTCTCCATAGCTTCGGCTGTAATTGTGAAGGAAGCCGTATCGGGGATGACGCTGACGGTGCTTGATGCAGTTACGGTTATATAGCTTTTTTCGCTTTCCTTTGTTGTCATACACCCCGTGAGTGTAAAGACGGCAAGTACAATTGCCACTGTTATAAGTAAACCTTTTCTCATTTTCTTCTCCTTAAACTAGTGTCTTTCTCCGCCTTTCTCATGAAGGCAAAGAGTGCCGAGAGCATTACGCCGTTTGAGTAGACGCCCCTTCCCATATCCTCAATAACGCTTTCAACCTCCACTTCCTCAAGCTCGATTTCTTCGTTCTCGTCGAGACTTTGGGAAGCCGTTTTCCTGAGATTACGCGCAAGGAATATAGTCTGGGTGTTGGTCATGAAGGCAGGATTGGGGTTGAATGAACATAGTTCTTCCATCTCTCCTTCGTATCCTGTCTCCTCCATGAATTCCCGCCTTGCAGCATCCTCTGCGCTTTCGCCCTCTTCTACTAAACCCGCGGGAAACTCCAAGGTTACACTTTCCGAGCCGTGACGGTACTGCCTTTCCATCAGGAAGACCCTCCCTCCGTCCTCTTTCTCAATGAGAGGGATGATTGTAACCCAGTTGGGAAGAGCAAGTGTTACAAACTCACCCTTCTTCTCTTCATGTGTACGCTCGGAGAGTTCGACGGAAAGTACGGGGGAGGAGAAGACTCTCCTCTTTTCTCCCACATTCCACTTCAAGTTGTCGCCATTCATGCTTTTTTACTCGAGCAATTTGATGAGCAGTGTGCACATGCCTCGGGAGAGCATGACGATGTACCCAGTCTATTCATCTCGCGCCCTGTTGTGCATGCGTCGCCCTTTTCAAGTTTTTCCGCTATTTCTCTGATCTTCTGGACACTCGGGTGTGTTGTTTCCTTAACCCAGTCCTCGCCCTTGTCTTCGCTTTCCATGAGTTCAAGCTCCATCGGAATTGAGCCGAGGAAAGGTGTATTCATCTCAAGTGCCATGTTCTTTCCGCCGTTCCTACCGAAGACGGGAATCTCGGTGCCGCAGTTGGGGCACTTAAGGCCCGACATATTCTCGATTACTCCGATAATCGGAATACCGCACTTACGTGCAAATGTGACAGAACGCCTCGAATCGAGTATTGCCACTTCCTGCGGGGTTGTTACGATTATTGCGCCTGTGAGGTCATTGATTGACTGAACAACTGTCAGCTGTTCATCTCCAGTTCCTGGAGGAGTATCAATAATAAGGTAGTCCAGTGTCCCCCACTCCGTGTCACCGAGGAACTGTCTTATGACACCCATCTTCATGGCACCTCTCCATATAATTGCATCGTCCGGGTCGGGAAGTGCAAAGGCTAGTGACATGACCTTGATACCGTTATCGGTTTCTATCGGGAGCATAGTCTTTCCGTCAGGAGAATAGAGCTCCGCATCCTTGACGCCGAGCATCTTGGCAACGTTCGGACCGTGGATATCACAATCGAGAATCCCCACAGAGCATCCCATATCCCTTAGAGCTGATGCGATATTAACAGTTACCGTCGTTTTCCCTACACCGCCTTTACCCGACATTACGACAATCTTCCGCTTAATCAGGCTCATTCTTTCGTCTATTCTTGCCGTCTGTTCATCATATTCATTGTTGTCCATTTTTTGTCTCCTACCTCAATATAACGAAAAGTGGAAAAAGGGCAAGTATCCCGCTCTTTACGGCATATGTTAAATGAGCTTTACACTCCTTATATATAGTTGAATTTATATCTAATTCTTTGATAGAATTGGTTAAAAACTAATTTCCAGATTAGGAGACGAAATAAATGTTGGCATTATTGACAAATCTGCCCAGTGCATATCTCAATGCACAGCTGAGGGATGGAATCGTGTTAATGTTCCTTGGCATGATTGTTGTCTTCATTTTCCTAACCATTCTTATATATTCTATCAAACTTATGTCTAAGATTGTTGGGAAGAACGCAGCAGTGGAAGAGCCAAAGAAAAAGGTCGCTACTAAACCTGTAACTGTAGCTAAAAAGAATGACGACGAGAAGGTTGCTGTTGCTATAGCTGCTTCCGTCAACGAAGGGAGGTAATTAAATGGCACAGAAGAAGATTAACTTCATGTGTACTGCTTTCAGAGACGGTTTCCAGTCCGTCTATGGAGCAAGAGTCTTTACAAAGGATTTCATGCCTGCAGTTGCAGCTGCAAAGGAAGCAGGAATCAGGCACTTTGAGGCCGGTGGCGGAGCAAGATTCCAGGCTCTCTATTTCTATACAAACGAAGATGCATTCGAGATGATGGATGAGTTCAGAAGAGTCGCAGGAGAGGACGCTAACCTCCAGACTCTTGCACGCGGTGTCAACATCGTAGGTCTCGACTCACAGCCGAGAGATATGATCAAGCTCCATGCTCAGCTCTTCAAGAAGCACGGAATGACAACAATCCGTAACTTCGACGCTCTCAACGATGTCAACAACCTCATCGACAGCGGAAACGCAATCCATGACGCAGGTCTCAAGCATGAAGTCACAGTCACGATGATGAGCCTCCCGGAAGGTGTCAAGGGCGCACATGACCCGGACTTCTATGAAAGGATACTCAAGGAAATCATCGCAGCAAAGATTCCTTTCGATTCTCTCTGCTTCAAGGATGCTTCAGGTACAAGTACTCCTCACAACGTCTACGAGACAATCAAGAGAGCACGTAAGCTTGTCGGCCCAAACATGAACATCGTATTCCACTCACACGAGACAGCAGGTGTTTCAATCCAGCAGTATATGGCAGCTATCGAAGCAGGTGCCAGTCAGCTCGATCTCTCCATGTCTCCTGTTTCAGGCGGAACATGCCAGCCAGATATCATAACAATGTGGCACGCTCTCAGGGGTACTGACTACACACTCGATATCGACATCGAGAAGGTCAGAAAGGCTGAAAGCGTATTCGAAGAATGCATGGCTGACTACTTCCTCCCACCGGAAGCAACAAAGGTCAACCCTGAAATTCCGTTCTTCCCACTCCCGGGCGGCGCTCTCACAGCAAACACACAGATGCTCAGAGACAACAACCTCATGGACAAGTATCCTCAGATTGTCGCTGCTATGGGCGAGACAGTTGCTAAGGGCGGTTTCGGTACTTCCGTCACACCGGTAAGCCAGTTCTACTTCCAGCAGGCTTTCAACAACGTTATGTTCGGACCATGGAAGAAGTTTGCTGAAGGCTACGGAAAGATGGTTCTCGGCTACTTCGGAAAGACTCCTGTTGCTCCGGATCCGGAAGTTGTGAAACTTGCTTCCGAGCAGCTCCACCTCGAGCCTACAACCGAGAAGGTTGTCGATATCAACGACAGAGACCCGAAGAAGGGAATTGCAGCAGCTAAGGCTATGCTTGAGGAAGCAGGTCTCCCTCTCACAGACGAGAACATCTTCATTGCAGGTGCATGTAAGGAAAAGGGTATCCTCTATCTTACAGGTAAGGCACATGTCAACGGTGTCAGACTCAAGAGCGAGATGGCTAAGGAAGAGGCTTCAAAGGCTGCTCCGAAGGCTGAAGCTAAGAAGAGTGCCAATGGTGAATATACTGTTACAGTCGGTGGTGTTGCTTACGGCGTAAAGCTTGAAGGCAATAAGGCTGTTGTAAACGGTAAGGAATATCCTCTCAGCGTTGAAGAGGGAATCAAGGCTCCTGCAGCAAAGGCTGTCACATCTGCTAAGACAACTGTCAAGAAGGTTGTCAAGGCTAGCGGTAGCACAGAAGTTCTTGCTCCTATGCCGGGTCTTGCTCTCAGATTTGAAGTAAAGGTCGGAGAAGAAGTTAAGAAGGACCAGGTTCTCTGTGTCATGGAAGCTATGAAGATGGAGAACGAAATCTACTCACCATGTGACGGCGTTGTTTCATCCATCACTGCTAACCAGGGCGACCAGCTCCAGGCAGGTGACCTCCTCATGACAATCGGAGGATCGGTTGAGGAAGTTGTCGAAGAAGTCGTTGAGGAAGTTGTAGAAGAAGCTCAGGCTGCTCCTGTCGAAGAGACAAAAGAAGAAGCTGCAGTTTCTGGAGAAGGAACAGAAGTTGTCGCACCTATGCCGGGCCTGGCACTCAGATTCGAGGTCAAGGTCGGGGACAAGGTTGAGAAGGACCAGGTTCTCTGTGTCATGGAAGCTATGAAGATGGAAAATGAAATCTATTCTCCTGTTGCCGGCACAGTCGCATCTATTAATGTTAACCAGGGAGACCAGCTCCAGGCTGGTGACCTCATCATGGTTATTGCATAAGGACGGACTAGAACATGTCAGATATTCTTAACGGATTTGTCCAGCTCTGGTTTTCAACTGGTATCTACGGTTTTTTGACTGAAGAGAAAGGATGGGGTATGGCCATCATGATTCTGGTCGGATTCCTCCTTTTGTACCTTGCTATAAAGAAGGGCTTCGAGCCACTACTGCTTGTTCCAATCGGAATGGGCTGTATCCTCTCGAACATCCCTCTTGCATACATTGCAGGTGTTGACCCAAACAGCTCATTTGCTGCTACAGGCTTCATCAAGATTCTCTATGATGCAGGTATTGAGTCAGGTCTCTTCCCGGTTCTCATCTTCATGGGTGTCGGTGCTATGACAGACTTCGGCCCGCTTATTGCCAACCCGAAGACCCTCCTTCTCGGCGCTGCCGCACAGCTGGGTATCTTCATGGCTTTAATCGGAGCAGTTGCCCTGGCTTACATCCCGGGAATCAACTTCACACTCAACGTTGCATCATCCATCGGTATCATCGGTGGTGCTGACGGCCCGACAGCCATCTATGTAACAAGCAGACTCGCTCCAAGCTACCTCGGCTCCATTGCCGTTGCAGCTTACTCCTACATGGCTCTCGTACCTGTCATCCAGCCTCCTATCATGAAGGCTCTCACCACAGTTGAAGAGAGAAAGATCAGAATGCAGCAGCTGAGACCTGTCAGCAAGACAGAGAAGATCATCTTCCCGATTCTTGTTATCACACTCTGCGGTATTCTCCTCCCGTCAGCTGTACCTCTCATGGGTTCACTCATGTTCGGTAACCTTGCAAAGGAATGCGGAGTTCTCGGTAGACTTGCCGACACAATGAGCAACGCACTCATGAACACTGTTACCATCTTCCTCGGACTTTCCGTCGGCTCCAAGATGGCTGCAGACAAGTTCCTCAACCTCGAGACACTCGGTATTCTCTTACTCGGTGCTGTCGCATTCGGTTTCGGAACAGCAGGCGGTGTCTTACTCGGTAAACTTATGAACAAGCTTGATCCGAAGCACCCGATTAACCCGCTTATCGGAGCAGCAGGTGTTTCCGCCGTACCTATGGCTGCACGTGTTGCATCTAAAGTTGGACAGGAAGCTGATACACAGAACTTCCTTCTCATGCACGCTATGGGCCCGAACGTATCGGGTGTCATCGGAAGTGCAGTCGCAGCTGGAGTTCTGCTCTCCGTCGTTCCAAGCATGATGGAGACAATCTCCCCGCTCTTAAGCGGCTTCCAGGTTGTTGTGTAATCACAGTATTGATTTCATTCCCTCCGAGAATATCGGAGGGATTTTTTAACGCTTTCATTAAAGAGAAGATTTAAAACTTCATCGCACGCGAAAAAGCCTCACCCCCTTCTCTATCCCCTCTTTCAGCATATAGCCTCACCTTTTTAACTGGAGAATGCAGCAAAAAAGCGTATTCAATATTTTTATATGTATAAAATTGTACGAATATTAGATATAATGCTATCGAAAACAACAAGGAGGGCATTTAGATTATGCTTTTCAGAAAAAAGATATCGGCTGTACACGTTCCTCACGAAAAGGCGACACAGGACATGCACTCCCGCCCTATTTCTCCACCATCTTATGTAACAATCCCCATGAAGATGCATTCGGGTGTTCCGGCTTTTCCCGTCGTCAGCGTAGGCGACAGAGTATATATCGGGACAATGATAGCAAAGTGCGGAGAAGGAAGAGTCTCAAGTCCCGTTCACGCCTCAATCAGCGGCGAAATAACAGCGGTAAGCGATAAGGAAATTTCGATAAAGAGCGACGGCAGGATGGAGAAAGATCCGTCCCTGAAGGCTCCAGAGGCAGATACTCTCGACGACTTTCTTACAGGGTGCTGTAACTCAGGCATTGTAGGGCTCGGAGGTGCCGCTTACCCCCTGCACGGCAAATGGGAGGCTTTGAGAAAAAACAAAATTGAGACTATTCTCATCAACGGCGCAGAGTGTGAACCCTATTGCACGGCAGATAACCGCACGATGATCGAGGACGCAGAGTGGATTAAGAAGGGAATCGCAATTCTGAGAAAGTTCGCCTCCCCCAGGGAATTTGTAATCGGAATCGAGAACAACAAGATGGAGGCAATCAATCACCTGAAAGAAGTCTTCAAAGATGAGAGCGACGTCAAGGTATTGCAGCTCGAGAGCGTTTATCCGCAGGGAGCAAAACAGGTTCTTCTTTGGAATGCTACACACAAGGTAGTAAAAGCCGGAGAGAGACTTGCATCCCTCGGCGTCATCATCACAAACGTTACCACACTGAGCAAAATGGCCCAGTATTTTGAGACAGGTCTTCCGCTTGTAAGTAAAACAATATCTCTCGACGGAAGCGCTATAAAGAACAAAGGTAACTATATAGTCCCAATCGGAACAAGCTTCTCCTATGTTATTGAAGCGACAGGAGGATTTTCCGAAAAGCCTGTCAAAGTCATCGACGGCGGTCCGATGATGGGAAAGGCTGTCGACTCGCTCGCCACCCCGGTAGTCAAGGCAACATCTGCAATTGTGGCCTTCGGAGAAAAAGAAAGTGAAATGAAGAGAGAGACAGTGTGCATACACTGCGGAAAGTGTATCTCAGCCTGTCCGTTGAACCTCAACCCGTGGGCATTCAGCGATGCTCTTGAAGAGACAGACGAAGAGAAGCGCACACTCCTTCTGAGAAAGACTGATGTCAATACCTGCATGGAATGCGGGTGCTGTGCATTCGTCTGTCCTGCTCACAGGCCGCTAGTAGAGAACAACAGGAAAGGCAAGGCTTTTCTTAGAGGAAGGAATAACTAAATGGAAGAATATAAACTCACCGTCACGTCTTCGCCGCATTTCCATGACAGAAACTCGACAGAGCACATCATGCTTGATGTAATTATCGCGCTCATACCGTCATGTATCGCCGCATTCGTCATATTCGGCCTCAAGGCGCTCATTTTAATTGTTACATGCGTCCTTACAGCTGTAATTGCAGAGTCCCTCTATGATAAGGCTGTAAAGAAAAAAAATACCGTAAAGGATCTTTCAGCTGTCGTAACAGGGTTACTTCTTGCGCTCAACCTCGGCACGGAGGTTAGAGTTTACGAAGCGATAGTCGGAACTCTCTTCGCAATCATCGTCGTCAAGTGTCTCTTCGGAGGACTCGGATGCAACTGGGCAAACCCTGCCATAACAGGGCGTGTGTTCATGCTCGAGACATTTGCAAGCGTCACGGTGTTCACTGCCCCGAAAGGCGTAGAACTGGTATCCAGTGCAACTCCGCTTGTCATTCTCAACTCGGGTGACACATCATCTCTCCCGACAGTCGCAAATATGCTTCTCGGTCTCCACGGCGGAACAATCGGTGAAACATGCATTCTTGCCATCATTATCGGCTGGATTTATCTATCCATCCGTGGTGTCATAAAGTGGTATGTTCCGCTTTCGTACATCCTGACGGTGTTTGTACTCTATCTCGTGAAGGAAGGAAGCCTCATGTATGCACTCTATGAAGTACTCTCAGGCGGCCTCTTTTTCGGAGCTGTCTTCATGGCAACCGATTACGTTACAACACCTATTACGAACAGGGGAAAGGTTATCTTCTGTATTGCAGCAGGAATATTAACTTTCATCATCCGTGCCTTCATGGCGCTTCCGGAAGGAGTATCATTCTCGATACTAATCATGAATATATTCACCCCGTTTATCGAGAAATTCACATCCCCGGTACCACTTGGAGGATCAAACTATGTCAAATAATCAAAAAGACACCCTCATTATAGTAGGTACCCTCTTAATCAGCATCCTCTTTCTCTCGCTGTTGAACCTCATCACAGGTCCATTCATCGAGAAGAACAACAACAAGGCAGCGCTATCTCCTCTCTTTGAAGTCATGAGCGATGCTTCTGGCTTCGAGAAACTCGAGCTCAATAGCCTACCTTCGACTGTCACTGAAGTATATAAGGAGACATCCGGAAAGGGATACGTAGTTAAATGCAGAACTGACAAGGGTTTTACAGGAAAAGACATCACGCTGAGAGTGGGGATATCAGAAGATGGAAAGATAGTGGGAATCGCTCTCGACGATTACCCTGAGACGAAGGATTTCGGATCGGACTACCCGTCGACATATATCGGCGCGGATTCGACTCTCAAAACAGTTGAAATTGTGGCAGGGGTCACCTACTCCTCCTCTGCCTTCAAGAATGCAGTCGCTGATGCTTTCACGGCACTCGACAGCAACGGCCTTGTGAAGGCAAAGGAGAAAGATCCGGAGCAGATATATGAAGAGATGCTCACCACCCTCTTCGGAGAGGCACTAAGTCCGAAAGGACTGGTTCTGGCCGAAGATTTTACATCCTCCGTCAGCGGAGTGGAGAACGCAAAACTCTCTCTTAACAATGCCGGCGTTTCCTACCATCTCAATGAGGATGGCGTCGACTACACAGTCATTGCCAACAGAAGCGCTCTCACTGTCTATACAATGGATGGAAAGGTATCCGACGGCATAAGAAGTGAAACAAGAGATGCACTCCTCTCTGAAGTACTTTCTGTAACGAAGGACGAGACGAAGAAGGATTTAAAAAAGCTCAAAAAGCTTGGAGCGCTCACAGAGAATGCGGAGTTTACCCCCTTAAGCCTTAATGGAATCTACTCATCTGTGACATGCGCTTACTCTGTTGAAGACGAAGGGAAAATGTACTACGCATTCACAATGCGCCCGTACGGGTTCGGTAACGAGACGATGGTGATGTACATACTCCTTACCCGGGACGGAAAGATTGCATCCTTCTCTGTCAAAGAGCTCATAATCGAAGCCGATTACTTCTCCCTCTACAGCATCAGAGACGACTACTACCCCTCCTTCGAGGGACTCGACTCTTCGTGGAGTGGAGAGGAAGCAATAATCAGTGGAGCAACACTCTCCTCAGATGCCGTTAAGGATGGTATAAACGACGCATTCGACGCCTACAACACGATAAAGGGAGGTAATTGAGTATGACAAAAAAAGAAAGACTGATAATGCTCTTATCATACGGTGTCGTCCCCGCAATGGCACTCAGCACCACAAGCAGCGCTTCCGGCCTGGCATTCTACACATTCCTGACATTTCTGATTACGACGGCAATAGCAACTCCGCTCACGGCAAAGGTGGGAAAAGACTCGAGAGTGACGCTTGCGATGATTATCAACATAACTGTCGTTTCAACCTTTACAATGATTTTCCAGGCATTCCTTCCCTCTTTAATCAAGGGAAATGAGATATACTTTGCAATCACGGGAATAAGCGTAGTGGCACTCTTTGCGTTCAACCATGAAGAGGTAAGCTACAAAACTGCAATGAAGAACACCATAAGCCGGGTCGGCTTCTATGAGGCAGCAATTGAAATCGGAGCAATCATAAGAGAGCTCTTAGGCGACGGTGCATTCTGGGGAATGAAGATAGGCTTTCTGCAGAACTATCGCATAAGCATATTCTCCAAGCCCTTCGGAGCATTCCTGGTTTATGCAATACTTCTTGCCTATGCAGACAAGGCTCTCAAGGAGGATGATGTACAATGACTTTCAAGACACTTCTTTTATTACTTATAGGATGCGCACTTTCTTCGAACTACACACTCGTAAAATTCTTCAACGCAGAGGCTCTCATCTACAACAGCAGAAGGGCGCTAAGGAGAAACGTGAAGTTTACAGCATACCTTTGTCTTGTACTCATCATCTCGATTCTGATCATGTGGCCGGTGGAGCTCTACTTCATTTCCCTCGGCTCGGGATTTCTGAGAGTACTCATCTACGAGACGATTATTCTTATAGTAGTCAACGCCCTCGGAGCTATCTTTAAAAAGGACAGTGACGACATATACAATACCGCACTCTCAAGCGGAGTACTCGGTACAGCTCTTGTCTTCGAAGAACAGAAGATGACGTTCCTGGAGACAATATTCGGGGCTGTGGGGGTATCGATTGGCTTTCTCATCGTGACAATCGCACTCGCTGCGGTGAATGAAAAAGTAAAGGACAGGAATGTAGCGCCACACTTTAAAGGCTTTCCGATTATGCTGGTGTCGATTGCCATCATAAGTCTAACTGTCTACGCATTTTGATTGAGGAAAAATGCATAAAAGGCCCTCGGAGAACCGGAGGCCTTTTGATATTGTTTTAGTAGACCCGCAATATAGAAGCAGGATGCAGCCGTCCAGCCTGCACTGATTATGTGCGCTCTATATGTATTTCCGTTTTCTTTTCTTAATAAAAGCTTAGGTGGCATTAGACATCACTTATAGCAGTGCTCTACGTTATTTCTCAATGCCCGATATAACTCTGCTCAACAACACAAGATAAAACGAATTCAACTACTTTAAACAAGAAAAGGACCGAGAGAAGAAGAACTATATCATTGACAGATTACAGATTACTGGAGAAGGAGGTTGAAGCTGTGGATAGTGGCAGATAGAGTGAGAAATAGATTTATTGGTCTGATAGCGGATACGGGAGAAAATACGCAGGGAATTCTGTGTATCTGATTATACAGTCAGTTTTCTCCTAACAAAATACAAATTTTTGGTATATAACTATATACTAACATATAAGGATGTAAGAATATGGAACTTAACGACATATTGTTTAAGAAAGCAGTAAATGCAAAAAGTGCTGAAGAACTTCTTTCTTTGGCAAAGGAAAACGGAGTCGAGCTGACAGAGGGAGAGGCTGAAACATATTTTCTTAAGCTCAATGGTAATGAAGGCGAGCTTGCTGACGATGAACTTGACTCTGTGGCCGGTGGCAAAAAATGTGGAACAACCTATTTCAACCATATGCCGGTTATTACTGCATTTAACAGCTGTGATCTCTTTATAGATGAAAAAACATATGAAAAATCAGACGGATATTGCAAAAATTGCTATTTCAGCCGTGTTGTGGCATCAGATGTCCATACTCCACTTTTAGTTTGCTCCAATGGTGAAAGATACGACAACTGATAGGGACGGGTAAAGTCAATCTCAACTGTGCTTATATCATAGTGCTTAGTGAAAAGCTCATTTTTACCATGCTTGAAGATTTGTCATGGTTTTTTATAAGAATATAGTAAGAAAGTGGAAATGGGGACCCAGCAGATGGCTGATTTGACAAACGTCAGCTGAGACGTGAGTGTTGATCCCCAGCCACATCCTAAACTTGAACACAATTCTCTCTTTGCTCCTCAACTCTCAATGTAGCAGAAACACATTTTGGGGAAACTCATCGGCAAGGATTAATCCAACATATCGCAAAGGGAGTACTATAAGGCAGAAAGACCCGGCGTCTCTTTCCGGGTCTTCTGTATAAATCTCAGATTACGTTGTACTCTTTGAGAATCTTCTCTATATCTGTTCCCTTGATTTTCTCCATAACCTTCTTGAGGGCAAAACGCTCAATCCAGTTGAATTGCATATCTGTCAACTTCTTTCCGTCCCTGAGTTTGACAGATGCATCCATAAGAGCTCTTACATCGTATACACTACCCCAGACTTCCGGTACACCTCTGTCGATATTGAGAAGGGTGTACACACTCTCCATACCGGTTCTCATCGAGTACTCGGTTGTGAAGATTGTATCCCTCTTTGTCTCCGCAAACTGCCCCAGGAATGCAAAGTTGACTGCTCCCTCCGGAACGACATCGGGCCTGTCGCCGTAAGAGCGCGGCATGAAAAATGCGTCGATATAAGGCATCATGACAGGAACTGTGTTTGCATGATTCGAAGCATAATCCTCAATCTTATCTACAGGAACTCCGATATGATAGAGCCACTCCTCGCAGATTTCCTTACCTGTGCACTCCCTCATCGGTTTCTTTATATAGTCACCTTCCTTATCTGTAAAGAGAGAATATACCCAGACAAGGCAATGTCCCTTGGGCTGTGCCCTGAACTGAGGCTGACGGTTGATTGTCCAGCTCATAAGCCATGAGGAATCCTTTACTGTTACAATACCTCCTGTGACAACCTTCCCCGAAAGCGGGTCTCTCTTACATATGTTCTTTATGTAAGGAAGAATCTTGTCGTCAAGTGTTTCGACTGTCGCACTCATCCAGTTTGTCTTCTCGGGGTCGGAGCAGAACTTGTCAGGGTGTCCGAAAGACGGATCCTGCTTAGCGATTCTTCTCCACATATCCCAGCCGCCGCCTTCCTTAATCTCAGTATTGTAAGGAGCCTTCTCATTCTGGCTTCCCATGCTTGAGTTCTCGACACAGCCGCCGTTTGTGATGAATACAAGATCATTCTCGGTAAGGTCAATCTTGTCCTTCTTGCCGTTTTCGATTATGTCAATGCGCTGAGCGCTCTTCTTACCCGGAGTGCACTTGAACTCAACATTTGTAACGTGAACACCATAGTGGAACTGCACGCCACGCTCCTCAAGCCACTTGACCATAGGAAGAATCATCGATTCATACTGGTTGTACTTTGTGAATCTCAAGGCCCTGAAATCCGGAAGTCCCCCGATATGATGGATAAAGCGCTGGATGTAGAGCTTCATTTCAAGTGCACTGTGCCAGTTCTCGAATGCGAACATCGTTCTCCAATAGAGCCAGAAGTTGGAAGAGAGCACTTCGTCGTCGAAGTAGTCTGTGATCTTCTTATCCTGCAGCTCTTCGTTTGGAGTGAAGAAGAGCTTCATGATTTCCATCGCACCCTTGTCCGAGATATCGAACTTGCCGTCTGTGTGTGCATCTTCGCCCTGATTAACTGTAGCACGGCAGAGTGAATAGTTCGGGTCCTCCTTATTAAGCCAATAATACTCATCGAGTACACTCACACCTTCTGTTTCAATGGATGGAATACTTCTGAAGAGATCCCACATAACCTCAAAGTGGTTATCCATTTCTCTTCCACCACGCATTACGTAGCCCACGTTCTCGAACTTCCATCCGTCGCATGCCCCGCCTGCAGTCTCTCCCTTCTCAAGGATATGAATCTTCTCACCCTTCATCTGGCCGTCTCTGACGAGGTAGCATGCTGCAGTAAGGGCAGCCAGTCCGCTTCCTACAATGTAGGCTGACTTGTGTTCGACACCTTCCGGCTTCTTAGGCCTTGCGAATGCTTCATAGTTACCGCTTGAATAATACATATCTTTTTCCTCCTGTATTAATTCTCTTTCTATGGAGAGAAAATAACAGAGCGGGAGAAAGGCGTGAATTTACAAATTAAGCCGTCTGTTCAGTTTTTTATCAAAAGTGTGAATGTGTAAGAAAATCATGAGACACGGAAGCGCTCAAGTGCGCTCTTAAAGCCTCCGCATACGACTTTATCGAGCTTATCGACAATAACTTTCGGGTCCTCGAGCATATCGTGCTTAATCCAGTCGAGCATAATGCCGACAAAGGCGTATTTGTATGTGTCAGCGATGAAGACTTTGTCCTCCTCCCTGACAACCATATTCTTCGCCTCCTCGTCGACAACACCCTTAAGGAGGTCGAAGGTCAGGCGGAAGAGATAGTTTTCTATCTGCTCCCTGCTCACCGAATGATAGACATTGAGGATAAAGGGCTTATTTTCCCTCACGGCTTCGAAGATCTGAAGAAAGCCTTCCTGCCAGTTGTCGTAGTGCTTCTTACCCTCGAGTGCACGCGAGGCATCCTCGTAGCATGCCCATTCTACCAGATCATATACGTCCTTGAAGTGGTAGTAGAATGTCATTCTGCTTATTCCACACTCGTCGGTGATGTCCTTTATTGTGATATCTGAAAGGCTCTTTTTTAAAAGGAGGTTTTTCAATGCCTGTTCCAGTGCTGATTTTGTAAGCTGGCTCATACAGAAAAAATAACAGATTTTGAGTAAATCGCAAAGAAAAGAGCCTTTATTTTTATCTTTTCTGCTCACCCTAATTCTGTAATAATAGAATAAAGGAGCGAAAAATGAGCGACAAGAGAAAAGATTACATAAGCTGGGACGAATACTTCATGGGTATAGCAATGCTCTCTTCTATGAGGAGTAAAGACCCTAACACACAGGTAGGTGCGTGCATCGTATCGAATGAGAAAAAGATTATAGGGGTTGGCTACAACGGCTTTCCTACTGGATGCAGTGACGACAATTTGCCGTGGGCGAGAGAGGGAGACTGGAGAGAAACAAAATATCCGTATGTCTGCCATGCCGAGCTCAATGCAATTCTCAATGCAAATAATCCTGCGCTACTCAAAGGCTCCACGCTCTATGTTGCACTCTTTCCATGCAACGAATGCGCAAAAGCCGTTATACAGTGTGGCATAAAGGAGATTATCTACTCCTCTGATAAATACCATGACAGCGACGCAACAAAGGCCTCAAGGAGAATGTTTGATGCAGCCGGCGTCAAATACCACCGTCTTGAGACAGATAGAAAAGAGCTCACGATCAGCCTGACATAGTCTCTTTTCTTGATATTTCCCCGTATCAATGTGAAAATCAACCAATACTGCACTGGAGTTTAATGAGATGGAAAATGTCTTAAAGTTACAGGTCGGAATAGAAAGTTTTGAGGAAATAAGGAGTAAGGGCTTTTATTTTGTAGATAAGACAAAACTTATTGAAGACCTCTTTGAAAACTGGGGAAAGGTAAGCCTTTTTACCCGTCCAAGAAGATTCGGAAAGACATTGAACATGTCCATGCTCCGCTCCTTCTTTGAAGTCGGGAGAGATAAATCTCTCTTTGACGGCACTTACATATCAAAGAATAGAAAACTGTGTGAAGAACATATGGGTAAATACCCGGTAATTTCTTTAACGCTCAAGGATGTTGAGGGAAATACATTCGAAGGCGCTAGAGGCAAGCTGGTAGACCTAATCGCACTTGAGGCAAAAAGATTCAGTTTTCTTCTTGATAGTGAAAGATTATCTGAAATAGACAAAAAACGTTATCAAGCACTTATAAATTATGACCACACACGATTCATAATGGAGCCGCAGGTTCTTGATTCATCTTTAAAGACTCTCTCTGAATTGTTATATACCCACTATGAAAAACAGGTTGTAATCCTTATCGATGAGTATGACGTTCCTCTCGACAAAGCCTATGCCAATGGATATTACCTTGAAATGGTGGCCGCAATCCGTGCTCTCTTTGCTTCTGCCCTTAAGACAAATGATTATCTCGATTTCGCCATCCTTACCGGCTGTTTAAGAGTTTCGAAGGAAAGCATATTTACAGGACTGAACAACTTCAAAGTTCTTTCAATAACCGATGAAAGCTTCGATGAGGAGTTCGGTTTCACAGAAAGCGAAGTAAGGGCGATGCTTGAGTACTATCATCTGGAATCCCATATGGATGAGATACAAAAGTGGTATGACGGCTACCGCTTTGGGGATGCAGATGTCTACTGCCCATGGGATGTAATCAATCATGTAGCAAGATTATGTCAAAATGAAAGTGCAGAGCCCGAGGCTTACTGGATAAACACAGGCAGTAACAATCTTGTAAAACGCTTTATCGATAAGGCGGACAGGACAACACAGAGAGAGATTGAGACAATTGTCAGCGGGGAAACGATAACTAAAACACTTAGTACGGAACTTACCTATAACGAAATCGATAAGAGCATAGATAACCTATGGAGTGTTCTTTATATGACAGGATACCTCACAGGTAAAAGAAAAAGTATAGATGAGTTCGAGCTCAATATTCCCAATAAGGAAGTAGGGTATGTTTTTAAGTCGCAGATTCAAAAATGGTTTACCTCGACACTGTAAAATAACCTTGATGACCTGACCATGCTATGGACAGCAATGAACTACCACTCCCATGCGGTGACTTCGTCGTCCTATGGAAATGGTATCTAAACAGTCGTGACAGTTACCTGTTTCCAACC
>CAVIUT010000033.1:0-18479 GCA_963646155.1 Eggerthellaceae bacterium | reverse complement strand
TAGATGTAAAACCAAAATAAGAGCTGAATGCAGTGCTTGTAATCGTATTTGAATAGAGGTTGTTTAAGCCTGTAAAGATACTTTCTTTTGCTATCCTGAGACAGCCGGTAACTACACCAAACTCCAAAGTGCTATTGTCTTTGAGTACGCTTAGTATCCCCTTCATGACATCAAGCATCTGAGGGTAATACCCCTTCTCGCTTGCTTTAGCCATAGGTACATCATATTCGTCAATAAGAAGTACCACCTTCCTGCCATAGTGTGAGTAAAGCATACGCATAAGAAGTGAAAGACTGCCCATGATTTCAATCATTGAAGCTCTTCCATCGTCTACTGACTTGAATTCTTCTTTATCAGAAGCATCTATATTGCTGCTATCCAAAAGGTATTTAAAACCACGGAAAACTGTTTTGATGATAACTTTCAGTTTTCCATAAGAGGTATCGAAAGTCAGTCCGTCAACATCCTTAAATGAGATAAAGACAGTCGGGAACTTGTTCATCCAATTATTACATACTTCTTTATTGCCGCTGATGTTGAGTCCTTCAAATAATTCCTTGCTGTCTTTTGAGATGTCATAGAAGGATGAGAGCATACTCATTGTGAGGGTCTTTCCAAAACGACGAGGGCGGGTGAAAAGAAAAACATCGGTACCACTGTTATTGTAAATATCTTCAATCAAATGTGTTTTATCGACATAGAAGAGTTTATTCTTTCTGATTGTCTCGAAATCAGACTTGCCCAACGGAAAATTAACAGATTTCATAACTCACCTCCTCTACTCGGTAAAGTAATTTTACTTTGAGATGAGGCATTAAGCAATAAGTGAAAAAAGAGACAATTGGCAATTAGATATTGACCTTTCTTCTTAATAATATGATTATATGAGCAGTTATTCATATATTAATATAAGGAGGCCCGTATGACTTATATTTATAAACTCGAAAATCTAGATTTCGATTCCTCCCAAATCAAAAAACTTGAGGGAGTTGAAAGCGTGGAGAGGAAAGACGGTAGGCTGATTGTTACCGGCACAGTCAAGGCAGAAGAAATAGAAAAGTTAATATCCTCAAAAGACAAGTACACAAAATTCGTACTTCCAGTCTCAATCGACTGTGCCGAGTGCGCAAGAGAAGTCGAAGAAGAGCTCAAGAAAGACAAAAACAACGCCTATGTCTCTTTTTCATATCAGAAGGGAAAACTGACTGTTGTTACCAAAAACTCTCTGGATGATATCAAGGCCAAATGCAGGAAGGTTGAGGATGAGATTGTCTTCTTAGACGAAAAGAAGATAGAGAAATATACATTCAATGTATCCATCGACTGCGCCGAGTGCGCAAAGAAGGTGGAGAATGCCTTGAAGGAGAATGAGAATATCGAGGAAGCTGATTTCAATTTTCCGAAAGGAAAGCTCACGGTCAAAACAACACTCAGCGAAGAGGAAGTAAAGGCACTATGCCGCCTCGTCGAGGATGATATCTCTTTCATCGGCGACGAAAAAAACTATGTTTTCTCCGTCACAATCGACTGCGCCGAGTGTGCAAGGAAGGTCGAAGATGCATTGAGGAAGGATGAAAACGTCAAGAAAGCATCTTTCGATTATCCTAAGGGAAAGCTCTATGTAACTACTACTCTCAGCGAGGAGGATGTGCGCTCACTATGTCTCTCGGTCGAGGACGAGATGGTATTCCATACTGCAAACATTGCCGAGAAAAAGGATTATGCTCCCTATAGGATTATTGTTTCTCTAGTATTTTTCCTTATAGCAAAAGTCATTAATCTTGAATACCTTGCAATAGTGTCATATCTGATTGCAGGCTACGATGTACTTTTGCGAGCTTTGAAGAACATATGTAAGGGTAAAATCTTCGACGAGAATTTCCTGATGAGTATTGCGACAGTCGCTGCAATCTGTATTTCATCCTACGACGAAGCGGCAGCCGTCATGATTTTCTATCAAATCGGTGAATACTTCCAGCGCCGTGCAACACAGTCAAGCAGGTCGTCAATCGGAAAGCTCATGGACCTCTCATCTGACAGTGTCACAATAAAAAGAGATAATGAGTGGGTATCTGTAAAGCCGGAAGAAGTAAAGGTGGGCGATACAATACTTCTTAAGAGCGGCGAAAAACTTGCCGTCGACTCGACTGTCATCGAGGGAGAGAGTTTTGTCGATACGAGAGCACTCACAGGTGAGAGTGTTCCCGTCAAGGTGGAGAAAGGATCAAGCGTTCTCTCGGGATCTGTCAACGGAGACGGAAGCCTGACACTTCAAGCAGAGAAAGAATACAGCGAAAGCACAGCAAGTAAGATTATGAAGCTTGTTGAAAACAGCGAGGGAAAGAAGGCTGAAAGCGAAAAGTTCATAACAAAGTTCTCACGCTACTACACGCCCTTTGTCTGTATTTCGGCTCTCCTTATTGCACTTCTTCCTCCCCTTTTCGGCCTAACAGGATGGAAGGACAGCATCTACAGGGCTGCAATGCTTCTTGTCATCTCCTGCCCGTGTGCGCTTGTCCTCTCGGTTCCTCTTACATACTTTGCGTCGATGGGAAGCTTTGCCCGCCACGGAATCCTCGTTAAGGGCGACGATGCAATACAGAACCTTTCGCGTGTCACAACCGTAGCTCTCGATAAAACAGGTACACTTACAGAAGGAGTATTCTCTGTCCAGAGCATAGAGCATCTTTCATGTGATAAAGAACATCTTCTCGACTGTGTCTATGCGCTTGAAAAAGAATCTACACACCCGATTGCGACTGCAATAATGGAATATGCAGGAAAGCGTGATATAAGAGCAGATAATGTACATAATATTCCTGGTGTCGGAATAGAGGGAGACTTCAAAGATAAACACATTAAGGCAGGCTCAAGCCGCATTATGACTGATGCCCCTGCAATCAAAGAGGAAGGAAGTCTTGTATATGTTGTGGAAGACGACTCACTCCTTGGTGTTCTTGTCATTTCCGATAAAATCCGGGACACATCATACAGCACAGTCAGGGACCTCAGGACCGTCGGAGTTGGGAGCATCGTCATGCTCAGCGGCGACAGAAAGGAAAGAGCTGAAACAACTGCTATGAAGCTGGGACTCGATAAAGCATATGGTGAACTTCTTCCATCACAGAAACTTGAGAAGCTTGAAGAACTGAAGAAGAACGGCACACTCCTCTACGCCGGCGACGGCATTAACGACGCACCCGCACTCAAAAGCGCAGATGTAGGAGTTGCTATGGGTGGAGTCGGCTCTGACACAGCAATAGAAGCAGCAGACGCAGTCATCATGAAGGATGATTTATCGCGCCTTCCGGTTGCAATAAGAATTGCAAAGAAGACAGAGAGAATAACTAAGGAGAACATCTATCTATCTCTCATAGTCAAAGCTTTGGTCTTCATCCTTGCAGCCTTGGGTATTGCCAACATGTGGTACGCTGTCTTTGCAGATACCGGCGTATGTCTTCTTGCCGTTGCCAATGCAATGAGGGCGATGAGCTATAAGGAAGAGAGGAAGTAAATGATGAACCCGGAGAAAAACTCCGGGTTCAATTTCAACTTGATCAGGAAATGTCAATCAGTTCAAACGTTTCTGTATAACGGCTGGAGAACAATCTCACTGCGCTCCATTTCAACCCTCTCAGCTTCCTCTGCTTTGTAACCGCCGTTAACGGTGTCTTCGACAATGTAGTATGAGGCATTTCCACTCACCGATTTTGCCTCAATCTTCATATTCAACACATCTGAAGCATCCCAGTCGGAAACAGAAATATTCTCCAACAGCGTATGCTGTGTGATATCACACTTGACAACACCGTCTTCCTTGTAGATGTAGTCATTGTACATTTTGTCGAAATCCTCTTCAGAATAGCCGTCCTTCCACATGTAGTAGTAATAGACAGTCTCGAGAGTATCGCTATTTATTCCGGCAGCATCAAATGACATCCCTTTAATTTGTTCCCATCCTTTAACCCATGCGTCAGTCCCGTTCTCATCGATATGCCATTTCGCCCTGACCTCATCAGGAGTGTACTTATCTGTGTTGGAATATCTGAAGGCACTGTAATACTTTTTTCTGAACCAGTCATATGTAGGACTCTGTGTCAACTCTCCACTTGAAGAGAGTATGTAGTTATAGTAGTGCTCTCTGTACTCTTTATCCTTGAATGGATAAACGACATAGAGAGAATAGTTGTTCTTGTTCTTCACATACTCGTTGGATGCAATCAAGAGACTCTCAGCGTCAAGGAGAGCATAGTAACTCTGCTTAAAACGCGAGAAATACTCATTGAAAGTTATAGAATTGGTTCTCAAATCAACACGGGCAAAGACAGCAGCGCTCTCATCGCAGTAATACGAATAGAGATAGTTTTCCTCAATCCTGTCAAAGAAATGCATCGAGCCATTTGCGACATTCACATTGAACTCAACTCCCCTTTCTTTGTTGAAAGCAACAAAATACGGGGCAATTTCCAACCCGGAGAGGGACGAATAGCTGATATCAACATCGATTCCCTCTTCAATTTCGACAGGAGCAAATTCTTTTCCAACTATCGAGACACTCTTGACTGCTCTTGTCCCGAAATAGGTTTTACTGTCGGCAAATTCCACATGAAGCACCTCTCCATTCTTCAAAGGAATGTATTCATTGATTTGAGTGTAATACATAACCTTATAACCGTTTCCGTTATCTACTTCATCAAATGAATCGTTGAGTACATAGTACTGGTTATACTTGTCCTTGAAGAAATCACCCAAAGCAATTGTTGTATTCTGGATTATCTGGGAAACGACAAGGCCGGAATCTGAAAGTGAAATATCGACCGGGCCCTTTACGCTGTCATATAAAACTCCCTTATGAGCCGAGATGTCCCAGCCGTCGGGAAGGGCATAAATCAAACCGGATGTATTGTCGATTAGGTAATTGCTTCTGAAGAATGAGTTTTCATACCCGTAGGTATCAAAATAAGATACCGCCATATCTTCAGAGGAAAGCTTATACGTATTTTCGTCTGTCCTGAACTCTACCTTCTCGTCTTTCTTCGATACAATTTCACCTTTCTCTTCATCCAGATAGCTATAAGAAATTGTGACAAAATCGTCGCCGTCTTTATACTCGAAGCTCAATGTCTTAAGAACAGAATCTTTCTCCTCTGAGAAATCGAACGTCCCCGAATACCCATCTCCATCGACAGTGGTATCAGTCGAGTTGAGGAGATTATCCAGGTTGAGCCTAAGATATGAAATGATTGTGAAATCACCGAGGACATAGGTCTTATCAAGAGAACCGGGGATATCACTCTGACTTATCTTTTCCCCTTTCTCCCTTACATCTCCGTTGACATCAACATTAGCAAAGTCGCCATCCACAATAAAGAAATCAACAAGCTTCTCAGAAGAGGTTTCTCCGTCCCGGCTAACCAAAGCTCCACCGTAATTCTCACTGTCGACGCCACGTGTCGAGGATATTCTCGAGAGTCCTACAGAAAGAGTCGAGGACGAGATACCTGTTCTAAGGTTGTTAATAATTGAAAGATCCGAAAGCAAATCGCCTGAGACTGTCACACTTTTATTTCCAGTCTTTACGCTGCTTTTGTCCGGGCTTATCGAGCAGGCTGAGACAAGAAATAAAATAACAAGGAGAATAATACTATACTTTTTCATAGCACCCCCCTAATCAGCCGTTGATAGGCTGGAGTGTCACGCTCTTCTTTTCTGCAACAACTCTCGAATACTCTTCAGCTGTATATCTGTTATTTCCATTGTTGACAATTTTATAGACAGTAGTTCCGCTTAGAGACTGCTTTATAAATTTACAATCAAAGGCACTGGTTGATGAATTATAGGAATACGCATCATCTACTTTAATACCGGACAAAATAGTTTCTCCACTGAACATATTGTCGCTGCTGCCACTTTCTTTGTACTCCTTATTTATCACCTCATCGTTATATCCATCTTTATATTTGTAATAGTTGTACCAGCAATCGCTCTTCTTTCTCTTAACGGTGTCTGTACGTTTAGTATCACTCGTATCATAACCATCCCAAGACCATGAACTTTCCGGATTAAATCCAAGAGTAGTTCCAACTATTTCTTTTGTGTAATATGTATACGTATAATCCCATATATAATCAGGTATATGTAAGCCCCAGTCACTCTCAATACCAACATATCCCTCCTTTTCATAATCAGGATTTCGCCCGTATGTTTCATCAACAACCTTATCACATTTATAGTAGGTGTAAGTATAGTCATCCCGATAAACACCACCCTCGATATAATAATAATCATATTCGTAAGTGTATCTAGAGCAATCTATTTTTGAGTCATAATTGCCATATTTAGAAGCAACAAGATCACCGTCTTCATCGTAATATTTATAACCCCATCCTTTAATATAATAGACCTTTCCTTTCCTATAATCTGAGGTGCTGTAATTCTCCGATTTTTTAGCTAGTTCTGGGTCATAACCGAAAGATGTTCCTACTACTTCTTTTTCATACCAAGTATATTTATAACATTCTACATTTACGCCTTCCGTGTTCTCTGCATATGTCTCTTTATAATCACAATCATAGCCATCTGATATTTTATCCAAATTTTCACTAGGCCCTACGGAAGTACCGACAGTCTTTTTCTTATAGAAAGTGTAATCATAGTCAGTTATTGTTTCTTCAACTTCCCTCTCTTCCCAGGCTCCCGGTATATTAAAATCAGACTTCTCTTCAAGATTTTTATCAGGCCCGAATGATTTACCAACAAGATCAGAGTACTTTACTCTTAATGCATCTTTACCCCCTAGAGAATTCCAAGTACACGTTCCATTACTGGTAACTATTCTGTTTGCATTTTTCTTCAAATCAAAATCACCCATATTTACGATGCTGAACGAGTAAAGATTACTACTCCCCTTGGAACCCATCAGATAATAATTGTCTTCCAGCGGCAGGACTACCTGTTGATTTGAATAGTTTTCGAAATAATATGTAGTGTAGTCTGATATATCAACAAGGATGAACCTCAAGCTGCCATACTCATTATTACAACCTTTCAATTCACCATTTTCAAAGCTTATGAATGTGTACTGAAATCCCTTGTTATTGTTGAAGAACTCCCAATAATTATTATTGTAGCCACTCTTCGAATTGAAGGTATACAGTATTCCTTTGTTATTAGAACAATACATATTCTGGGTAAGAGAATAGTTAATACTGTATTTGTCTTCAGCGCTTATTGCCTCTTCGGTAAAATCCTTGCCAACAACTTTTATGGAAGTAATATAATTACTTCCCAAATCACTTGAATATTTACTTTCCAGATGAAGTGCACTGCCCTCTTTAGTCGGAAGATACTCTCCGATTGTAGTGTAGTATATTACATTATTATCTTTCTCATCATCTATCGAGTCATTAAGAATATAGTACTGCCCATACTTATCTTTAAAAACGCCATAAATCGAAATCGACGTATTACTCAAGACCTGATTTAAAGTAATTGTACCATCAGAGTTGGCAACAATCTCAACAGGACCAAGGTTCTTCTCAACAGGAACACCACGCTGGAAACCGAAGTTATAGTCTCCAACAGAGTAGATAAGACCTGTTGAGTTATCAATAATGTAGCTTTCCCTGAACTTCGAGTTGTAGTAATCATAGGTATCGTATGTTGCTATGCCGCTGTACTCTCCCGGAGCCTGAGTCTCATTCTCAGCAGAACGAAGGACGATTTCCTCCTGCTCTTTTGATGAATTAGAACTCTGATAATTCCCGTAAGAGTCATACCACCATTTACTTGAATTGTAGCTGATCCAGATTGTCTCGGAATTCGAATTAAAATGCCAGTATATGTTTTCGCTGGAACCACCATTACTTCCGCTATTATTGTCTACCCCAATACTACCAGAGTAATATGTAGAACCATCACCGTTTGTACTTGAGGAAAGATCTTTATAATTTATAAGTTTATAAGTATCAACTGTAAGAAAAGAAACAAATGTGTAGTTATCACAAACATAAATCTTATCAATTTTACCGGGAATTATACCTTGAGTAATTGTATCGCCGACCTTCAGATTCGAGCCATCAAAACCAACTACTTTTTCACCATTCTCATCAACTTCCTTCACGACAGTAAAATTGACTTCCTCGGCCTCTTTTCCCTCGTCCTGCTTCATCAAAAGCTTTTCCAGGTAATCATCTATTGCTCTGCTATTTGTAGAAGAAACATTATCAACAAGGCCGATGGCACTTGTGTTGCTGCTGATATTTGCCTTGTAATACTTGAGTGAAGACATGTCAAACAAGACATCCGTCAGACCGTCAATCTCAGCGTTTCCTATGCTTCCACCAGTTGAGGAATCACTGTCCCCCCCCCCAATTAAATTATTGCTTGCAGAAGGATTACATGAAACAAGCAATAAACAAAGAACTATTGAAATACAGAAAAAGATATTTCTCTTCATTTTGTCCCCTTCCTATTAAATATACTCTTATTGTCATCCCTGGTGTGGTGTTATGTCAATTTCAAACTTCATAAAAAATACACATAAGTGGTAATCACCCAAATTTATGATATCAAGAGGGGAACCAGAAAAAAGGAAGAGAGTTATTCTCTGTTTCAAAGCTCAACAAAAGTCTCCCATCTTCCCTTACCGAAAATCCTGTCATTGGCAAAAGCGAATCTACGTGGGAGGATATGGGGAATGTCGTTCTCGCTGGCACCTCTGAGATTCTCGTCGTCGAAGGTTTGGATATCACGAACGAATTCTCTTCTCGGGTCTTCTTCAATCATTGCATAGTTATTGTACGTATCAGCTTTGATGCCGACAAAGGAGAAATCAATGGCGAAAGGATATCTATCTTCATCGTTGTAGGAGAGAAGGAATCTAGATTCCTGTTTCTTTTTGAGCTTCTTCACTGTCTTCTCGTTATCGCCGGCATAGATGAAGTCGTCACTGAACCTGGAGTTGTAAATCTGTATTCTGTTGATAAGCTCCACGTCATTCTTAGTCAGTTCAACCATCCCCTTTCTGTTTTTTATCACATATGAGGAATAGTCATATAAACAGACGGCAATAGTCGGCGTTATCGGCCAGATTATCATCGTGCCGTAAAGCTCGTAACGGTTTTTGTCGTATGGTATATACTTCTCCTCCATCAACGGATTGACTAAGTTCATAGGATTCGGGCCGAGGAGAAAAGTAGTCCCTTCCGGCGCACGGAGGTAGACGCGCTCGAGGTCATATATGAACATTTCCTCGTAGTAGATTGTTCCTATCTTTTTGAGAAGGAATTCAGCATTTTCCTTTTCGCCGTTCTCCTTTTCCTTACGCCAGTTATAACCGCCGTTGAGAAATGTACTATTGGCTAGATTTCCGACCTTTTCTCCGAAAGTCTCATGTATGGCCTTATAGAACGGGGTTCTTTCATATTGCAATAAAATAGAGGCATAGATTCCGACAGATGGCGCAAATAAATGCTTGTAATCGCCGGTTTTGAAGTGTTCGGTTAGAGTATTGAACTGTCTGTCGAGATTAAATAGGACCGGAGGAAGAAGCTCTCTCTCAGAAATGAGGTTCCTGTGGAAGAACCTTGTTGGATTACCCGTTGTCGTTTTCTCCTTTATCGGGGAATACGAACTCACCTTCCCGTCTTTATTCATCCAAGCCTTCGTCAAAGTCTGGCTTACAAAATAATCCTTGAATTTCTCCGTCATACAAAATCCTTATTCATTGCCTCTTGAAGATATCCCCCTCAGAAAAAGAGTATTTTCTTCAAGCCTTTACTGATCGAGTCCGAGCCTCTCAAGAATTTCGTTTATATAATCAAATCTATCATCATTGTAGTTCTCATCCTCTATTGAATGCTCTTCGTCATAGCACATAAGTTCATCACAATATTCTCTAATTGTATTGGAGCTTAAATCAATGGAAGATGCCAGGACGCGGAAGACAGAAAGCGAGTCGCTCTCCACGTCCTTTATTCCTTCCCTCTTCTCAAGAAGTGAGAGAACATAATCCCTGTCATTCTTCACATTACTGCTGTAGAGAACCTTATCAGAGGAGACGGCGATATATCTATTAATGAGATTTACATCCTCGTCACTAAGAACCGTCTTCCCGTCTTTCCTCTTTATTTTATAGACACTGTCGTCATAAATGCTGACGGCAAGTCTAGGAGTAATCGGCATGACTAAAATAAGCCCGTGATAACAGAAGGGATAGGAGATTAAATCATCAATTTTTCCGAGATAATTCATCATCACCAGCGGCTGGGAGCCCATAACAAATGATGCATTCTCGTCAGCATAGAGAAATGTACACTTCAAATCCAACAGATACATACCTTTTATAGCCGATAGAAAGATTGAATACGCTCTTTCGGAATACTTGCGTGTCCGCGCCGTCACATCACCGACAAAATTTAAAACATCTTCAACTGAATTTATGCTCTTAAGTTTCTCAATATTATCATGTATGTACACAGCAATTGCACCGGAAGAATTACGATTGAGATAATACTGTGATGCCAGGAATAATGCGACTGTCGCGTCATTGTCCTTAAGAACCAGCTTATCTCCATCCTTAATGCCGTCAAGAACTTCAAGGGGCTGGAGGATAAAATCCTCATTATCGGGATTCAAGCCGTAGTCCACAATAAAAGTCTCGCTGAAAGCCTCATCTATCAAACATTCACCGTTAGAAAAGTCGGGTTTGTTGATGTAGCTGACAGTTCTGCCGTCATCAGACCATTCTTTTGTAATTTGTGAAGGAATGTATTTTTTATTTACCGTTTTTCTATCCATCGTTTAACCCCACATCAACTGTAAAGAAAAATCGGTATGAAAACAACTGAAAATGAGCCTCGGCGGGACTCCTTTTCAGTGACTACTTTATAACAGTGTAGCCTTCCTTTTCAATTGCCTTCTCAAGAACGGCTGTATCTACGTCCTTCTCAAGTGTTACACGAACTTCTTTCTTATCGTGATCCGCCTTGACAGATACGACTCCGTCAATCTTTCCCAGTGCGTCCTCGACTCTCTTTTCGCAGTGACAGCACATCATGCCGTCAACAGAAATAACTCTTTCCATTTCTTCTTTCTCCTTGATAATTGGTTTCTTATTCTTTCCAGCGCTTTTGACCTTATATATTCTGCAGAGGTTGATTCTAAGCGCATTTGTTACAACACAGAATGACGAGAGGCTCATTGCAGCAGCGCCGAACATCGGGCTCAGTCTCCAGCCGAGGACTGGAATAAATACGCCTGATGCAAGAGGGATTCCGATTATGTTGTAAATGAACGCCCAGAAGAGGTTCTCGTATATGTTTCTCAAAGTGTGACGTGAGAGGTTTATCGCTCCAACTGCATCCATGAGGCTCGACTTCATGAGAACAACGGAGGATGAATCTATTGCTATATCTGTCCCGCCTCCGATAGAGAGCCCGACATCAGCCTCGGTGAGTGCCGGGGAGTCGTTGATTCCGTCCCCGATAAAACATACCTTACCGTATTTCTTGAGCTCCCTTACCTTATCTGCCTTCTCACCGGGAAGGACTGAGGAGATAACAATATCGACATCGAGTGAGGAACACACGGCCTCTGCAGTGTTTTCATTGTCGCCTGTTATTACTGCAACGGTCAGTCCCATTCTCTTCATCATAGCAACCGCCTCTCTGCTGTCAGTGCGGATAGAGTCGGAAACTTCAATGAGGCCCATGAGTATATCACCCTTAACGACATAAACGACGGATGATGGTTTATCGCTGACGAGAGTCCTCAGCTTATCAAGGTACTCTACATTAGTAATTCCGCATTCCTTTACACCTTCGGCATTACCGCAGTAAAGCGGAGTAGCGTCAATAAATCCTTTAACTCCCTTTCCCGGAATAACAGTGCTTTGTTTCACATCATAAGAAGGAATATTCTTCTCCCCGGCATATTTTACGATTGCCTTCCCGATCGGGTGTGTACTTACCTTTTCCAGTGTAGAAGCAAGCCGTATTATTTCATCTTCGTTCCCGTCGAGGGCATGCACAGCGCTCACCCTCATTCTGTTCTCGGTAATCGTTCCGGTCTTATCGAGTGCAACAACGCTTACTTTCCCCAGTTCCTCAATCGCTTCAGCAGACTTGAAAAGTATTCCGTTCTTTGCTCCGACACCGCTTGATACCATAATCGCAACGGGGGTCGCAAGCCCGAGTGCACACGGACACGATATTACCAATACGCTTATCCCCCTCTCGAGAGAAAGTGACACATTACCCTTTGTAATAATCAGCCATATAACGGTGGTAACAAAGGCAATCGCCATCACCGTGGGAACAAAAACTCCGGAAACCTTATCGGCAATACGACTTATCGGGGCCTTCGATGAGGCAGTCTCCTCAACAAGAGCAATAATCTTACTCAAGGTCGTATCCTCCCCGACCTTCTCAGCCCTGCACTTGAGATACCCGCCCTCGTTGATTGTTCCCGAATAAACAGTATCCCCTTCCTTCTTATCGACAGGAAGACTCTCTCCCGTGAGCGATGACTCATCGAGAGCAGAAACTCCCTCTATAATAGTTCCGTCAACAGGAATTCTCTCACCGCTTTTAACAACAAATACATCACCCTTCTTGACATTTTCAATCGGGACAATGACTTCCTTGTCATCAATTAACAATGTCGCCTCGACGCTCTTGAGTCTTAAAAGCGAGTTTATTGCGTTTGTTGTCTTACCCTTACTCACGCTTTCAAGTGTCTTACCAACCGTTATGAGGGCGAGAATCATGGCACTCGACTCAAAGTATAGGCCGTGGATTTCCTCCATCGCCTCTAACATGTTACCCGATGCCATATTATAGGCGGCGTCAAGGAGCAGATATAAAGACCATAGATAAGATACTGCACTTCCGAGGGAGACAAGAGAGTCCATGTTGGGAGCCCTGTGCCATAGTGCCTTTCCTCCAGATATGAAGAAACGCTGGTTTATTACAAGGACAATGGATGAAAGAAACATTTCGACAATTCCTATCGAAATGTGGTTCTTTGTGAAAAACTCGGGAAGAGGGAAAGACCACATCAAAGCACCCATCGAGAAATACATGAGAACAATCGTGAAGATAAGTGATGCGAGAAGTCTTTTAACCATTGAGGGCACTTCACTCTCGATAACTTCCCTCTTCTCTGCTCCACCGTTTTCCTTTTTTTCAGGATAAGCAGAGTAGCCGGCGTCAGTGACAGCCTTTATAATGCTGCTGTCACTTGCACTACCCTCGACGTTCATGGAGTTTGTCAATAAACTAACCGAGCAGCTCTCGACACCCTCGACCTTTCCCACAGCCTTTTCGACCCTGCTCGAGCAGGCGGCGCAGCTCATACCTTTGACAGTGTAGCGTCTCATCTCATGAGCCTCTCGATAATAAGAAGTGTTTCGTCTACGACTTCCTCCTTACCCTCTTTTATATCACGAGCTACACATCCCTTGAAGTGTGACTCGAAAATCAACCTCTCGAGTGCTTCGAATGCCTTAGTCACCGCAGAGCATTGCATAAGTATGTCAACGCAGTATTTATCATCATCAATCATTCCCTTTATTCCGTTGAGCTGACCGATGATGCGGTTAATCCTGTTTTCCAGCGTTTTCTTATCTTTATCCGAACGTAATGTTGTTTTTTCAGAACAGCAGCAGTTTTCCATATATATGCTCCTTATACCCCCCGGGGTATCTTAAATATACGGTGTAGGGGTATAATTGTCAACGTTAAAATTGCATTAATCATCCTTTTATGATACTCTCCCCCCTATGGACGATAACAGAATAAGAAATATAGGCATCATGGCTCATATTGATGCGGGAAAGACCACCACAACAGAGAGAATACTCTTCTACACAGGAGAGAACCACCGCATAGGTGAAGTCGACAACGGTGAAGCAACGATGGACTGGATGGAACAGGAGCAGGACAGAGGAATTACGATTACCAGTGCTGCCACAACATGCTTCTGGCGCGAGCACCAGATTAACATCATCGACACTCCGGGCCATGTCGACTTTACGGCGGAAGTTGAACGCAGCCTCAGGGTTCTTGACGGCGCTGTCGGTGTTTTCTGTGCAGTAGGCGGAGTCGAGCCGCAGACCGAGACTGTCTGGCGTCAGGCCGATACTTATTCTGTTCCGAGAATTGCATTTGTAAACAAGATGGACAGGCTCGGGGCCAATTTCTATCGTGTACTCGAAGAGATGAAGAAGAAGCTCAATGCAAATCCTGTCGCGCTTTTCATCCCTGTCGGTGAAGAGAGCTCGTTCAGCGGTGTCATCGATGTTATGAACGGTAAATACCTTACATTCGATGCCGACGACCAGGGCTCGACTATCAGCGAAAATCCGATTCCCGACGCATACAAGGATAAATACGAAGAGGCGAAGGAAAGTTTGATTGACGCCCTCTCATCATACTCGGATGAGATAATGGAACTTTACTTCGAAGGAAAGGAAATTCCTCTTTCTCTTATGAAGGAAACAATCCGTAAATGCACTATAGAGCGCACAATTCTTCCCGTCTTTGTCGGATCGTCGCTTAAAAATATAGGAGTCCAGACTCTTCTCGACGGTATTGTCGACTATCTTCCATCCCCCCTCGACTGTCCTCCCGTTGAAATAGTGAGTGCGAAGAACAGCGAGAAGAAGGAAATGCTGAAGCATGACTCCTCAGGTCCTCTCGAGGCTTTGATATTCAAAATCCAGGTTGACCCGCACTCGGGCCCCTTATGTTTCGTCCGAGTATACTCGGGAACACTTAAAAAGGGAGTTTCCGTTTACAATGTAACAAAGGGTAAAAAGGAAAGAATCAACAGGCTTGTAAGAATGCACGCTATGAGGGAGGAGGACCTCTCCGAGCTCAAGAGCGGCGATATAGGGGTTATAATCGGCTTCAAGGGTGCACAGACGGGGGACACAATCGGGCAGGAGAATCATCCGTTCTTACTTGAGAACATGGTCTTCCCCACCCCTGTTATTTCTGTCGCAATAGAGCCCAATACCACAAGTGATATGGCAAAGCTCCAGAAAGCACTCGAGACCCTCGCAATGGAGGATCCTACATTCACATATAAGGAAGACAGCGAGACTGGGCAGCTCGTGATATCGGGAATGGGAGAGCTCCACCTTGATGTACTTGTGACAAGAATAACCAAGGAGATGAAAATCGAGGCGAGAGTCGGTAACCCGCAGGTATCTTACCGCGAAAGCATAAAGAAGGCAGTCTCAGGCAAAGAAGAATATGACAAGATGATTGCCAACAGGGAAAACTACGCTTCCCTTACGATGAGCATATCGCCGTCGGAAAAGAAGGAAGGAAACCATCTTATCATCTCTGCAAAGACCAGAGATATTCCGGAAGAAATAATCGAAGCAATAAAAGACGGCATAAACGGTGCATTCTCGAGCGGAATCAAATACGGCTACGAGACGACAGATATAACCGTGAACATAGAAGAAATCGACTACGACCCGCTGAGGGCATCAACTCTCGCTTTCTCCTCCTGTGCGGCTCTCGGCTTCGACAGGCTCGCCTCCTCTGCCGACCCCGTCATAATGGAGCCCATAATGCTGGTTCAGGCATCTGCGCCGAGCGAATATATCGGGGATGTAATTTCATCCTTAACACAACGCAGCGGCATAATCATCAGCATGGAGAACAAGGAATCCTTCGACACAGTGAGCGCCGAGGTTCCCCTCAGGGAGATGTTCGGCTACACGACGGTTCTACGCTCATCAACGCAGGGAAGAGGGACATTCAGCATGGAGTTCGGGCACTACAGTGAAAAACCAGATGGATTAGGATACTGAGTATTTCACAAGATTATTCCAAGACCCATGTCAATCCAGGCATGGGTTATCTTCACTTTGTACACTATTTGAGGCGCCACTTATCAGCTCTTTTCTACATTTTTTCTGTTTCTGTCAGATTAGACCCCACTTATTTGGGTAGTTTTAATGAGAATCGAATAAAAATACCGGACAATGTAAAAACTTTGTTTGACAACTAAAAAAACACTCCTTTAGAATTTTTAAGAATGCTTAATTACAAAAGTAAAGGAGGTAATGATGAGCGTTGAAACAAAGGAAATCAGGAACATTGCTGTAGTAGGACACAATGGTACTGGCAAGACAAGTCTTGTTGAAGAGATGCTCTACTATACAGGAGCCATCGCAAAAGCAGAAAAGGTAGACAGTGGAAAGACAGTAAGTGACTACACAGAAGAGGAGATTGCACGCAAGATTTCAGTACACACTTCTCTTTCATCAACACAGTGGCTTAACAAGACAATCAACATTCTCGATACTCCGGGTACTGCAGATTTTGTAGGCGAAGCTATCTGTTCATTCAGAACAGCCGAGGCAGCAATTATGGTAGTTGATGGAAGAGACGGAGCTCAGATCGAGACAATCAAACTCTGGAGAAGACTTGACCAGAGAAAGAAGCCGAGAGCTGTTTTCATCAACAAGATGGATAAGGAAAGGGCTAACTCCCGTGAAGTTATGGACGATCTGACAGAAGAATTCCATTCGAACTTCGCTCCGGTTACCATCCCGATGGGTTATGCTGAAGATTTCAAAGGGGTCATCAACCTCATCGAAAACAAGGCATACATTTTTAAGGAAAACGGAAAAGAAGAAGCTATCGATGTTCCGAAGGAATATGAAGATAACGTAAATGCATATAGAGAGGAGCTGATTGAAAAGGCAGCTGAGGGTAAGGACGAACTCATCGAAAAGTATTTCGAGGAAGGAACTCTTACTGATGACGAAATCAGAGAAGGACTGAGAGAAGGTCTCAAGAGAGACAGCGTAGTTCCTGTCTTTGTCGGAGCATCAGATAAGGGTGCGGGAATCACATCTCTCTTGAACTTCATCGCAAACAACTTCCCCAACCCCGAAGGTGTATGTGAATACATTACAAAGGAAGACGGAACGGAAGAGCGCAACTATCCTATCGCAGCAAAGTCAACACCGGAAGCATATTGCTTCAAGACAACAATCGACCAGTTCTCCGGTAAGCTCAGCTTCATCAAGGTTGTCAACGGCACAATCAACGGTGAAACAGATCTCTACAACCCTGAAACAGGCAAAAAAGGAAGACCCGGCAAAGTATACAGGGCTCTCGGAAAGAAACTCATCGAAACCGATGCACTCAACGCCGGTGACATCGGAGTCATTACTAAGTTTGACCCGGCAGCAACGAACTCGACACTTGTCGGGGACGCAAACAGCAAACTCAAGTTCAAGGCATTGAGTCTTCCTCAGCCTATTTACGAACTTGCTATCTCTGCAAGCGACAAGAAGAGCGAAGACAAGATGAATGACGCTCTCCATAGAATCACGGAAGAAGACCTCACATTCGAGATGAAGTACAACGAAGAGACGAAGGAAAGCATCATCGGAGGTATGGGGGAACTTCATATCAACATGATTCTCGACAAGATCAAGGAGAAGCAGAAGATTCAGATCAACACCAAGATGCCGAAAATCGCTTATCGTGAGACCATCACAAAGAAGAGCGGCCTCAGTGAATATTCACACAAGAAGCAGTCGGGCGGTCACGGACAGTTCGGTCGTGTCGTCATCGAAATCTCCCCTATCGAAAGAGGCCAGTACTACTTCTTCGAGAACACAGTCAAGGGCGGTGCGGTTTCCAAGGGTTATGTTCCGGGCATTGAAAAAGGTATCCACGAGAAGATGGAGGAAGGTTACCTTGCAGGCTATCCTCTTGTAGATATCGGAGTAAATCTCGTCGATGGCAAGGAACATCCTGTCGATTCATCTGAAATGGCATTCAAACTTGCTGCAAAGGGCGCAATGGATGTAGCACTTGCAAAGGCAGGATGTGTCCTTCTCGAGCCGTTCTGCAAGCTCGAAGTATTCGTCGACCAGGAATACCTTGGCGCAATTCTATCTGACCTTTCAGGACGTAGAGGCAGAGTTCTCGGGCAGGAAGATATGGGACACCTTACATCTGTCAAGGCAGAGGTTCCGATGGCTGAGCTCCGTTCTTACGCTATCGACCTCAAGAGTATGACTCAGGGCTCCGGAAGTTTCGAACTTGAATTCGACCACTACGAAACACTCAACGGCAAACTTGCCGACGATGTAATAGCAGAGGCGAAGAGAGAAAAAGAAGCTCAGGAAAATGCCTGATTGATTACTCCCCAATCTTTGATTAGCTAAATACGCATTTTGTAACGTTCCTCTTACAATTTTATGTTGTAAGAGGAATTATTTTTGAGAAAAAAACCGTTTCTGCACCGTGTTGCTAATCTAGGGTTAGACAACGACCATTAATGTGAGCTAGAATTCCCTCAATAGAAATAAGCTTCGAATGGTTGTTGATGTGGAAGTCCCGGCCGTTCGAGGCTTACTTCTTGGGACTTCCGACCATGGACTTTGAACTACCTCGCACTAGAAGTACGAGGAATCTTGGTTCCTGCTTCTCAGGTTC
>CAVIUT010000032.1:0-18939 GCA_963646155.1 Eggerthellaceae bacterium | reverse complement strand
ATAAATCCTCATCTTCCTTCAGAATTACACACAGCAGTAGTCTACCCTTTTCCACTCTTATAACCGCTTCTTCATCCTCGACTTCATTGCTTACTCCATACTGGTAGCAGCTATCGATTGTGCCGTCCATAAGATTATACTTCGCGCCCTTTATATCTATGCCCTCAGCCTTTCCGAAGAGAGCAAGAAGCGAGAAGTATCTGCATCCTTTTTTGACTACGACTCCATTATCGGACACAATCTTGAGGTAACAGTTGCCGTCGGCTATCACACCATCGAGTTTATGAGAATATAGGTAGTCGAGGAGATATATGTTCGAGAGTGTATGGTCTATTCTTTTCCCCAGTGCACCTATAATCAAGAAATCTTTGTAGCCCCGCTTCTCTCCTTCCTTGATGCCGCATAGAGCATCCGTGTCGTCCTTTTCGGGGGGAAAGACAACGCTTTCAATTCCGTCCGGGACGGGAACGGAGTCGAAATCGCCCACCGCAAGACCGGGTTTGAAACCGAGTAAATCCCTGTTGATGAGACCTTTGTCGCAATAGATGAAATAGTCATCATCCCTCAATTCTTTCTTCAAGCTCTCTACGCCGTTGATTACTCCACCGAGGACAAGTACACATCGGGCCATTTATACTCTCCTATTCGACAGTTACAGATTTTGCCAGGTTTCTCGGCTTATCTACATCAAGGCCCTTCTGGACACTGATATAGTAGGAAAGGAGCTGGAGGGGAATAACGGCAAGAGATGGAGTAAAGTATTCGTTTGTCCGGGGAATGTATAGGGTGAAGTCCGTATTCTCCTCAACCTGGTAGTTCCCAGCACTCGTTACGCACATTAAGTATGCGCCCCTGCTTCTGCACTCAACCATGTTCGACATCGTCTTTTCAAAGAGTGACGGCTGCGTCAGAACTCCGATTACAAGGGTTCCTTCCTCAACAAGAGAAATCGTTCCGTGCTTGAGTTCGCCGGAGGCATAGGCTTCGCTGTGTATGTATGAAACTTCCTTGAGCTTGAGAGAGCCTTCACTCGAAATAGCCCAATCCAGTCCCCGGCCGAGGAAGAAGACATCTTTTTTATTGACACAGCGCGACGCAAACCACTGTATCTTCTCCTTGTCATCAAGAATAGTCTCTATCTTCTCCGGAAGACTCTTCAATTCTTTGATATACTCATCCGCGCTCTCTATCTTTCCTCTGAGGAGGCCCAGTTTCACCGCAAGAAGGTAGATAACTATAAGCTGCACGGAATATGCCTTTGTTGTCGCAACTGCAATCTCGGGGCCGGCATGTGTATATAACACATAGTCTGCTTCACGGCTTATTGTGGATCCGATGACATTCACGACAGCAAGGGTCTTTTTCCCCATTTCCTTTGCCTTCCTCAGGGCTGCAAGGGTATCTGCAGTCTCACCCGACTGACTGATGAGAATGACAAGTTCATTCTCGTCCATAACAGCATGGCGGTAGCGGAATTCGCTGCTCATCTCAACTCTTGTTCTCAGGTCGCAGAGCCCCTCGAAAACATACTCGCCCACCATCCCGACATGATATGACGAGCCGCATGCAACGATGCGTACGGCACTCACGCTTTTAAGTACATCGTCTGTGATGCCACTTGATGAAAAGTCTATCCCGTCATCTTTTATATAGGAAGAAAGTGTATCTTCAACAGCTCTTGGCTCTTCATAGATTTCCTTAATCATGAAGTGCTCGTAGCCGCCCTTCTCCGCTTCACTCTCCGACCACGATATATGAGTCGGCTCTTTCTTCACCTCGTCCCCGTTGAGGTCGAAGAATGTAACTTCTCCCTTTTTGAGTCTTCCCATCTCAAGGTTGTCGATATAATAAACATCCCGTGTATACTTCAAAACGGCAGTAACATCGGAGGCAAGAAACGCCTCTCCTTCGCTGATGCCGACGACAAGCGGGCTGTCCTTACGGGCTATGTATATCTCCCCGGGATAATCCTTGAACATCACAGCAAGGGCATAGCTGCCTCTGACTCTAACCATCGTCTTCGCTAAAGCATCGATTGGACCTATGTTGTACTTTTTATAGTAGTAGTCGATGAGTTTCGTGATGACTTCGGTATCTGTTTCGGAGTAGAAGGAATAGCCGTGACTCAAAAGCTTTTCCTTGAGCTCCTTGTAGTTTTCGATGATTCCGTTATGAACTGCAACGACATTCATGTCATCGGAATGGTGGGGGTGTGCGTTGGTCTCGCTCGGCTCTCCGTGGGTCGCCCACCTTGTGTGTCCGATTCCGCATCCGCCTTTAAGAGATCTGCCGTTGTCCGTTTTGTCGACAAGGGCCTTGAGTCTTCCCTTCGCCTTTACGATATTAACCCTTCCAGTCGGGTCAAGAACAGCAAGTCCCGCTGAGTCATATCCTCTGTACTCAAGCTTTCCCAGCCCCTCTAATAGAAGTTCTGCTGCCTCACGACGCCCCGTATAACCAACAATTCCGCACATATTAACACCTTTAATAAAAAATACCGGTAAATAATAGTGAAAAGAGAAATTATGGACAATAGAAAAAAGAAACTTTCAGCTCTCGTCAATCCACTTAGATTTGCCTTTCTTCTTCGCCCCGCTTCTATCTCCCGCCTTCTCCATCAGCATTTCGGCGTCTTCTTCGCCGTAGGACGATGACCACTTTGAATACCTGTGTCCTACAACAAACACATCTCTTCCTTTATTCTTTTCTTTTAAATCTTCTTCACCGTTAGCCATGGCCCGATTATAGTTTTTACTCTCGTAAGCAACAAGTAATTCACCACTCTTGCGTTTTCTGTACTATACTTATTTCTGCTATGGTGAAAAAAGAATGGAAAGCGGTTTTTCTGGCTCTTGCCGCCGCTCTTTTTTACTCGATTAATATTCCTCTCTCCAAGATTCTCATCGAGCATGTCGGGGAGTGCATGACTGCAGGGCTTTTATACCTGGGTGCGGGAATTGCAGCCGCAGCCGCTATGCCTTTCGAAAAGAGGAAAAGAGACACAGGAAGTTCAAAACTTGAGAAGAAGGACCTTCCCTATCTCATATTGATGGTCCTTCTCGACATAGCTGCCCCCATTCTTCTTATGAAGGGACTCTCCTCTTCGTCAGCAACACCCGCGACACTCGTCAACAACTTCGAGATAGTTTCGACATCTTTAATCGCAGCAGTCGTGTTCAAGGAGAAGATATCTTCCAGATGCTGGCTCTCTATCATCCTCATAACAGCGTCAACGATAATTCTCTCGTTCACACAAAGCGGAGAGAGCCGTCTCTCTCCCGGACTTCTCTTAGTTCTACTTGCTACAATATCGTGGGGAATGGAAAACAACTGTACACGAATGCTCTCAAGAAAAAGAACTTCCACAGTTGTATTCATCAAGGGAATATTCTCGGGAAGCATATCCATTGTCATTGCTCTTCTCTCGAAAGAGCCGATTCCTGAAATAAAGTATGCTCTTCTCACAATGCTGCTCGGAAGTGTTGCCTACGGCGTCAGCATCTTTCTATACATAAGAGCTCAGAGCATGATGGGAGCCGCAAGAACAAGTGCCTTCTATGCTGTGAATCCTTTCCTCGGCTCAATCCTATCGGCCCTGCTCCTCAAGGAAAATCTGACTCAGAGATACATCATCGCCTTTCTGATTATGGCTCAAGGAACATCCCTCATGATAAAAGACACCCTCACGTCAGAGGAGAAGTGAAATCATCCGAGCCTCTCGAATTTCTTCACGCCCTTCTTTTTGAGCCAAAGCGTTTCACCTATCACCAAAGCAAAGAGGAGAATGTTGAAGAGCAGAATATAAAGACTGAAGTTCGTAACAAAGTAAATCTCACCGTTGTCGTAATTCTGTATGCCGACAACACTTCTGATTGTCGTTGTCTCAGCCGCGCCGTTATGACCGATGAAGCCGTAAATCTCACCCGGGAGTATATTGCGCGAGAGGTCATCAAGAGCCATCTTTATGCCGCAGCTCTTTACAAGGTGTTCTATTCTGAGCATCCTTTCTTTCCTTGAAGCAAATTTAAACATTAAAGAAGGTGTTGTTCAACATTATCCCCTTTTGATCCTCTTCAGCATCAAAGTCTGCATTACAGCCATGAGAAGTAAAAGAAGTGAAAGGTAATAAGGAAGAAGACCCACCGTTATGTGCTCGGCAAAAAGGCCGAAGAGAGGTGGCATCAAGGATGATCCTATGTATGCTGTCGCCATCTGGATACCTATCACGGCCTGGGAGTTCTCCTTCCCGAAATGGAAAGGTGTTGCATGAATTATACTCGGATATATCGGAGCACACCCGAGTCCCGTCACGACGAATGCCGAAACAGATAATGCTTCCCCTGATGGTATGAGGAGAAGTATAACACCGAGGAGAATACCGCACTGCCCCACTCTCACCATATTGTCGTCCGAAAGCTTCATCGAAATGAAACCCGAGAGAATACGCCCGATTGTTATTCCTATGTAGAACATGCTTGCATACGTTGCTGCCCTCTCTGGTGCTACTCCCTTATAAAGCGAGAGGTAGCTGCTTGCCCAGAGTCCTGTCGTCCCTTCGATTGCACAGTAGGAGAAGAACATGAAGAGAATCTCCTTCACACCCTTTATGGCAAGAACTTCTCTCAAGGAAAGCGGCTTTGTCTTCTCTTCTGTCTCATCTGCACCTTCCGTCTTCCAGAGTTTGAGGGAGAAAAGAAGAATGAGTGTGAGTACAGCCTGTATTGAGAATATTACGCGGTAGCCGCCCTTATAACTCGAGCCGTGAGTCATAACAAACCCCATGATATAAGGCCCGAGGGATGCTCCGATTCCCCACATTGAGTGCAGCCAGCTCATATGTCGGCTCTTATAGTGCAAAGCAACATAGTTATTGAGCGCCGCATCGACACTTCCCGCCCCGAGTCCGTACGGAACGGCCCATAAACACATCTGGAGAAAAGACGATGATACGGAAAAGCCGAAGATAGCAACGGCTGTGAGAAAAACACTTATGAGTGTTACTCTTCCCGTTCCGAGTTTTCTTGTGAGCCTGTCACTCAGGAGGCTCGATATTATCGTATCGAACGAAATAATGAACGATATTATTCCCGCATAGGAAACAGGCACATTGAAGACGGGATAAATTGACGGCCATGCTGCCCCGAGGAGCGCATCAGGAAGTCCGAGTGATATAAACGCAAGATATATTATAAACAACAGCAATTGAAACATAAGGGAATAATATCGCCTGGAATTTGTTGTTTCAAAGAGTTTTTCGCCATAAACTATAACAAAAGCGACCATCTTATGAATTTATGCTGTCATATAGTAAAAACAAACAAAGATAAAAGGGAACTCCAGAGGCACGGAAGCAGTGAGTTCCCGCTTGCCCAATACTATCTCATCGGGGACAGAACACCGTCGACGACAATAGACTGGCACCGGCATGAGGAATTCGAAATCATATACATCAGGGACGGGGAATGCCGCATAAAGAATGCCCGCTCGAGCTATGGGGGGATAGTCAGCTCAAACGGGCAGGATAGTCTTTCCAATCTCTAGTCACTCAGCACAGTTCCATCGGCAAGGGTTATTGTATAACCATTGAAGTTGATGGAGCCGTTATTCTCGAGTGTCGATACATACGAGTCTCCATCAAGTGTCCATGTCGACCCATTCTCGATTGTAACGGATACGTTATCATCAACAGCTGCGGATGCAGAGGAATTTGTTTCAATTATTATGTTTCCAGTAAATGAGCTTCCGTCAGTGAGTGTCATGTCGAGTGAAGAGATTGAATCAACTCTTACTGTTCCCTCAATGCTCTGAGACGAGAGTGTCAACTCCACTCCAGCGCCGTTACTGCCTTCCTTTCCCCATCCTTTCTCACCGCTGTTACCGGTGATGTTGAAGAGGTAAGAGGAGCTGTCGTTATTTATTATATCCACTCCACTGAGGTAGATCGTTGAGTCTGTGTTTGTAATATAGAACATATCACCATTGTTGGATGTAAGTGTCCCACCTGTCATACTGAATGAGGATGTCCCGACTTCAGCGTCTCCACTCATCGATTGATAAATCATCACGTTATGAACGTTTTCGCTTGAGCTTGTACCTTTTGTGTCACTCATCGCGCCAGACACTGTACAGTCAGTAAGAGTAATGCTGTTCTGTCCTTCGACAACGAGTGCTTCACTTGCGGTAGCAGTCAGCGTTGCATTCTCAATTGTGATTGCGGCAGTCGAGTAGACTGCGGGTGAATTGGAACCGTTTGACGTGTATGTCCCTCCGTAGACGTAAACTGTTCCACCACCCCTGTCAGAACGTATTGCAGCAGAAGAGTTACCGCTTGTATTGACAGTAAGGTTACTCGCAATCGTTGTTCCGCCCCCTGTCGTCTGAATGCCGCCGGAGTTATCTTTCTCAGTTGTAATAGTGCTGTCACTGATTGTAACGGTTGTGCCGCTTCCGTAGCTGAAGACGCCGTTGCCGTTCTGTGCATTGGAGTAGATGGTTGCATTCTCTATTGTGACGGTTGCACCGTCTGTTACAAGAAGTGCAGCATTCATGCCGTAGAAGTCACCACTCTCTGTGTCAGATGAGTTCCCACCACTCTTTTCGACTGTGATTGAGCTGAGTGTAACTGTCGCTCCATCGATACGGAGTGCATTCTCGTCGTCGCCTGTAGAAGTATAAGTCGTTCCTGTATATGTTCCGTCTTCGGTGATTGTAGTGGCGCTGTCACCCTGACTGGCTGTTGTTGACGAAGAGCCGAATCCTCCGGGAGAGCCGCTTGGGGGATTGCCGCCCATTCCACCTTCTGCTCCATCCGGCGCTTTTCCTCCAAATCCGTTCCCAAAGCCGTCGGGAGGATTTCCATCAGGTTTATCGGGAGGAGTCGGTCTCTCTGCCGTCGATGATGTACTGAGAGAATCAGAAGTAGACTCTGCTGCAGTTGTGCATGAGAAGAGCAATAACGACACTGTTATTGTTACGATAATGAATTTAACCAAATTCTTCATATTCAGCCTCCGCTCTTTTTTCTATTTATAACTCAATTATAAGTGATGAACCTTAAAGAAAGCTTAAAGAAAGCCAAATTTTCTTCTTCATTTATTTTTCCGGTGGAATTTGATGAAAAGTGAAAGATTTAAAGAGACATCTTTTTGATTTATCATATTTTTGTTCTCTTCTTTTTCTTATAATCAAAATAATTGGCTTAATAATGTTAAGAAATTTCAATTCTGCTATTGAATTTTTCATCTACATTATATATTTTTTCTCTCAAGGCAATGGCGTCTGGCGCGGAGGTATTCCCTCCGCTTCAGGCGCTTTTTTTATTTTGGAGGAAAAATGGATTTCTTTAAGAATACGAACGGACCGCTAGAGGGAGAGGTGAGAATTCCATCAGGATGTGCCATATCTGCACAGTTTTCAAAGAAAGGAAAGCTGTTTACGGGAGAAGGCATGATTAAGTCCATAAAAACGATGCACGAGAGATCCAACGGGCTTGGCGGAGGATATTGCGGCTACGGCATATATCCTGAATATAAGGACTACTATGCATTTCATGTCTTTTATTTCGACAACGACTCCAGAATAGAGACAGAGAAATACCTTGACGAGTATTTCGATATCGTGAACCTTTCGAAGATTCCGACGAGGAAGAACAAGAATATAACAGACGAGCCGATTATATGGCGCTACTTCGTCTCCCCGCTCAAAACAAAATTAACCTTCTCGCTTCTTGATGAGAAGGAGTATGTCGTAAGGACTGTCGTGCACGTAAATACTACAATTAAAGGTGCTTACATATTCTCCTCGGGAAAGAACATGGGAATATTCAAGGCTGTTGGGTATCCGGAAGATGTAGGCTCATTCTACAGGCTAGAAGAGTACGAAGGCTACTCATGGACCGTCCACGGCCGCTACCCGACAAATACCCCCGGCTGGTGGGGTGGCGCACATCCCTTCGGCTTACTCGACACTTCGGTAATCCATAACGGTGAGATTTCGTCCTACGATGCAAACAGGCGCGCTATCGAGATGTTCGGCTACAGGTGTACCCTCCAGACAGATACTGAAGTAATTACATACATGATTGACTACCTCACCCGTGTAAAGGGCCTCACGCTTGAAGAGACGGCGCATGTAATTGCCGCACCCTTCTGGTCGACTATCTCCAGGATGGATGAGAAGGACAAGAAGGAATATACATTCCTGCGTAATACTTTCTCCTCTCTCTTGATTACCGGCCCCTTCTCCATCATCGTAGGCTTCACCGGAGGCTTGATGGCGCTCAACGACAGGCTGAAGCTCAGGAGTCTTGTCGCCGCCGAAAAGGACGACTTTGTCTATTTCTCCTCAGAAGAAGCTGCAATCAGGGTAATCGAACCATCCCCCGAGAGGATCTGGCACCCGAGGGGAGGAGAAGCTGTAGTCGTCACACTCGATAAGACGGAGGAAGAAAAATGATGAAGGGATTAGATTATATACCTCCCCAGTATTCTGTTATAAGGGACAAGGACAGCTGCACACTCTGCCGCCTCTGCGAGAAGGAATGCGCAGTGGGGGTCCATCACTACAACAGCGAAAAGAAAATAATGACAGCAGAAAGCGCAAAGTGCGTCTCATGTCAGCGCTGTACCGCATTCTGCCCTGTCGGCGCCATAAGAATAAAGAAAGAGGAAAGCCCATACCGCAGTAACTACAACTGGAGGGAGTGGGACATATCGAACATAATAAGGCAGTCATCGACGGGTGGAGTTCTCCTCGCGTCGATGGGAACTCCCAAAAGATACCCCGTCTTCTGGGATAAGATACTTATCAACGCCAGCCAGGTGACAAATCCCCCCATCGACCCGCTGAGAGAGCCGATGGAGACAAAGGTGTACCTCGGGTCCAAATCAAGTGATATCAAACGCACAAGTGACGGCAGGATTATGGTAGAGGAAAGACCTCACATAGACCTTTCGACCCCGATAATGTTCTCGGCAATGAGTTACGGCTCCATCAGCTACAATGCCCATAAGGCCCTTGCAGAGGCTGCTAGAGAGCTCGGAATCATGTACAACACCGGGGAAGGCGGACTCCACGAAGACTTCTATGTATACGGTGAAAACACAATAGTTCAGATTGCATCGGGCCGTTTCGGCGTAAAGAAGGAGTTTCTCGATGCCGGAAAAGCAATCGAAATAAAGATGGGACAGGGAGCTAAACCCGGAATCGGGGGCCACCTTCCGGGAGCGAAGATTGTCGCTGATGTATCGAGAACACGTATGATTCCCGAGCACTCCGATGCAATAAGCCCCGCGCCTCATCACGATATATACTCAATCGAAGACCTGAGGCAGCTTGTATATGCCCTCAAGGAAGCGACAGGCTACAGTAAGCCCATTATCGTGAAGGTTGCAACTGTACACAACATTGCAGCAATAGCATCGGGTATTGCACGCTCGGGAGCGGACATAATCGCGCTCGACGGCTTCAGGGGTGGAACCGGTGCCTCCCCTCTCACAATTAGAGACAACGTGGGTATTCCCATTGAAGTTGCACTATCGGAAGTTGACAGAAGACTACGTGACGAAGGAATAAGAGACAAAATCTCCCTTGTCGTCGGCGGCTCGATACGTAACAGTGCAGATATAGTAAAGGCCGTTGCGCTCGGTGCTGATGCGGTTTACATTGCCTCAGCCGCCCTCATAGCAATGGGATGTCATATGTGCCGCAACTGCCACAGCGGGCTCTGCTCCTGGGGAATTGCAACGCAGAAAGAGGACCTTGTAAAGAGATTGGATCCGGAAGAAGGAAAGAGAAGACTCATCAACCTCGTCTCAAGCTGGACAAACGAAATCAAGGAGATGATGGGCGGTATGGGTATAAACTCAATCGAGGCACTTGTCGGCAACAGGGCGATGCTGCGGGGAATCGACCTCAATGAGAAGGAACTTGAAATACTTGGAATCAGGTGCATAGGAGAATAAGAGATGAAAATCGATGCAGAAGGGTTGAATTTCAAAGAACTCAATGAAGTGATAAGGTCCTCGGACGATTGCGATATCGAGATATACTCCCTCGAGGGACAGAGGTACATACTCTCCGGTTCCAAAGGGAAGAAGGCAAAGCTTTACGGGGTTCCGGGTAATGCACTGGGGGCTTTCCTCGACGGCTCGAGTATCGAAGTATATGACAATGCCGAAGATGCAACAGGCGACACGATGAACGACGGCGAGATTTTCATCCACGGCTCGGTCGGAGATGCGTGCGGCTATGCAATGCGCGGCGGGAAGATATATATAAAGGGAAGTGCCGGTTACCGCGCAGGTATTCACATGAAGGCCTATAAGGAAAAACAGCCGCTTCTCATCATCGGAGAAAAAGCGGGGTCCTTTCTCGGCGAGTACCTTGCAGGCGGGACGATAGTCGTGCTCAACGCTGAGGACGATCCCCTTCCCCCCGTCGGATTCTTCACTGGTCGCGGCATGCACGGGGGCCGTATTATTCTCAGGACGAATACACTTCCACCCGATCTTCCGTCCCAGATTGTCAGTAGAGCTGCGGGAGACGAAGAGAAGAGGGAAATATCATCTCTAATAAGCGAGTACTGCTCTCTTTTCAACTACGACAGGGACAGAATAATGAAGGGAAACTTCTATATTCTTACACCCGACTCTTCCCGCCCGTACAAAAGGCTTTACACCAACGTCTAGCTCTACCTCAATCCCTTCTTTTTGAGGGTAATGAAGTAGTACGGTATTTCAAAAAGAAGCATCGCCGTCCAGCCGACGGCGGAGGCAAAGGCAACGGCGGAAATATCGAGCCCGGGGGCAAGAAGAAACGTAAAAAGTGTTCTTACGGAAATCTGGATGAATGTACCCGCTGCCGTTGTGAACATCTTTCCCATGCCCCTGTAAAAGCCCTGAAAACCGTTGGTGAATGCCGGATAGATGTAAAAAAAGGACATGTAGTAAAGGTACTCCGCACCCTTGGATATTATCTCATCCTTACCTTCGCCATTGACGAAAAGCGACAGGAACTTCCGACGGAGGGTGAATGTGACAAGGCCTATCAATACAAAATAGATTACTTCCAGCTTCAAGCCGTCCCTGAAGCCTTTTCTTATCCTCTCATGCTTTTCCGCTCCCCTGTTCTGTGCAATGAAGACAGATATTGCACCTGCTATTCCCTGCTCGGGGATACATGCGGCCTCATCAAAGCGCGAGGAAGCGTTGAAAGCGGCAATCGACTGCACTCCGAGAGAATTGACAGAGCCCTGGATAAATACCTTTCCTATCGGCTGTATTGCACTCTGAAGAGCCGTAGGTGCACCGTAGAGGAGAATGCGCTTGAGTATTGTTCCTTTGAGACGGAATGTCTTTCTGTCGGGGAAAATCTCCTTTTCGCGTCTCATCATGAAGAAGAAGGCCATCCCCGCCGATGCTGTTTCCGCGCCTACTGTCGTTAAGGCGGAGCATATAATACCAAAGTGGAAAATACCGAGAAATACCAAATCCAGAACTGCATTGAGAATTGACGAAAAGGCAAGGAACAGGAGCGGGGTTTTACTGTCCCCTACACTCTTGAGGCCCTGGGACAGGGCATTATAGAGGAACGTAAAGGGGGTTCCGAGAAAAATGATTCTTAAATAGTCATTCGTAAGTGAGAAAATCTCATCAGGGCATTTAAGAGCCTTGAGGATATATGGCGAAAGGATAAAAGCAATAACGGATAGAACTACTGATGAAATGAGGCCGAAAATCAAAAGCGAGGAGAGAGTCTCCTTGAGGGAGGGTAAATCCCTCCGTCCGAATGCCTCGCTCATAAGGACTCCGCTTCCAAGGCATAGTCCCGTTATGAAGAGTATGATGAGATTCATGACGGGAGATGCAATCCCCTCTGCAGCAAGAGCATTCTCCCCGATGAAATTACCCGCGATAATCGAATCAACGGTGTTGTAAGCAGTCTGAAGCCAGGAGCCGAGGACAACAGGGACGGCGAAATGACAAAGATGCCCCAGTGTCCCGCCCTTTGTCATATCTACCATGGTTTAACCTCAGCCGAATATGGAGTCGATAAGACTCGAGAGCCCCAGGGACTCGAAAAAGAGTATGAGGAGAAGAACAGGTGCCACGAATTTGACCATGACAACATAGAGCCTTTTCTTTTTAAAGACAACCCCGTTCTTCTCGACTTCGTTTATAATCCAATCAGGGGAAAGCACCCAGCCGACAAGTACACATGTAGAGATGGCAACAACAGGCATAAGGACGCTGTTCGAGATGTAGTCGAATACATCCAAGAGCTGTCCAACCGACCCGGTCGGAAGCTTAACTTCAAAGTAGAAGACACTGTAGCCGAGGCATACGACAACTGCAGCTGCCGCAGCAATAATCGATATGGTGAGGCATGCTTTCTTCCTCTCCATTGAAAAGACTTCGATAGCGTTGGCAACAAGTGTCTCGAGAATGGAAATACTACTTGTAAGGGCTGCAAAAAGCACCATGACAAAGAAGAGGACACCTATTATCTGACCGATGATGCCCATCGAAAGGAAGATTTTTGGTAAAGATACGAATATAAGTCCCGGGCCTGCCGACATGCCGTCCATACCGAAGAATACGTAGACAGCAGGGATTATCATCATACCTGCAAGGAAAGCAACCATTGAGTCGAAGAACTCAATCTGCCCGAGCGACTTCTCGAGATTGACATCGTCCTTTACGTAGGAGCCGTATGTAATCATGATTCCCATTGCAACAGAAAGCGAGTAGAAGAGCTGACCCATTGCAGAGATTAATATCTCAAGATACCTCTTGAGTGTCATACCCTCGAAGGAAGGAACAACATAGTGGATAAATCCTTCAATTCCTGTCCTTCCATCATACTTGAGTGTCAACGAATAGACGGCAACTATCATGATAAGGATAAAGAGAGCCGGCATAATAATAGATGATGATTTCTCGATTCCCTTCTCTACTCCCTTGTAGACGACAAAGGATGTCAGGAAGAAGTAGATGAGCATGTATATACTCGATTCAACGGGAGACGAAATGAATGACGAGAAGAATGAACTCTCTGCAGCTTCCGCTCCTTTTCCTGTGATGTATGTTACAAGGTACTTGAGAACCCAGCCGCCGATAACTGTGTAATAGGTGATGATGATTGCAGGAATTACAAATGCCAGGTACCCGACCCACTTCCACTTTTTCGATATCGCACCGAAAGCTTCAATCGGGCTTTTTCTCATCTTACGACCAAGCGCTACTTCTGTTGTAAGGAGGGTAAAACCGAAAGTGACGGCAAGGATAATATATGTCAAGAGGAAAATTCCTCCGCCACCCTGCGCCGCAAGATATGGAAAACGCCATATATTACCCAACCCAACAGCGCTTCCCGCTGATGCCAGAACAAAACCTATCGAGCCTGAAAAAGAGCTCTTTTTCTCATATGCCATAAAAACTCCAACCCCATCAATTCTGACAGAGTTGGAATTCACATTCAAGCATTATGCAGAATTTTTTATATTTATTCATTTTTGACGTTGAAGACAAGAGAGTAAATCCACGCTGCATCCTCAACTCTTTCGAGCTCGGGATGAAATGAGAGTCCGTATTGCTTTCTGTATTTTACACCGACGATTTTGTCGTCGACAGCAGCAATCACATCAACTCTGTCAGATATTCTCGTAACATACGGCGCACGGATGAATGTCATCGGGACGGTTCCAACCCCTTTTACATTAGAAATTGTTCTGAAACTCCCCGTCTGCCTTCCGTAGGCGTTGCGTTTGACGGTGACGGGAAGCGTTGAAAAGCATGTTTCGTCCTGTCCCTCAATAGCGGACGCAAGAAGAATAAGCCCCGCGCAGGTAGCGAGTGTCGGAAGACCGCTTTCAATCATCGTCTTCATCTCTTCATACATTCCGCATTCTCTAATAAGTTTCATCTGCACCGTACTCTCTCCACCCGGAAGTACAATGCCGTCAAGGGAGGATAAATCAGCACGAGAGCGAAGGGTTTGGGCAGAGTAGCCGAGCTCTTCGAGTGCCTTTATGTGCTCGATAAATGCCCCCTGAAGAGCAAGAACACCTATTTTCATCTCATACTCCCCTCTCTGCCATGATGAGTTTTATCTCTTCTTCGTTTATACCGACCATTGCTTGCCCGAGGTCTTCTGCACATTCCGCTACATAACTCGAATCCTTATAGTTGCTTACAGCCTTGACAATTGCAGATGCCCTCTTCTCCGGGTTTCCCGACTTGAAGATACCCGAGCCGACGAATACTCCCTCGGCGCCGAGTCTCATCATCAAAGCTGCATCCTGCGGTGTGGCAACTCCACCGGCGGCAAAGTTGACAACAGGAAGCCGGCCGTTATCGTGAACGTAGATGACAAGATCAAGAGGAGACGACAGCCTTTTTGCTTCCTCGAAAAGTTCATCCTCGTCCATTGCCTTTATCTTCTCTATTTCACAGTTGATTGCCCTCATGTGCCTTACAGCCTGGACAATATCTCCCGTTCCCGGCTCGCCCTTTGTTCTTATCATACCCGCGCCTTCCCCGATTCTTCTCAACGCTTCCCCGAGGTCCCTCGCCCCGCATACAAACGGCACCTTGAACTTCCATTTGTTTATATGGTTTACATCGTCAGCAGGAGTTAATACTTCGCTCTCATCTATGTAGTCGATATCCAATGCCTCCAGGACTTCTGCTTCCACAAAGTGTCCGATTCTGCACTTTGCCATAACAGGAATTGAAACAGCCTTCTGTATTCCCTTTATCATCTTCGGGTCACTCATTCTGCTGACTCCTCCCGCAGCTCTTATATCTGCAGGAATTCTTTCAAGTGCCATTACCGCACATGCCCCGGCTCCCTCAGCAATCTTCGCTTCTTCGGGCGTCGTAACATCCATAATGACACCTCCCTTTAACATCTTCGCCAAACTCTTATTGAGCTCGTATCTTTCGCTGTCTACTTTCATCTTTCAGCCTCCGGAAAAACAATAGCTTCAATCTGACCTTATTGAAATAACCAAATAAAACATTTATGATAAGGCCAGATTTAAGGCCAGAGTATGCTTACATACGATTTGAAGAACAGCAATAAACCACTTTACACGGCGCTTTACAGCGCAATAAAGAGCGACATCCTATCCGGGCGCATACAGAGAGGCATGAAACTTCCCTCGAAGAGAGAGATGGCCGGGAATAACGGGGTAAGCATAATCACAGTCGAGAATGCATATTCCGTGCTCCTCAGCGAAGGCTACATCTACTCAAAGCCCAGAAGCGGATTCTTCGTGTCGGATATCAATTACAAAACAATCGCAATGGAGTTTAATCCCACTATTGATGATAAGAGCGAAAAAACAGAAAACACACATTTTTCCATCGACTTCTCCTCAAACCAGACTCCTCCCGATTTATTTCCCTTCAGTGACTGGCTGAAGGCAGAGAAGAAGGTTTTCTCGCTCGAGAGAAATATGCTGCTCGCTAATCCCCCGTCAATTGGATGCCTTACCCTCAGGTGGGCAATCAAAGACTACCTCAGGGATGTACGGGGCCTCATGTGCGACGAGAAGAACATAGTCATAGGAGCCGGAAGCGAATACCTCTACCAAATACTTACCCTTCTCATCGGAAAAGGAAAAAGGTACGGCATTGAAGATCCCGGCTACAGAAAGATGGAACTCATGTACAGACGTCAGGATGTCGATGTTGCTTTTCTCTCTCTCGATGATGGAGGAATAAAAAAGGAAGAACTCGATGAGAAGAAAATAGATATTCTACACATAACGCCGTCACACCAATATCCGACGGGGGTTGTAATGCCGGTGTCAAAGAGGTATGAGCTGCTCTCATGGGCTGCAGAAAAGAAAGGCCGCTACATAATTGAAGACGACTACGACAGCGACCTCAGGCTTGACGGAAGGCCAATTGCGGCATTGAAGGCCATAGATACTGAAGGAACCGTCATATATCTCAACACATTCAGTAAGGCACTCTCCTCTACTGTAAGAATAAGCTACATGGTACTGCCACCGGCACTGGGGGAAAAGTACAGGAAAGAACTCTTCTTCCTATCATCTCCCGTGTCTACATTCGAGCAATATACGCTATCCGAGTTCATATCATCAGGAAAATTGGAAAGCCACATAAATAGGCTTCGTACATATTACAGGAAAAAGAGGGACGCATTCATCAAGGCCCTCAAGCTGAGTTCAATTGGAGAAAGAATCGAAATTAAGGGTGAGAATGCAGGCCTGCATTTTCTGATGAAAGTCAACACAGAGCATGAAGAAGACGAGGCAATCAAAAACGCAGAGAAGGAAGGCATGAGACTAATTCCACTCTCCTCTTTTTATCATGATATAACCCACATCAAGAAGGATGAAAGGAACACATATGTCATGAACTACGCTTTTCTTGACACGACAAATCTCGACTCTGTCATTCAGAAACTCGAAAGAGTTTTTGCATAGGTTTCTATCTGTGACTGCACTTCCTGCATTGAATCATTTCTCTGCCGTTATCTTCATTGTAGAAGGCTCCGGCCCATGCGCATATTCTCTGCAATATAGGGACAACAGATTTTCCCCTCTCTGTAAGCGAGTATTCGACTCTCGGGGGAATCTCGGCATAGCTCTTACGGTTGACCATCTGCTTTTCATTAAACCCTTAACTCCAAAGGCTGCGCGTCTCGCCTTTTCCGTTTAATAAAAGAGCGAAAAAAACAGGAACAACAACATTCCTGGTTCTTTCTTTTATCGCAAAATCACAATACTGCACACTCGGTTAAAATTTTCTCAACAACTTCATTTATGGATAAGGCTGGATTTTCTCTGTAATAGGAATATCCGCTATATTTGACGACTTTCTTTTGGTCTTTTTCATTTTGTGCGGCAATCCTTTTTGAGCGTTTGATTGCTGATTTAACGTTGTCTAAGGTCAGCTTGTTAAGGCATCTTTTGAAGGCCGCTTCCTGCTTATAGTGGTCTAAGTCCTCAAATTTTTCGCCAAAGCACTGTTGGATGGGGGGCGAGGTATTGCTTTCTGTCACTGAACGGACCAAAGCAATCCTTCTTGTGGAGAATGATCCAAAGCTCAAAAGTGAAGTTACTCTAGCCAAGGTGATACTTGATATTTTTCACTGATTTTGCTTCCTTCATTTCCTTGAGAGCGTTTTGGAACTTCTCTATGTGATATGAATCCTCGCTTTCTACATCACAGATATGGAAAGCTTCTGGGGTAATCTTGGCGTTTGTTCCTTTGTAGAAGCTTCTAGGGCTTTGCTGAACTTTTGGAACAATGGATGCGTTGTAGGTTCTGCTCTCGCATTTATTGATTTGTTCTTTAAGCCAAAGAAAGTACCATTTTTCTGTTTCACCTTCTACGGTGAGCGTATATTTTTTCGTTTCTAGCACCTTACTTCACCTCGTTCCCGGCGATGATTTTTTCAAGGATTGGTGAGAAGTCTACGTCGCTGATAGCACCATAGCGGTTAACAAAATAGTTGTTCATGTAATCTTCACCTTTTCGAATGCCGTTAGCTGTCTTGAAATCAGATAGGGCATAGTGGATGCTGCAGTTGCTTTCGTTATCTCTTTCCACGAATTTTATTTCGTCTCTTCTAAACAAGGATGCATCTAAGAAGATCGGATTATGAGTGTTAAAAATCAACTGAGCACCATTTTTGTTGATTTCGTCGTTGTGGAAAATGGAGATGATATTCATCAAAGCCATTGGATGAATAGATGCGTCAAATTCGTCCATGACAAGTGTTCCGCCATTTAAGAGAGCACTGATTACCAGTGGAAATTCATTGATAAAACGAATTGTTCCATATGACTCAAAAGCCTCTGCCGGAATGGCAATCTTGTTATCATCAAAGATAGAACAAAGCATGACGTCATCACCATCGCTTGTTGTTCTATAGCCTAAGGCATTTGAGTTGATACCAAATTCTTTTGCAGCTTCGGTGAGTGTTTTTTCAACATAAACTGCGTTCTCTTTTGGCTCTGCAAATTTATGCATTACCTTTACCGCATCAGAACGGAAAATTACCATAAATTTATCAGCGAACCAATCTGTGATAAGCGTAACTAGATCCTGTGCAAAAATGGTCTTGAATCCATTTGTCAGAAAAAGTTCTGTATCAGAAAGACTGCTGATAGCTATTTCTTTTGTCTTTGCGCTTATTCTTTTAATACTTTTATTAGCTAAAGGTTTGATAATGGCAGGAAGAGCAACGTCGAGTTCTTTTCCGCGACAAAATACAAGCTTCTCGTTTACGGTAAGCTTCTCTTCAATGATTTTACGAGAAAAATCTTTTTCAAGAAATTTACCAAGTTCCATCACTAGTGTGTAGGAGATAAGGAACCCTTTTTCGATAAAGGTAATGGAAAGCTCTGTTGGAGAGCTCTCTTTGTTGCAGTTGGGTATTAGTTCCAATGATGATGCAGCGGCATTAGGTGACAGACTCATTTCAGCATTTCTAATATGACCTCTTGAGATGATGGCTTTAAGAGTTTCCATAGCGCCGATGATATTTGTTTTTCCTGATGCGTTTGGTCCATAGATTACAGCAGAGCAAAGTGCTTTGTAATTACTGCTTCCAGCCTTTTCTTTTAGAATGCTGTAATCAAGTCCAGTCTGTTTTGGAGCGGGTGTCATAGAAAACGTAGCTTCTTCCGCGAAGGACTTGTAGTTTTTTATTTTGAATTCTAGAAGCATAATAAACCCTCCTTTTCATAGTCCATTTTAACGGTTGATATGATGTTTGTCAACGATAATATATATCCATTTGCAAGAAACTCGCAACAAGATAGAGGAAAATGTTAAATAAGGTGATGAAAGAAAAAAATCATAAAAAAATAAAAGTTGCACCAAATGTACCATGATGTACCATCGGGTATGGGATATTATGGTATTGTCAAAAAAAGCAAGAAGCTCAACGGAAAAA
>CAVIUT010000031.1:0-19356 GCA_963646155.1 Eggerthellaceae bacterium | reverse complement strand
AAGAAGAGGAGATAGTAAGACTTATGAGTGAAGAAGAGAGACAGAAAAAATTGATAAATGCCCTAAGGAGAGCCGAGAGGAGAGAAGGTTTTGCTGAGGGCGAAGCCAAAGGGGAGGCCAGAGGCGTGGCTAGAGGAGAAGCCAGAGGAGAGACTAAAGGAAAGATAGCAATACTTCTGGAGTTCATTAAAGATGGTTTGATTAGTGAAGACAGCGCAGCAGCTAAGGCGAATATGACTCTGGAGGATTTCAGGAAGGCTGTGGCAGTCTACTGTAATTGAAAAGGATTCCAACAATTGATATGGCAAAGAAGAGTAACCCTTCCCCTTATATTGGAAGGGACTTTTTATCCCCTGAGGTCAACTTTTCTTGAAGGTTTTGTGTGAGTGAATATAACAAAAAACTATATTTTACGTACGTATCCCAAAGGAGAGGATATGGACCAAGACATTCTTAATGAGATTAAGAAAGCCCGGAGCAAAGAAGAGATTATGGCGCTATTGAAAGAAAAAGGGGTCGAAATCGGAGAAAAAGATGCCGCAAGGTACTTCAAGGCGTTAAATAAAACGGGGGAAATCGACGACGATGAGCTCGATAATGTCTCCGGCGGGGCTTGTTATTCAGATGACGGCTATCTTATGGTTACATGTGGTTACAGCTGCTCATATTTCCAGAAGAGTGTTGCCTCCGACAGCAACAGGGCAAAGTGCAGCTGCTGTATGTATTGGGATAAGCCATGGGGGGACACCGGCACAGAAATTGGTACATGGTTCGGCCTTCCTCTCAAATGCGTTCATCCAGCAAACAGAAAATAGACTTTCTGTCGGCTTTTCTGTGCATTTAATTTTACTTTTAATTTCCTTTGCGCTATTCGAGTTTCTTATATTATAATTAGTGCTGTTCCTTGATTACGCTTTTCTGTGTACAGGGGAAGGAGAAAGAATGAACAGATTTAAAAGATTTGCCATTGTCGCGCTTGTAATGATTTTCAGCCTCACAATGGTATTTGCTGAAGGTGCAAGGGAAGCACTCGACGAGCAGAAGGATGTTGTCATCCTATATACAAACGATGTCCACTGCGGAATCGATGAGAATATCGGATATGCCGGCCTATATGCATATAAGAATGACTTGATTGCCCAGGGCTATGAAGTTACTCTTATTGATGCAGGTGATGCTATTCAGGGCGACGTTATCGGAACAGTCAGCAGAGGTGAATACCTTGTTGATATCATGAACGCAGTAGGATACGATGTCTGCGTCCTCGGTAACCATGAATTCGATTACGGCATGGACAGACTCGCTGAGCTTATCGAAAAGTCGAATGCATACTACATCAACGACACAATCACCTACAGTGGAAGCGGTGAGAACCTCCTCGGTGGTACTTATCCTTCAGTAATCGGCTCTTTCGGCTATATCAGAGTCGGTATCATCGGTGTATCAACTCCTGAAACACTTACTAAATCGACTCCAAAATATTTCATGGAAGACGGTGAGTTTGTTTATGACTTTGCATCGGGTGACGAGCTCTACAGCACAGTTCAGGATGAAATTGATTTCCTCAGAGACTACGGAGTTGATTACGTCATTCTCGTAACACATCTCGGTGTTGAAGAAGACAGTGCTCCCAACAGATCAATCGACCTTATTGCTAACACAACAGGTGTCAACGCTGTTATCGACGCACACTCACACACAGTCATGGAATGCGAGTATGTAAAGAATAAGAACGGCGAGGATGTCATCCTTACACAGACAGGAACAAAGCTTGCTAATATCGGAAAGCTGACAATCAGCAAGGACGGAACATTCAAGACGGAGCTTATCAGCGAATATGAGAAGGATCCTGAGTTCACAGCATATATCGAGTCAATCAAGGCTGAGTATGAAGATGCACTCAATGCAGTTGTTGCACATTCTGATGTCGAGCTCGCAATTGCTGACGAGACAGGTGCAAGAATGGTTAGAAACCAGGAAACTGCTATCGGTGACCTCTGTGCTGATGCATATAGATATGTCTCCGGCGCTGACATCGCATTCGTCAACGGCGGTGGTATCCGCGCAGCTATCCACCAGGGAGATATCTCGACAGCCAACATGATCAGCGTACATCCTTACGGCAACATGCTCTGTATGTGTGAAGCAACCGGTCAGCAGATTCTTGATGCTCTTGAACTCGGAAGCATGAATACAAAGTCAGTTGCTTCTGAAGGCGGAAACGCAGTCGGCGAGAGCGGCGGCTTCTTACAGGTATCTGGTCTCAAGTACACAATCGACACATCCATTCCTTCTGGCGTCAAGAAAGATGCTGACGGACTCTTTAGTGGTATCGAGGGCGAGAGAAGAGTAAAGGACGTATATGTTCTCGAGAACGGCGAATGGACTGCAATCGACCCGGAAAAAACATACACACTTGCTTCTCACAACTACATGCTCCAGGATATGGGAGACGGCTACACAATGTTTGCCAACAACCGCTTCCTCCTCGAGAGTATCATGCTCGACAACCAGGTTATCATCACATACATTACTCAGGGCCTGGGTGGAACAATCGGAGAAGAGTATTCAGCTCCTCAGGGCAGAATCACAGTTCTTTGATTAATGACAAATTGATTTATTTTCTCCCCCCGAATATCTCAGGGGGGAGAATTAATTGACACTAGTTGAAGAGGAGACAAATCCTGGCTAAGTGGACAATTTCATCCATGATTGAAAAAATAATGAAGAGTCCATCTCTTTTTCCTATTGCACTTCAAAAAACTGTATTAGAATAAAATATGTAGTTCGATAACGAACTAAAAAAGGAGAAACAAATGAAAAAAGCAATCGCAATTCTTTTAGTGGTGTTGTGTTGTCTGATGGTATTCGCAGGCGGAAGCCAGGAAGCGGCAGCGAGTGATGACGGCCAGATTAGGGCTATCCTCCTCACCGATGCAACAGGCATTGACGATAAGTCATTCAACGCAGCTGCATGGAGAGGTATGCTCGAGTTCTACGGCGACAATGGAGCGGGAAAGGGTACATTATATGAAAACGTTACAGCTCAGACAGCTGACGACTACCTTCCTAACCTCAAGAACGCTGCAGAAGAGGACTGGGACCTCATCATTACAACAGGATTCACATGGGCTGATGCTACACAGGAAGCAGCATCTCTCTATCCTGATCAGAAGATGATTATCGTCGACGTTGACTACCTCAACAATACAGAGAACCTCATCCAGTACATCTATGAAGAAGAGCAGGGCTCATACCTGGTCGGCGTTGCAGCAGCAGTGCAGGCTAAGGAAGACGGAATAACAAATCCGAAGTTCGGTTTTGTCGGTGGTATTGCAGGCGCAACAATCACAAAGTTCGAAATCGGATACATTGAAGGTATCAAGAGTGTATTCCCGAATGCTGAAATCGTAGACTACTATGTAAACGACTGGGGTAACCCGGCTCTTGCAAAGACAGCTGCAAAGAACATGTATGACAACGGTGTCTACTGCATCTTCGCTGCAGCAGGCGGATCGGGACTTGGTGTCATCAACCAGGCTAAGGAAGAGAGACTTGCAGGCAAGAACGTCTGGGCTATCGGTGTTGACTCCGACCAGTATGAAGACGGTGTCTATGCAGACGGAAAGTCAGCTGTTCTTACATCAATGCTCAAGGTTGTCGAGAACTCAACTATCGACGCTCTCAACAAGGTCAAGAACGGGACATGGCAGGGTGGTGTTGTTACACAGAACATGGCTAACGACGGTGTCGGCTACTCAAAGGCTAACAGCGAGCTTAAGGCAAGTGCAGTTACAGCAGCAGACCAGGCTAAGGCTGATATCCTCTCGGGGAAGATTGTTGTCAACAAGACATACAAGGCGTCAAAGGCAGCAGGACTTGCTCCGGCAGGACTGGGTGCAATCGACGACTGATTGTAGTAGTTTATTTACGGGCACGCTCTATACGGGCGTGCTTTAAATCAAATATAAGGTGATTAATTTGAGCGAATATGCAATACAGATGCTTGGCATCACCAAAACTTTTCCGGGAATAATTGCAAACGACAATGTAAATTTGGAAGTCAGGGAGAATGAGATTCTGGCAATCCTGGGTGAAAACGGGGCCGGAAAAAGTACCCTGATGTCGATTCTTTTCGGTGCTTACCCCGCTGACGACGGGAAGATATTCATTCACGGCAAGGAAGTTAAGATTACAGACCCGAAGGGCGCAACAAAGCTCGGAATCGGGATGGTGCACCAGCACTTCAAACTTGTTCATAACTATACAGTCACGGAGAACATAGTACTTGGAAAAGAACCGACTATGCGTGGTATCCTTTCCCTCAAGAATGCTGAGAAGAAAGTACAGGAACTCAGTGACAGATACGGCCTCCATGTAGACCCCAGGGCCAAAATTGATGATATAACAGTCGGTCAGCAGCAGAGAGTCGAAATATTGAAGACTCTGTACTCTGACAGCAGCATCATCATACTCGATGAACCTACTGCGGTTCTAACTCCACAGGAAATCGATGAGCTTATGGATATAATCCGCCTCCTTAAGAAGGAAGGGAAGACCATTGTGCTCATTACACATAAACTTAAGGAAATCAAGGCTGTTGCCGACCGCTGTACGGTCCTCAGGCGCGGAAAATATATCGGAACGATAGATATAACCCCCGATACAAGCGAACAGGAACTAGCGACAATGATGGTCGGGCACCCCGTAAGATTTGATATAGATAAGAGTAAATGCACGCCCGGTGATGTCGTTCTCGATATACAGAACATAACAGTCAAAGACAATGTGGGTATCGAGAAGGTAAGGGGCCTTTCCCTCACTGTCAGGCGCGGTGAAATTGTCGGTATTGCAGGTGTCGACGGAAACGGACAAAGCGAACTCTTATATGCTGTCTCGGGATTAAGTAAGGTCGAGTCAGGACACATTTTCCTCAACGGTGAAGACATAACGCACCTCTCCATCAGAGAAAGGATTGAAAGGGGCATGGGACATATTCCCGAGGACAGGCAGAAGCACGGTTTTATCGGGCCCTTTACTGTTGCGGAGAACACGGTGTTGAAGGATTTCTATAAACCCAAATACACGAAAAAATTCAATATACTCGACTATAAGAGCATCAACGAAAACTCCGACTCCCTCATAAAGCAGTTTGATATTCGCTCGGGTCAGGGAAGTAAAACGCCATGCGGTTCACTCTCCGGCGGTAATCAGCAGAAGGTAATAGTTGCGCGCGAGATATCTCTATCACCCGACCTTCTTATCGTTGCCCAGCCGACGAGGGGCCTGGATGTGGGCGCTATCGAGTACATAAGAAAGAGGCTTGTCGAAGAGAGGGACAAGGGAAAGGCTATACTTCTTGTCTCCTTCGAACTTGATGAGATCATGAATCTCTGCGACCGCATTGCTGCCATAAGCAAGGGTCAGATAGTCGGAGTTTTCAATGAAGGCGAAAAGACAGGGGCTGAAATCGGACTTATGATGGCCGGGGTGAAGGCAAAGGAGGATAATTGATGAGTAAAGAAAAGAAAGAAAAAGTCTCCTTTATCGACTGGTTCCTCGAGAGCAAAGGGGCATCATCAGTTGTTGTAGTCCTTCTCGGGTTCCTTGCCGGTGTCATATTGCTGTTATGTATTGGTAAAAATCCGGCAGGCCTTTTCAAAGCAGTATTCCAGTCGATGATTGGTAAGGCGGGAAAGAACGGCGGATGGAACTTCAGAAGTGTGGGTGAGACACTTGCCTTTACAATTCCTTTTGTCCTCTGCGGCCTCTCGATGGCATTTGCAAATAGAGTAGGGCTCTTTAATATCGGCGCTGAGGGGCAATACACCATCGGAATGCTTGCGGCCCACATAGTAGGTGTCTGTCTTCCGGCATTCCCTGGGCAGTGGCTTTTATGCCTCATAGCATCCCTCGCTGCCGGTGCGCTCTGGGGAGGAATCGTCGGGCTCTTGAAGGCGAAATACAAGGTGAGCGAAGTTGTTGCAACAATCATGCTCAACTACATAGCCATGTATCTCTATCCTCTTATCTGTCTCTATCTTCTACCAGAGGGTACAGTCAATAAGACAAACCGTACCGCAGACTTGAAGGAGACAGCGCTTCTTAGAGACGGTCTTATCTCTGGATCCAGTTTGAACATAGGAATATTCTTCATGCTCCTGATGGTTGTCATCTATTGGTTCATAATGGAGAAGACGGCATTCGGATACAGCTTAAGGGCAACAGGTTTCAACAAGGATGCAGCGCGCTGTTCAGGTATAAACGATACGAGGAACATATCATACGCAATGGCGATTTCGGGAGCGTTTGCAGGACTTGCGGGTGCGTGTGTTCTTCTCGGCTCGATAAGGTACGCCAAAATTCTCTCGGGTCAGGACAACTACGGCTTCATGGGAATAGCGGTAGCTCTTGTCGGTAACTCGACGGCGCTCGGGTGTTTAATATCAGGATACCTCTTCGGTATATTGAAGCAGGCCTACTCATTGATGCAGGGAACGGGAATACCTAAGGAGGTCGTTTCGATTATACAGGGCCTCATTGTAATCTTTATCTCATTCAGAAGCGGACTCTCCATAATAAAGGACAGAAGAGCAAAGATCAGAGTAAGGGAGGAGAAGAAGAATGATTAACACGATTTCAACTATAATGATGCTGGTCTCCCCGATTCTGATTATCGCAACCGGTGGAATGATTTGTGAGCGCAGCGGTGTTACAAACGTAGGACTGGATGGCCTCATGTCGATAGGAGCATGTACTGCAGCAATCGTTCATCAGCTTTTGGAGCTTTCCGGTATGGCAAGGGGAGGATCGATAGTAATAGCACTTCTTGCAGCAAGTGTTGCCGCTATGCTTATTTCCATTCTCCACGGTATTGCATCTATTGACCTCAAGGCTGATCAGACGATAAGCGGCACGGGAATAAACCTACTTGCGACAGGACTCACAGTCTTTGTCTGCCAGCGTATCTACGGGACAGACCGCTCGGAAGCCTTTAAAGTGGGTATGATTAAGGATTCCCTCGGCTTCTACCCCACACTCTACATCTCGATAGTCGTAATGGTGGCGGCATGGTTTATTTTGTATAAAACTCCGTTCGGAATGCACCTCAGGGCATGCGGAGAGCACCCGGCAGCTGCAGACAGTGTTGGAATAAACGTAAGGCGTATAAGGTATATAGGGGTTCTTTCCTCAGGGTTCCTCGGGGGACTTGCCGGAGGATGTGCAGTTCTCACACAGACTATACAGTACACTAATACATTTACAAACGGACGTGGCTTCATCGCACTCGCAGCTGTTGCATTCGGTAGGTGGACACCACTCGGAGTGACGGGAGCGAGCCTACTTTTCGGCGCTTCTCTCGCCCTCTCTACGATATCGTCAATGGTGCCGGCTTTGAAGGTCATCCCGAGTTATGTATTTAATATAATTCCGTACCTTTTGACGCTTATTGCACTTGTCATCTTCTCGGGACGCGATTATGCACCGAAGGCAGTTGGAATCCCATATGAAAAGGGAAGTTCGTAAGGATAGGTTATTATGACACCACATAACAGAGCAAATAAGGGTGATTTTGCATCAACTGTATTAATGCCGGGAGACCCCTTGAGGGCGAAGTTCACGGCAGAGAATTACTTTGACGAGCCGAGACTTGTTACCGATGTAAGAAACGTTCTCGGCTATTCCGGATATTATAAAGGAATGCCCATAAGCGTCATGAGTTCGGGTATGGGAGGCCCGAGTGCGGGAATATACTCCTACGAGCTCTTTACACACTATGATGTTGACAACATAATCCGTATCGGAACATGTGCGGGGCTCAAACCCTACATTGATGTTGGCTCCCTCATTTTCCCCCTTACATGCTCGACGGACTCAGCCTGGGCTAAGCAATATAACCTCAAGGGAACATTCTCTCCCTGTGTCGATTTCTCCCTCCTCGAGAAGGCAGTATCAACAGCGCGTGAAAAAGGCTATCCGTTCTATGCGGGAATGGTTTTCTCCTCAGATTATTTCTCGTCCTATAATGCCCTCGGGGAAGACGAATGGAAGAGCTTTGCCTCAATGGGCGCAATTGCCCAGGATATGGAGACGATGGCTCTTTACTCGACTGCAATGTATACTCATAAAAAGGCACTCTCCATTCTCACCATGACAGATAACGTTGTCACAAATAAGAGTTTCAAGGATGAAGAGAGAATGGACGGCAACAGAAGGATGATTGTTGTTGCCCTTGAAACGGCGCTGAAGGTTTATAGAGATGAAAAATAGTGTTGTATTGAAAGCGGCAGAGGACCGCTTTGCATGTAAGAAGTATTCTGATAAGGAAATCGATAGGGAGAGTCTCGAGACAATACTCGAGAGCGCTCGGCTTGCCCCCACATCATTCGGTATGGAGCACTTCGATATCTACGTATGTAGGAGTAAAGATATAATTGATGCATGCTGCTATCAGGAGAGCATGAAAACAGCCCCGATTACTCTTGTCATTACTGTCAAGAGGGCATCTTTCTACGACCCTGACGGCGAATTTGTAAGAAAGCGCGGAATAAGGTTTCCCGGCACCCTTGAGGAGTACATAGACGACTACCGCGGCTACTATGAATACATGAAGAAAGAAGGGATTCTTGACCCATGGGCGAAGGCTCAGGGGTATCTCCCGCTATCATTCATGATGCTGACGGCAGCGGAATTTGGAATTGAAAGCTGCGCTATCGAAGGCTTTGAGAACGATAAACTCTTAGATAAACTTCACCTCAATAAGACAGAGGACCAGGTTTCCGTCTGCCTGGCACTGGGCTACCCCGACGAGAAGCGTGAGCGCATAAGACGGGATTTTGACGATATAGTAAAGTGGAGGATTTAGATGGAGAGAAAGAATAGAGTTATTCTTGATGTCGACACCGGACACGATGATGCAGTTGCAATTGCATTAACTGCCGGGCTCAGCGATAAGATAGAGCTCGAAGGACTTATTGCGTCTTTTGGTAATACAGAACGGGAGAAAACCCTAAATAATACACTCAATCTTGCTGAGGCACTTGGACTTGATTGTCCAGTATTTGCCGGCTCGAAGGGCCCTCTAGTCCGTGAGAGGGTGAGTGCAGGGACAATACACGGCTCATCTGGCTTTGACGGCCCTGTCTTTCCTTTGCGGCAGAAACAGGAATGTAAAGGAAACGGTATTCTCTGGGCCGTTGAGACGGTAATCAATAATCCCGGAGAGATTACATTCGTCTCTGTAGGACCGTGGACAGACCTTGCTTTGATGATTAAAGCTGATGAGCGTTTTGCTCCATCACTGAAAGAAATTGTTCTTATGGGAGGAGCCGTTCATAGAGAAGGTAATACTACAGAGAGCGCTGAGTTCAACGTCTATGCAGACCCCGAGGCGGCGTCAATCGTAATGAAATCGGGAGTTCCGATTACCATGATGGGACTTGATGTGACACTTCAGGTTCTACTTACCCCACAGATACTCGAAAAAGTAAGAAAAGAGGAGGACTCTGTTTATAAGAAAATTTTCCTCGACAGTATGGGCTATTACATCCCCTCCATTATAAAGGCGACAGGAACCTGGCCTGCAATGCATGATCCCTGCTGCATAGCATATTTATATGACCCTTCAATATTCGAGTTTGAATATTGTACGGTAACAGTTGAAACGAGGGATTTAGGGACCTATGGTAAGACAACAGGGGGAAAAGAAGATAGAAATCAAAGGACAAAGATAGGAATCAAGGCAGACGCCGGGAGGTTCTGGGCTTTGTTCTTCAAGGCTTTTCAAAATTTGAAATAGGAGAAGAAAACAAATGAGTAAGACAATTGATAACCTCAAAGAAAGCAGTGGTTATATCAAATCGAGACTTGGCGACCGTAAGGTTGAGGTGGCGATAGTCCTGGGCTCGGGACTGGGTGGCCTGGGAGACGAAGTGAAGGACAGTGTAATCATCGACTACAAAGATATTCCGCACTTCCCGGTATCTACTGTGCAGGGCCATAAGGGCAGGTTGATTATAGGAGAGCTCGAGGGACGCTGTGTTATGTGCATGCAGGGGAGATTCCACTTCTACGAAGGCTACTCGATGGAGGAGTGTGTATACCCGATAAGAACAATGTATATGCTGGGAATTAAATCGCTGATTCTCACAAATGCTGCAGGATGTGTAAACAGAAGCTGGAATGTCGGGGACTTGATGATGATTACAGACCACATAAAACTATGCTCAGAAAGCCCGTGCAGAGGGGCCAACAACGACGAACTCGGCCCCCGTTTTTTCGATATGACCACAACCTATAGTAAAGAGCTCCAGGCTGTTGCAAGAGAAGAAGCAAAGAAAAACGGCATTCTTCTGAGGGAAGGCGTTTATATGTTCATGAGCGGCCCCAACTTTGAAACACCCGCAGAGATAAAACTTGCGCGCATAGTCGGTGCTGATGCATGCGGTATGAGTACGGTCCCCGAGGCAATTGCTGCATCCCAGATGGGATTCAAGACCCTCGGCATAAGCTGTATGACGAATATGGCAGCCGGAATACTCGATCAGCCGTTGAACCATGAGGAAGTCCTGGAGACAGGGCGTGTTGTTGCAGAGAAGTTTACTCGTCTTATTAAGAGCATAGTGTCATCCTGGCCGAGATAGCTTAGTTTTTAAAAATATATTGCATTCTTCCCCTCATATTGATATTTTGTTGGAATCTGAATATTGAGGGGGAAAATGATGAAGCTTCTCGGTAATATCTTGTGGCTTATATTCGGTGGTCTTATAACTGCCCTGGGTTGGTGTATATACGGAATACTCTGGTGTGTGACAATAGTCGGTATTCCTCTGGGCCTTCAGTGCTTCAAGTTTGCCTCTCTTTCTCTTTGGCCTTTCGGAAAAGAAGTCGAGTACACGGGCGGGGCGTTCAAACTCATCGTCAACATTATCTGGATTATTTTTACCGGCCTCGAGATGGCTATTGCCAATGCGCTTTGCGGTCTAGTCATGTGTGTCACGATTGTGGGTATTCCCTTTGGCCTTCAGTTTTTCAAGCTTGCACTTCTTTCACTAATGCCGTTCGGGTCGAAGGTTGAATAAGTGTCTTTTGGAACGGAAGTATGAGAGCAGAAGATTTCTCCTCTGCTCCATTTTTTTACTCAGCAATCACTGAGGCTATTTCATCAAGAATTTTATCAGTATCGACACCGGGCCTGAGTGCGATAATATCGCCGTCATCGTGGACGAATACCGGCTCGGGGAGAATATCGAGTGCCATGCTGTCAGCCCAGAGCTGAAGCCCTGTAATTGCGCTCTTTCCTTCTTCTTCTCCATAGCGCGAAGAAGAGAATGCGTAGAAACGCTTTCCTTCCAATTCTCCTGTCTCCCTCAGCGGTAGTGTGCCGTTAAGGAAGGTAACCATCTCGGCAGACGGAAGAGAGAAGACGGCGGGGCATGCCAGAACTATTGTGTCGGCTTTTCTTAATTTCTCGTTTGAAGCAAGAGGAAGGGAGATAATCTCCTCATAGTACTCGTTTGCTTCATTGTCCTTTGCCGCTGCGACATGCAGGTCGGAGTCTTCAATGCGGTAGAGTCTTGCGTCTACATTCTTTTGAATTAATTTTTCTTTGAGAGCCTGGGCTAAGAGATATAAATTGCCCGAAACAGAATGGATGATGATGTTTGTTCTCATCGTGTCCTCCTTAATATAAATATAACGGGAAAACAGCGAAAAACAAAGAAAATAAAAAGGGACTGAAGAATTCTCCAGTCCCTGATTGTCTACCAGAAGCTTATCGCTGTGACTTGTCGTATGGTATACCCTCAGCCTTTGGAGCTCTACTCGACTTGGATGTGAGCGCAAGGACGATAAGGGAGATGATGTAAGGCATCATGTTGTATACGTTACTCGGAAGCTTGAGTGCAACAAGGAAGTCAAAACCGTTGTATGTATTTCCAAGTGCACGGAAGAAACCGAAGAGAAGTGCGGAGAGTGCAATTCTATGAGGTTTCCACTGTCCGAAGATCATGACGGCAAGAGCTAAGAAGCCGAAGCCGACAACGCCGTTCTCGAATTTCCACATAGAAACACCTGCAAGGATGTAGCAGATTCCTCCAAGTCCTCCGTAAGCGCCGCTTATAAGGACGCCGGCCCATCTCATCTTGTAAACGTTAATACCGACGCTGTCTGCTGCCTGTGGGTGCTCACCGCATGCCATGAGCCTCAGGCCGAAGCGTGTCTTATACAGCACTACGTAGGCAATAACGAGTGCGATGATTGTTATAACCATGAACCAGTTGAATTCGAATGCCCCGATATTCTCGATGAACTTCTTCTTCGGCTCGACGTAGTAGATATCTGACGAGACGTTGCTGCCACCGCTGGACGCTGTGTTGAGAGCCTTGACGAAGACTGTTGCACCTGCAGTGCCGAGAAGGTTGAGTGCAGTTCCGACAAGTGTCTGGTCAGCTTTGAAGTTGATTGATGCAACTCCGAGAAGTGCTGAATAGAGAGTTCCGGCTGCCATTGCGGCCAGGATTACCAAGAGAATATAGAAGAATGCGGGAATCCCGAGCGGAAGGTAGTGCATTGCAAGTGCGCCACCTAAAGCTCCGAGTACCATTATTCCCTCGAGTCCCAGGTTAATAACTCCACTGTGTTCCGAGAAACATCCGCCGAGAGCGACGAGAATAAGGACGGAAGAGAAAATCAGGGTGTATTGAATTAGTAGAACTACTGAAAGCATTAGTTGTTACCTCCTTCCCCTGTTGTCTTCTTCAGGGCCTTTTTCTCCTCTATATGGAGAATGATGTCATTCATCTTCAACTTGAAGAAGAGAACGAATGCACATAGATAGATGATGATTGATGAAATGAGATCGGAAATCTGAGAACAGTACTTTGTCAAATCGACATTCGCACCTCCGAGTGTTATGTGCTCGATGAAGAAGGATGCGAAGATTGTGCCGATCGGGTTGAGACCTCCGAGGAATGTTGCCGCGATGCCGTTGAAGCCCATGGCTGGAACGGATGCACGGGTACATTCCCAGTCCTCGATTCCTGTAAGGTACAAGAGAGCGGCTCCGATTCCTGCAAATGCGCCGGAGATGAGGAGTGACAGTACAATATTTCTGTTTTCCTTCATTCCACAGTATTTAGCTGCGTTCTTGTTGAATCCTGTTGCCTTGAGTTCATAGCCGAAGCGTGTCTTATTGAGAATCACCATAACAAGCACTGCAAATAGTATTGCAATTGGAATTGCTATCGATACGTAGTTGTTGTTGAAGAGCTTCTCCATTCCCAGTGTCGGTAAAAGTGCCTGGGGAGCATTTACGTTGAGTGCGAGTGTATAAGGTTTTGCCGGATCCTGCACAATCGAAAGGATTGTGTTTGTCAGGTAGAGGATAATCCAGTTGAGCATTATTCCCGATATTACCTCGTTGACGTTGAGGTATGCTTTCAAAAGCCCGACAATTGCTCCCAATAATGCTCCTGCCAACATTGCAAATAGAAGACACGGCAACCATCCCCATCCCCATTTGATGGCTGCAAAGAGTGCAGCACAGCAGCCTGCTGTGTACTGACCCGAGCATCCGATGTTGAATAGTCCCACCTTATATGAGAAGAGGATACTGAGTGCACACATCAAAAGCGGAACTGTCTTGACAAGTGTCGATCCGAAGTTCTTCATCCTCAAGCGGTGTGAACTGTAGTCCATGAAGTTCTTGATGAGAGCAAAGATTGAATCTGCAGCTCCTGAAGGATTGATGATTAGAAGCACTAAAAATCCTATGAAGAGGCCGAGTATAATACAGATAAGGGAGGCAATGAGCGACTGCATGCCGTTTGTTTTCCAGATGTTCTTTTTCATGCTTTCACCTCCATTCTCTTTGCTCCTGCCATATAGAGGCCGAGCTCTTCCTCTGTTGTCTTCTTCGGGTCGAATTCGCCGACGATTTCGCCTTCATACATGACAAGTATTCTATCTGAGACATCCATGACTTCATCGAGCTCAAGGGAGACAAGTAAAACGCCCTTTCCTTCGTCGCGCTCTTTTACGAGCTGCTTGTGGATGTATTCGATTGCGCCGACATCGAGGCCGCGTGTGGGCTGGACAGCAATGAGGAGCTCCGGGTCCTTTTCGATTTCTCTACCGACAATTGCCTTCTGTTGGTTACCGCCGCTCATAGAGCGCGCAATTGTAATCGGGCCCTGACCGGAACGTACATCATATTCCTTGATAATCTTTTCGGCATATTTTCTGATTGCGTCACGCTTCAAAAATCCTGCCTTTGATGTGAACTGCGGTTCGAAGTAGGTCTGGAGCACAAGGTTGTCCTCAAGAGGGTAGTCAAGAACAAGACCGTGCTTATGCCTGTCTTCCGGAATATGGCTCATACCGAGTATACTCTTCTCTCTGATTGAAGATTTTGTAATGTCCTTTCCCTCGAGGATAATCGTTCCGCTTACAAGCGGGTCGAGCCCTGTGAGACCGTGGACAAATTCCGTCTGGCCGTTTCCGTCGATACCTGCTATACAGACAATCTCTCCACTTCTAACAGTAAGAGATACGTTCTTAACAGCGTTGTTCTTGTGTATCTTGGATGCGACAGTCATATTCTTTACTTCAAGGATAGGCTTTCCGGGCTTACACGGCTTCTTCTCGACGTGGAAGTTGACGTTCCTTCCCACCATCATTGCCGAGAGTTCTTCGATGTTTGTATCTTTTGTGTTTACAGTTCCTATGTATTTACCCTTTCTGAGAACTGAACAGCGGTCGGCAACCGCCATGATTTCCGCAAGCTTATGTGAAATGAAGAGTATTGACTTACCCTCTGCGGCAAGGTTTTTCATGATATCCATAAGCTCTGCTATTTCCTGCGGTGTCAGAACGGCTGTCGGCTCATCGAAGATAAGTATTTCATTATCTCTGTAGAGCATCTTCAAGATTTCCGTTCTCTGCTGCATACCGACTGTTATATCTTCGATAAGAGCATCCGGCTCTACATGAAGGCCGTATTTTTCTGAGAGTGCGATAACCTTCTTTCTCGCCTCATCCTTCATCAGGAAACCGTACTTAGTCGGCTCTACACCCATGATGATGTTGTCCAGAACGCTGAAGCACTCGACAAGCTTGAAGTGCTGGTGGACCATCCCGATCCCGAGTGCGTTGGCATCATTGGGGTCTTTGATTTCGACTACATTGCCATCTTTCTTGATGACACCTTCTTCCGGCTGATATAAACCGAAGAGGACACTCATAAGTGTGGACTTACCTGCTCCGTTCTCGCCCAGAAGTGCATGAATTTCACCTTTCTTGAGCTGCAGGGTGATGTTGTCGTTGGCAACAATGCCCGGGAACCTTTTGGTGATGTTCAGCATTTCAATTGCATACTTTTCTTCCAATGTATGCCTCCTTTAGCTGTGCTAAGTTAAAACTTAAGTCATTAGGAAAGATTCTATTATACCTTATCTTTCTCGACAATAAAAAACGTATATCTGATTCCATCTATAATGTATTTTTTTGTCTAAAAATCAATAAAAAAGGCCACCCGTGAAAGGTGACCTTCAATAAACGCAGGTTTATCTTATTTGATGTTTCCGAGATCCTTGACTGTGAGAACCTTAGCATTAGAAGCAGCAGAAACTGTTGTGTCATTGGAAACAACAACCTTTCCTGTGTAGATATCATTGACAAGTGCCTTGTAATCATCAAGTGTGAAGGAAGATGACCACTCTGTCCCGTCGCCTGTCGGGATACCAACATAGTTAGCATCAGCATCAGTTCCTGAAACAAGACCGAGAGCAGCAGATTTGCCTCCGATTGTATCCCACTTGCCATCCTCGACGATGAGCTTAAGAGTGTCCTGTGTAGAAACATAGAGACCCTTCATAGCAGATGTGAGAGTGATGCCGTCTCCGTAAGCGCCGTCGATTGTAGCCTTCTGGTCAACGTCGACACCGACAACCTTCTTACCGACCTTAGCTGCTGCTTCTGCAACTGAGTTGTAAACACCGCCACCGCAGGCGAAGACAACTTCAGCACCGTTAGCATACATTGTATCCATTGCTGCTGTTATGTCTGCATCTCCGAAGAACTGGTTAGCATATGTGTACTGGATTGTGCCGCTCTTGCCGAGCTTAGCTGCTGCTGCATCTGCACCCTGGACAAAACCGTAGCCGTAGCGGATAACTGCCGGAACTGCCATACCGCCGCAGAAGCCGAGGTTTGTGTAGCCGAGAGCAACTGTTGCATAGCCTGCAAGGTAGCCTGCGATTTCTTCCTGATAAGTGATGCAGTAAACGTTACCTGGAACAGTTCCGCCTACATCGCTTGCTGTTACATCGATAGCGACAAACTTTACATCGGAATACTCCGGAGCAAGTTCTGCAATTGATGAACCGAAGAGGTAACCGGGCATGACGATGAGGTTGAATCCGTCGTCGATAGCCTTTTCGATGGAAGCTGAACGAGCCTCAGTTGAGTCTCCAGTCGGCTTGTAGTACTGGAAATTGAGTCCCTTAGCTGCTGCATAGTCCTTACATGCTTCGTATGTTGACTGGTTGAAAGACTGGTCTGTGATATCACCACTGTCTGTAATCATTGCGATTGCATAAGTCTCTGTTTTTGTCTGAGCTTCAGCTGCGCCCTGAGCAAAGAGAGACAATGAAAGGCAGAGTACTAAAAGAACTGAAAATACTTTTTTCATTTATTTCCTCCAAGAAAATTCTTTATGGCGTGCGCCACATACACCCAGATTATAATGGGGGGATTTTTAAAGTGCAATAATAAATCGGATCTCAACGACGTTGATTTTCTGCCGATATGCCTTCTCTAACGGGCATCTCTTGCAGAGGGGGCAGAATTACTCTTCGTCATTTTTATGCTTTACTTGTAAAATCTGAAGGTAGTAAGCCCCTTTCGACGCATTCTCTGAAATCCCAGCCGAGTTTATCCCTGCACTTCACCTTGTAGGACCAGAAATAATATGCAAAGGCACTTTCGAATGTCATAAGCTGTGCGGATGCCATCAACCGATAGGACTCATAGCGCTCTTCTGGCGTGAACGATGGCAGTATGTTGTGGGGGAGAGACCATTCTCCTATAATCATCGGGACATATTTCTGGCATTCGTTGATATTGTTCTGCCATTCAAAGAGTACTCTGTAAAGATGGTTGAATGTCGATGTTGTCTCGCTTACTCCTTCCATTTCAAGGTATGGATGTGTGTCAAGCAGAACATTCTTAAAATTTCCTTCCTTGATGAATGTCTTAACCTGCATCAGCCTGAAGCCGTCATGAAAGACGATATATTTATCGCCGCCCATAATTTTTCTGAGTCTGTCATAGCTGTTCTGATAGAAATCAAAAAGTGTCGGGAGCGGAACACTTGACGATGAGAGAGACTTTTCTCTGTCATGAGGAGTGTAAAAACGCTTATTTCTCTCCCAGACCTCTTCGCTTGCGGGCTCATTGAGGACTTCCAGACCAAGGAAATTTTCCCTGTCCCTGTATCTTTCTGCAAGGAGGCTCAGCACTTCGATTGTTCTCTCGATATTCTCTTTTTTCTGAGCCCATTTAGAAACGGCACATATTCCTCCGTTATCATAACCATTCTGACTCTCGGGGGCGGTATGGAGATCGAGGAGAACGCTGAGATTGTACTTCTCAGCCCAGGAAAAGAGCTTATCTACATAATCAATGCATTTTACATATGGATAACAGAAACCGAGATTGTCACCAAAAAGAAAATGGGGGATAGGTAATCTTATTGATGACAATCCGCAGTCCCTGATATAAGCTATATCATTCTCAGTTATAAAAGTATCTCTGTGATTCCTGAAACGCCTTTCCTTCTCGTCTTTGTCCAGCACACGGCAGAGATTGTCTTCATCTCTGGAATCCGTATTCTCGAAAATGGAAGTGTCCATCCACTTTTCAAGGACAAGCCATTCCCCCAGATTTACTCCTCTTATCTTACTCATAATCTTTTTCCTCCAAAGAAAGAACTACAAGGGTGTTGGAATCGGGGGTGACAGAAAAGACCTTTTCTCCGATTCTGACGTTTATTCTTTGATGTTTTATATTTTTGAAAACCAATGTTATTTTTCCGTTGTCTTTGAGAAAAGCAACATTATCTACGGCCTTGTCAAAAGAAGTAGTTTGAAGAACTGTAGAGTTGTTGCCACCTCTTGCAAGCTCTCTAATTACATCTGCCGCCATATTACTTTCAGTTTTTGCGCCGTTTTTCATAATCGGGGCCATGCAGTAGTTCCCTACATGATTCGGGCCGCCTTTTTCATCAAGAATGAAGTTCCAGTCTATAATCCTGTCCGCGCCGTATGCTATGTCGTTTATATATTCATGTGCATAGACGGAAAGCTGTTTTTTGAAGTCATACTTGTCCTTTGCACTCATACAGAATTCCGACATTATTACATCGTGTCCGTGGTGCGCCTTTCTATAGATATCTGCAGCTTCGAAGTGATCTCCGCAATAGCCGTGGAATGCAATGCCGTCTATTATGCCGTTTGTCTTTTCGTCGAGAAAACGTTCAGCTCTCCCGAGCAGCCTTTCCTTATTGTGATCCCAGAAGAATACCTTGACGTTATCGAGTCCGGATTTAGCAAGCTCCGGCTTCAGATAGTTCATGAAGAAGTCTTTTTCTTCCTCAGGAGTGTATATACAGCTGTCCCACATCTGTATTGCGTTGGGCTCATTCTGAATTGTAAGTGCCCATAAGTTATAACCCTTTTCCTTAAAATGATTGAGGTATAAGGCAATGTATTCAGCCCATTGAGGATAGAATTCCTTCTCGAGTCGTCCTCCCTTGAGCCTTGAGCCGTTGTCTTTGAAAAAAGAAGGTGGGGACCACGGGGAGAAGAGGAGAGGAATGTTTTTCCCTCTGATTTGGCAGATTTCGTCCAGATACGGGAAGATATACTTCTCTTCAATCGAGTAGTCGAACTCTCTTTTGTTCCAGTCCTCCATGGTGTGACATGCCGAATGTGGTGAGAGGGAGAAATCCGAGCTGTCGATTGGAATTCTCAGGTAGTCGAAAACTGGAGTATCTGGATTAAAGAAGTAGTTAAGTACTTTTTTTCTTTCATCTTCACTTAAAAGAGAAAGGGTGTATCCGCTGGCTTCTGTGAGAGCTCCTCCGAAGCCGTAAAAGTGGTGTTTTTTGAGCAAGGGATAGATTTCGATTATCCCTTCCTCCATCTTCCGTACGTTTTTTTTCCTATGTACCGTTAAATCTTTTTTCTCGAGGTGAGTATTAATAGAATAAGAAATCATTTTACTGCTCCTAGTGTTAATCCGTTTATTATGTATTTTGAAAGGAATGCGTATACGATAATTACAGGCACCACAGAT
>CAVIUT010000030.1:10166-20436 GCA_963646155.1 Eggerthellaceae bacterium | reverse complement strand
AAAAAGCTGATAATTCTAAGGAACTTAAACTTGTATCTGAGGAAGGAAATACCAGAGTTACAATTACCTTTAAGACTGCAAAAGGTTGATTTCCTGAATGGACTGATATGTCTGTCGGGTCGCTTTCGGGTGGCCCGATTTTCTTAGTCTTGATTATCTTCCCTCTCTCGGCTATTATTTTCCCTGCGCCCTGTGGCGACAAATGGTAATGGGTAAAACCCATGAGAGTTAAGGAGAAAAAGTATGGCTAAAGAGAAGACACTTTCAGCTAAGCTCAGAACAGAGGACTTCGGATCGGCAGGATCAAGAAGGGTCGTAAGAAGCGGAAGAATCCCCGCAGTTATCTATGGTAAGAAGGATGTTGCACCTGTGTATGTAACACTTGACGCCAAAGAATTCAATATGAAGAAGAATACCTTCACAGAGACAACACTCATCACACTCAAGCTAGAGGGGCAGGATGATAAGAATGTCTTTGTCAAGGAAGTACAGGAAAACCTTTTGAAGAACTGCATCCAGCATGTTGACCTCTTTGAAGTCACATTCGGACAGCTCTTGAGAACAAAGATCAGGGTTGAACTTGAAGGTACACCAACTGGTGTAAGAGACGGCGGTGTCCTCGAGCAGGTTACACATGAAATCGAAATCGAATGCTTCCCGCGTAATCTTCCTGAAAAGCTTGTTGCTGATGTTTCAGGCGTTGGAATCAACGAGGCGTTCAGAGTATCTAATCTTGTTGTTCCTGAGACAATCAAGGTTCTTGAAGATAAGGATGTTACAATCGCATCTGTCAAGATGGTCAAGGAAGAGGTTGAAGCTCCAAGCACAGACGCTAATGCTGAGGCTGAAGTTACAACCGGCGCAGCTGCAAGTGCTGATGCAACAGCAAACGCATAAAGATGTTTGTATTCGGACTTGGTAATCCGGGGCCGGAATACAGGGCAACACGCCATAATGTCGGCTTTATGACAGTCGAGAGAATAGCAGCGCTTAAGGGAGTAAAATTCCGAAAGCGCTGTTTTCGTCCCTGCCGTACGGCTTCCTTTAACTCAAAGCGTGATGTCCTCGTTGAGCCCCTGACTTATATGAACTCCTCAGGTCTTGCTATCCCGGGCTTAGTAGGGGATGACGACGATTTAATCGTTATCTGTGACCAGATGGACCTTCCGGTGGGAAAGGTAAGAATAAAGAAGAAGGGCGGAAGTGCTGGACATAACGGCCTGAGGAGCATAATCAGCGAGTACAAAAAGGACTTTATTCACGTCTATATAGGAATCGGGCACCCCGAGGACGGGAATGTAATCGACCATGTTCTTGGAGTCTTCACCCCTGAGGAGAAAGAAAAAGTAGATAGTGCCGTTGAGCGCGCATCTAGAGCCGTTATCGAAATAACGGAGGGGAAGAGCATTGATGAAGTCATCGCTCGCGTCAATTCTCTCTAGAGTAAAAATACCCGAGGAAGGGAGGCTTCTTCTCGCCTTCTCAGGGGGGGAGGATTCCCTCTTTCTGCTCTATGCACTGTCTATCCTTGCGCCGGAAAGGTCTTCCGCGCTCTATGTAAACCATAATATAAGGCCGGTTGAAGAACTCGATGAGGAGATAGAGCTTAATAGAAGAAATGCCCTATCCCTTGGTATTCCTTTTGACACAGTAGTCGTTGAGCGCGGCCTGATTACTAAAATAGCCAAAGAGAATAATATCGGCCTTGAGGCTGCTGCAAGGGAGAAGCGTTATGAGCTACTTAAAAAGTATGCACTCGATTCTGGCTTTGACTATATTTTGACTGCACACCATGAGGACGACCAGACGGAAACTGTTCTCATGAGAATTATGGAGCACTCACCCTTTTATAAGTGGGGCGGGATAAGAGAAAAGGACGGCATTCTTTTTCGTCCGATCCTCGGAATAAAGAAAAGCGAAATAAGACTAGCTGTAAACGACACTGGTCTTGAGTACTCGTCTGACTCGACAAACACTGACACTGCGCTCAGGCGTAACTACATAAGAAAAGAGATTCTTCCTCTTATAAGTGAAAAAGAGAAAGAACTTATTTCATCCATTGCCTCCAACGTTGCTTCATTCAAAATTGAGGGCGTTGATTTTCTTTCCTCTTCCCCGCTCTTTGTTTCCTTTGATAGGAATGAATACCTCAAGAGAAACAGAATGGAGAGGGAGAGGAGCCTCTACAATATGTTCTCTTCTCTCGGAGAGAAGGAGAGACTGTCACGCAGGTACCTGGATGAAGTCGATAGCACTATAGAAAGAGGCGAGGGACGAACAGAGACAAAGAGCTACGTTGTTTACGCGACAAAGTTTGTCGTCAAGGGCTACAGAAAGATTGAGGGCGCTTTCTCCACGCCTTTCAGGGGTGAAGAGACAAGACTACCGGGTGGGTTTTCTGTCAGTTACTCCTCCTTCGATTCCCTTTCTTTAGAAATTTCAACTTCGGTACTTTCTTCGTCTGTTCTCCGACTGCCGCGGCAAGGCGACAGAATCCTTCTTGTCGACGGGGAGAGGAAGATAAGCTCGTTATTAAAAGAATTCAAGATACCATACTGTCTTTTATTGGAGTATAATAACGAAATAGTGGCATTCTTTTCCGCTTTTCTCGGTGGAAGAGACAGGCTGTCTTCTTCTTATAAAGGGAAGAAGGGACAGAGACTGAGCATTATAGGGGAGATAAAGAAATGAGCACAGTTGAACTCTTTTTAGAGAATTACGGGTTCTTATATATAACAACTGCGATTATCGCATTTCTGGGGATTCTGACGGTAAGGAATATCATAAAGCTGAGCGAGAAGGCCCTTCTCGACTCCTCTATCGATAAGTCGCTTGTGGGCTTTATCATCACTATTGTCAGAATTCTTTTATATCTGGCGCTGCTCTTTGTATGTCTGGGCCGTCTCAATGTGCCTCTTTCAGGGCTTGTCAGTGCAATCAGCGCACTTACCCTCGCAATAGGACTTGCCGTACAGGATATCATCGGGGGAGTTGCCAACGGCATAATGATGGTCTCGAGTAAGCTCTTCAAGGTCAACGACTTTGTTGAAATCGGATCGTACTCGGGCTCCGTCAAGGAGATAAAGCTGCTTCATACAGTTCTTGTCACAGGCGACAACAAGACGATAACCATCCCCAATAAGACAGTATTCTCCTCCTCGATTACAAACTACTCGGTATATAAGGTGAGAAGACTCGACCTGACGTTTGGAATCGACTACGAAAGCGATGTCGAGAAGGCGAAGAAAATACTTTTGGATTTGGCGCTCTCGACACCCATGGTTTTAAGGGACCCTTCTCCCATGACGGCTGTGAAGGAACTTAAGGACAGTGAAATTTCAATTCTCTTGAGAGTGTGGGTGAACTCTCAAGATTACTGGAATTTGACATATTATCTCAATGAGAATTCGACGAGGGTGCTTGAAGAAGGAGGAATAGAAGTTCCTTACCAGCAGCTTACAATCAGCTACAGGGAAAAGGAGGAGAAGAGATGACGGAGTTGTTTTTCATAAGTGATGTATTCATGGATTCCTCGGTTGCAGTTCTTGTATCACTTACTGTTTATCTTCTCTCACGTCTCCTATGTTCAATTCAGGGAATGGGAAAGGATGAGCTGGCAAGGGTCCTCAGAAGCCTTGACAAGGTTGACAAGGAGCTTCTCCTCTTTTCGCAGATGGGGAAGAGGAAGATTCTGAAGCGCGATAAAGCGCGCAGGATGCTACTCTCAATAAGGGTGAGAATCAAGAACTCGGCATCGGTACTTGCGGTATATATCTACGAGAAGGAAGATAAGCCTAAGATAAGAAGCTCAATCAATAAGCTCAACGCAATCGAAACAAGGTGCGACAACATTGCTCTTTGTTACAATAATGGCGATATGGACGGGCTGGATAAGACCATTGATGGCATTAGAGCAGACCTTAAAAAGGTTACATCTATTCTCTCCCTCTCGAAGAAGGAAGTGGATGAGCAGAGAAAAAGGGTAATCTAATACACATAAAAAACATCAAAGCTCCCAGCTTTGAAGATTTAATTCGCTCTTGTTTCTTGAGAGAAAATCTTATAAAAGTTAGTATTGTTGTAAAGGATAATCAATGGACGATTTAGATAAAGAAAAGAAAGACGATGTTCTCGATGGAGAAGTAAGCGAAATCGGGAAAGATGATAAGGAAAAAGATAAGAAGGACCCTGCCTCTTCACCTTCTCCAGATAAGAAGAAGGACAAGAAGGATGGAGAGAGTCCTTATGATAAATACCGCTATTGGGGAGACGACGAAGATAAGTCCCCGCTGGGTAACAGGACAGGAGGCAGGAAGGGCAGCATTCACAACAGAATTGCTCTCATCGTCCTTATTCTCCTCTCTATCTCATTCTTCTTTGTCTTCTTCCAGGACTCCCAGAGTGCTAAGGCAACTAAGACAACCTATTCAGATTTCATCTCTCTTGTAGACAATGGAAAGGTAAAATCAGCAGAGATTGTCGGGTCGACGAATATAAACTACACGACAAGTGACGGCGGGTATTACACAACACGTATTCCATATTCAGATATAACACTTGTGACACGCCTCATCGAGAATGGTGTCTCCCTCTCGGGCTCTGCCGAGACGACATCAATATGGATGATTATTCTCGAACTTGTGCCCTGGCTTATCTTCATCATCCTTATGATAAGCATGCTACGCTCTACAGGGGCTATGGGCGGCAGCAAGATGATGGGAGCATTCGGCAAATCACTTGCAAAGGAATACAGTCCTAAGGACAACAAAACGACATTCAAGGATGTTGCGGGACAGAAGGAAGCAAAGTATGAACTTGAGGAAATCGTAGATTTCTTGAAGAACCCCGAACGCTTTACGAAAATCGGGGCAAAAATTCCTAAGGGTTGTTTACTTGTAGGCCCTCCGGGAACAGGTAAGACACTCCTCGCCCGTGCTGTTGCAGGAGAGGCGGGAGTAAGCTTTTTGCATACATCAGGCTCCGACTTTGTCGAGATGTTTGTCGGTATGGGAGCCGCGAGAGTCAGAGACCTCTTTGAGCAGGGGCGTAAGAGTGCGCCGTGTATCATATTCATCGATGAGCTTGATGCCGTGGGACGCTCACGCGGTTCGGGACTCGGCGGCGGACACGACGAGAGAGAGCAGACACTAAACCAGATGCTTGTCGAGATGGACGGATTTTCGCCGGAGCCGGGAGTTATAGTACTAGCTGCTACAAACCGCCCCGATGTACTTGATCCGGCCCTCCTGAGGCCCGGACGGTTCGACCGTCAGGTAACGGTAGCTCTACCCGATGTTCAGGAGAGACTCGATATTCTCCGCATACACACAAAGAAGGTTAAGCTTTCCGATGATGTGGATTTATCGCGTATTGCACGTGCGACTCCCGGAACAAGCGGCGCAGATTTGGCAAATATGGTCAACGAAGCGGCACTCTTTGCAGCAAGAAAGAACGAGACGATTGTTAATATGGACGACTTTGAGTCGGCAAGAGATAAGATTATTCTCGGAGTTGCCAAGAAGAGTGCGTTCATGACTGAGGACGAGAAGAGGGCGACGGCCTACCATGAGGCCGGGCATACACTCCTCCACTACTACCTCAAGCATGTCGACCCGCTGCATAAGGTTACAATCATCCCTCACGGCCAGGCACTCGGTGTTACGATGAGCCTTCCGGAGAAGGACCAGTATACTATTCAGAAGAGCTATCTACTGGATAGGATCAAGATATGTATGGGCGGTTTTGCTGCAGAGAAGATTGTCTACGGTGAGACGACGACAGGTACCAGCAACGATATAAAGCAGGCAACGAATATGGCCCAGCGTATGGTTACCGAGTGGGGTATGTCTGACCTGGGCTTCATCAATCTTTCCGACGGTGGAGAGCCTTTGTTCCTCGGGCGTGAGATAACCCAGCATAAGGATTACTCGGAAGAGACAGCGAGAAAAATTGACGAGGAAGTACAGAAGATACTCTCTTCCTGTATGACTGAGACAGCAAAGATTCTCTCCGAGCACCGTGATCAGCTCGATACTCTCACTTCCGCTCTTGTCGAGAAGGAAACACTCGACGACAGGGAAATCAGAGAGATGTTCGGCTTCGAGAAAGTAGAGCACATAACGGATTTGAAGTAGAATGGCAGTAGATACCTTTCATAAACGTAATTTCTGTATAATTGCACATATAGATCACGGTAAGAGCACGCTCGCAGACCGCTTTATAGAGAAGGCGCGTCTTATCGAGTCCCGCGGCCCTGTCGAGAGCCAGATACTCGACAATATGGATATCGAGAGGGAGAGGGGAATCACGATAAAGAGCCAGGCAGTCACAATCCCCTATACATCCCTCAGCGGGGAGGAGTATGAACTCAACCTTGTAGATACCCCGGGACACGTCGACTTTACATATGAAGTGAGCAGGGCTATAAGCAGCTGTGAAGGTGCACTCCTTTTGATCGATGCAACACAGGGGGTGGAGGCGCAGACTCTGGCTAACCTTTACCTCGCGATGGAGCACAACCTCGAGATAATCCCGGTTATTAATAAGATCGACCTTGCCTCTGCAGATATAGACTCATGCCTCAAGCAGATTGACCATGACCTCGGACTCGACAGCTCCATGGCTGTGAAGGTCAGTGCAAAGACGGGGGAGGGTGTTGACGGCCTATATGAGGCAATTGTCAACTACATCCCATCTCCAGAGGGAAAAATCGACGATCCTCTCAGAGCCCTCATCTTCGACTCCCACTACGACCCGTACAGGGGGGTCATAGTTCATGCGCGCATTGTCTCGGGGGAGGTGAAGTGCGGCGACGAGATAGTCTTTATGCACTCGGATGCCGTATATAAAATCGAAGACCTGGGACTTTTTCAGATAAACCTTGTCCACCGTGACAGGCTTGAAGCGGGTGATGTCGGGTACTTCATAGCAGGAATCAAGAATATTTCTGACATTCGAGTCGGCGATACAATCACGCTTAAAGCTAATCCTGCCACAGAGCCCCTTCCCGGCTTCAAGGAAGTAAAGCCTGTTGTCTTCTCGTCAATCTACCCTGTGGATTCAAACGACTATGAGGAGCTTCAGGATGCCATCGAGAGGCTCAAGCTCAATGATGCCTCGCTTCAGTATGAGAAGGACAGTTCGGCTGCCCTCGGCTTCGGCTTCAGGTGCGGCTTTCTGGGGATGCTACACCTGGAAGTCATACAGGAGAGAATCGAGAGGGAGTTTGACCTTTCAATTGTATTTACCTCTCCTTCCGTCAGATATACCGTTCATATGAAGGACGGCTCTGTACTCAAGATAGATAATCCTCTCGAGTACCCCGACCCCATGAGAGTCGATTGGGCTGAGGAGCCTTATATATCTGCATCAATTATTACGCCAACTGAGTATGTGGGGCCGATTATAACATTGTGCCTGGAGAAGAGGGGAGTCCAGACCCAGATGAACTACCTCGACACAAAGAGAGTCGAGCTCATCTACGAAATGCCGCTATCGGAAGTGCTCTTCGACTTCTACGACAGGCTCAAGAGCATATCGCGGGGATATGCTTCCTTTGACTACTCGGTTATAGGAGAGAGAAGGACAGACCTTGTTAGAATGGAGATTCTCGTCAACGGCGAACCGGTGGATGCACTCTCTTCTCTTGTATACAGAGGAAACGCCCAGCTGAGGGGCCGCCAGATAGTCGAGAGGCTCCAGAAGGAGATTCCGCGCCAGCAGTTCAAGATAGCAATCCAGGCAGCAATCGGCGGAACGATTATCGCACGCGAGACAGTCAATGCATACCGTAAGGATGTTACTGCGAAGTGTTATGGTGGTGATATCTCACGAAAGAGGAAACTGCTTGAAAAACAGAAGGAAGGAAAGAAGAGAATGAAGATGGTGGGCAACGTTGAAATTCCACAGTCAGCATTCCTTGCCGTACTCAAAACAGAGGAAGACAAATGATAAAGAAAGAAAAGTGGGGAAATTTCAAAGGTGAGAACGTATATCTATACACACTTCAAAAAGGGAAATATATCCTTAGAGTTATGACGAAGGGAGCAACCATCGTCTACTATGGAGTCGATGGCTACAACGCTGTCCTTTCGCATGATTCATTCCCCCTCTTTCTTAAAGAAGGTAACGGCCACCGTGGTGAAGTGGTGGGGCCTGTTGCAAACAGGATAAGAAACGCCTCCTTCTCCATCGACGGAGTGGAGTACAACACTGAAAAGAACTTTCACGGCCGTCATACCCTGCACTCTGGAAGTGAGGCTAACTGGGGAGACAAGAATTGGCTTTGCGAGAAGACGGAAGATAACACCGCACTCGATAATTCCCTCTCTCTCGCAGAAAACAATGCAGAAGCATCATCAATAACACTCTTCCTCGCAACTCTGGACGGGGATGGCGGTTTTCCGGGAAACCATGAAATAAGAGTGACATACACAATCACTGAAGACGGTGCACTCTCAATACACTATGTTGTCTCTTCAGATAAGAAGTGCCCTGTTTCTTTAACAAACCACGCCTACTTTGTTCTTGACGACAGGGACGATAGATATGTAATGGTGACGATGCCGTCAAAGAAGTACATAGAGGTCGACCCGGTTGATTTAATCCCGACTGACGATACTCCAACTTCCGTTGAGGGAACGCCTTATGATTTCAATACTCCAACTTTAATCGGAGAGCGTAACGGCGGTAAGTACGACAATACGTGGCTGCTCGAGAAAGACGCAATAGTAAAGGCTGAAGGAAACAGGGCTGTTTTATACTTCAAGACAACGGAGAGCGGCGTTCAGATGTATACCGGCGCTTCTCTTCCCGTTCCTTTTAAGGGAGTAGCGTTCGAGACGGGGCGCTCGCCTGATACCCCCAACAGGCCTGATTTTCCCCAGGCCTGGACAGGAGAGGGAAAAAAATACGAATCGCTTACGGTGTATAAGCTTGAGATAAAATAGGAGGCGGGAGACGTGAAGATTATAGGAATAACAGGCGGCTCAGGCTCGGGAAAGAGCACTGTGGTAAAGAGGATAAAGGAACGCTACCCCAATGCCGTTCTCATCGAGATGGACAACTACTATAAGTCCGCATCCTTTGTAAACAACAATAACATTACAGCCTATAACTTCGACCATCCCGATGCTTTCGATATGGACCTCCTGCTTGAAAACATTGCCTCACTTAAAGACGGCAAGTGCTGCATGATGCCGCAATACGACTTTGTCCATCACCGCCGTAAGGATGAGCGGGTGGAGGTGGAACCGTCATCGATTATCATAATCGACGGTCTTATGGTTTTCTACGACGAGCGCATTCGCGACATGCTGGATTTAAAGCTCTATGTCGACACCCCGAGTGACATTAGATTCATCAGACGTCTTCAGCGTGACGTCAAGGAGCGCGGAAGAACTGTAGAGTCTGTAATCGAACAGTATATAAACGTCGTAAGGCCGGGGCACTTCAATTTCATCGAGCCGAGTAAAAGTTCTGCCGACATAATCATTCCAGAAGGAGGATACAACGACAGGGCGATGGAGGTTTTATTCTCCTTTATCGGTGCGATGATGAAAGATGAGGATAAAGCTTTGACGAAGGGAACGGAGTAATTTATCCTTTAAGGGGGAGATGTTTCTCCTCTATAAAGGAGGCTGCAGAATGGGCTTTTATATAAATCCGGGTAATGTAAGTTTTTCTGCTATTAATACTGAAAATTATGTAGACAAAACTATGTTGATTGACCTGGTTAATCAGGCAATTGACAGTGAAAACCCACTTATCTGTGTCTCTCGCCCACGCCGCTTCGGAAAGAGCTTTGCGGCGAGAATGCTAACTTCCTATTATAGTGCAGAGTGCGACTCTCATTCACTTTTCTCTGACAAGGAGATTGCCGGGACTGAAAACTATGAGAAACACATTAATAAGTACAACGTCATTACGCTCGATATTTCAAAGTTTACATCCCGCGTCCTTTCAGAGCAGATACAATTTATAAAGGTTCCCTCCCTGATTATGAAGGCGATATCTGATGAGCTGGATGTGATGCTTGAACCTTCTTTCAGAGAGAAGGAACTTGCATTGAAAATGTTGAGAGCTGTTGAAATCACAGGAAAGAAGTTTGTCTTCATAATAGATGAGTGGGATGATTTAATTAGACAGGCAAAGGATGACTCAGAAGCGCAGAGGGCTTATCTATCATTTCTCAGAGGATTATTCAAAGATTTCACATTCACCCCCCGTGTTGTGGCCGCTGCATATATGACCGGAATACTCCCAATCAAAA
>CAVIUT010000030.1:0-9268 GCA_963646155.1 Eggerthellaceae bacterium | reverse complement strand
CGGAATCAACTATGACAGGAAGACGAAGAAGCACACAGCAGTGATTGAGGAGTATAATCTCTAGATAATCAATTCGGTTTTATCTCTCTGTCAAACCCCTTGGGCTTACGGCGTGCTATGTACTGGTCTTTAATGTACTTGAAACTGAATGCGTCGGGAATCGGGTCGGGGCCTCCGAAATAACGGCTGCGACACCTGAGGAGTCTCGATAGCCCCAGTGCTGTTCCCTTTGCTATTCCAAAACGCCTGACAGAGGAGAGAAAATACTCCGAGCAGGAGGGTGTGTAGCGGCATGTCGACATACCCTTGAGGGGGCTGAAAACAGCCCTGTAGATTTTTACAGGTATAAGATATATCTCACGCACTACTTTCACACTTTCATTATTTGTTATTTGTGCTCTTTACTCAACAAGCTACTTGAACTCTTTGCCTCAAGTTTAGTATAGTTATTGCGGTTTGGTTCCCTCTGTTGACGAGGGTGAAGTCTTTTGGTAGACTTACAAACCGGTAATTCATGTAATAATAGTGAGGTTTAAAAATGGCAACTCCTAAGTATAAAACAAGTAAAAGCAGAGCAGCATCAAGAAAGGCTGCAAACATGAAGCTCTCAGCTCCAAATCTCAGCACATGCCAGACATGTGGTAACTTGATTCCTTCCCACCGCGTATGCCCGAAGTGTGGCTACTATGCGGGTAAGAGCGTAATCAAGATGGATGAGGAGTAATCTCATGACAGAAGCTGAAATATTCAACAAAGTAAAAAGTCTTGTTGTGGAAAAGCTGAGAGTCAATCCCGATAAGGTTACTATGGAAGCATCTTTCCGCAAGGACCTGGGTGCAGACAGTCTCGATACCTATGACCTTGTTTATGCTCTCGAAGAAGAGACAGGCGTCACAATCTCCGATGATGAGGCCAACAGCTTCGAGACAGTCGGAGACGCTGTTAAATATTTAATGAAGGAACTTAACTAAGTTGAGTTTATTGCAATTCAAGGCTCCCGTTCTTACTCAAGAGAGAGAAAGGGAGCTTATTTATTTTCAAAAGTCCAATAATCTTGATTTCAAGAACATAGAACTCTTGAACCTGGCCTTCACACACACATCTTACGCCAATGAGATGAAAGGCGGATGTGACAACAACGAGAGGCTGGAGTTCCTGGGGGATGCCGTACTCGATTTAATTACTGCCGAGTATTTATTCGAGAACTACTATGGAGTATATCATGAAGGGGAGTTCTCGAAGATAAAGGCGATTGTCGTCAGCGAAGACTCCCTCTCGGAGATTGCATCGAAGCTCGGGTTCGAGAACTATCTTCTCATCGGGAGAGGCGAGAAGAGTCAGGGCGGGGCGAGAAAGAAGGCCATACAGGCAGATGCGATGGAAGCTGTCATTGCCGCCATCTATCTCGATAAGGGCCTCGAGGACGCAAGAGAGTTTGTGCTTTCATTCATCCCTTTCCAGATTCAGAAGGTTTTGAAGAACAAGGTCAGCTACAAGGACTACAAAACAAAGCTCCAGGAATATTACCAGAGGAGAAAGGGGAGGGTTCCGGAGTACACGCTCGTGTCACAAAGCGGCCCCGACCATGACCAGGTTTTCTCCGTCACAGTCAAGGTTGAGGGTAAAACATACGGACCTGCTAATGGAAAAAGCAAGAAGCACGCAGAGCAGAATGCAGCGCGGGAAGCACTTATTCACCTTGGGCTTGAACCAAACAATACAGAAGAAATCAAAAACAGGGATTAGAAAGTTCTTCTGCCCTTTTCAAGAGTCCCTCTCTCTCGTTGAGTGAGGGATTTTCTATCACCATTTCAAGAAGGGCGTTGAGAATGCGGCCCATCTCAGGCCCCGGAGATACTACCCCCTTTAAATCTTCACCCTTAATATCAAGTTCTTTAATTGAAAGTGGGGGATTTTTTTCCTTCTCCCTTTCGAGTGCCTCATCGTATTCTTTGTCTTTTGGGCTATCCTTTCCGAGCGCTTTTCTCAACGCAATGAGAGACGCCACATTCTCCTTACCGACCCTTTTTATCTTCCGTCTCAGTGAAATCGGATCTTTCAGCTCAGTGTCGACATCCCATTCTGCTGTGAGTAGCAGTATTTCATTCTTTTCCTTATTCGATGCCTTGAGAGTGTCGAGAATCTTTTCTATCTTTTCCTTCTCTGTATAAGCGAAGAGGACAGAGTAGAGCGATGTAAGGGGAAGTGAGGCTTTCTTCGCCCTCTCGAGGGAGGAATAAGTTCCAGGTGTAAGTTCCACTCCATCCATTATTGTCTCCCAGAGTCCTGTTTTAGCCATATAGCCAAGTCCCTTTGCAGGGTAGGGCGAGAGAAGAAGTTTATCTATCTCGTCCTTTATCCTCTCCTTAGATACCTTTTCTATGTTTCTGTGGAGGTCTTTTATTGAAGAGAGTGTCTCTTCCTCTATATCGAAATCGAGCTTAGAGGAAAAACGGCATGCCCTCAGCATTCTCAATGCGTCTTCCTTAAATCTTTCTTCCGGGACACCGATTGCCCTGATTATTCTCTTTTCAAGGTCCTCTATACCATTGTGCCTGTCGATAATTTCACCGGAGAGTATATCTACGGCAAGTGCGTTGATTGTGAAGTCACGCCTCTTCAAGTCTTCGTCTAAGGAGCGCACGAATTTCACGCTGTCGGGGTGACGGGAATCAGAGTAGTCGCCTTCGGTACGGAATGTTGTTATTTCATAGTGTCGGCGGTTGAAAACAACAGTTACTGTCCCGTGTTTGATTCCCGTGTCGATTGTCGCCTTGAACATTGCCTTCACTTCCTCCGGGAGTGCAGAGGTTGTCATGTCATAATCGTGGTTTTCGTTGCCGAGGATGTAGTCCCTGACAGCACCTCCCACAAGATACAGCTCATAGCCGTGGGAAGTGAATATCTCTGCTATCTTTACGAGGTCATCAGGCGCTTTATACAACATGAGACGAATGTAGCACAGTTTTCTCTTTTGGCATAGAAGGGCCTCTTTCTTCCTTGATACCATACATAGTTGCAATATCGCAATCAAAGCGACAGAAACTCCCCATTTGATGCGCACTTTTTCGTGTAGTTGAAATCTAGACATTCATTGGCTTATTTTTCTTGGAAATTGATGTTCACCATGACGCTTTCGATTGCCAATATTTGCATTATACGACCTTTGAGTAGTCCATGATGACGAGTTCCGCTCTCTTTGTTTTTGCGGCATTGGCGATAGCTGAAGTTTAGTGGCAACTTCGTCAGAGAAGTATTTCTCGCCATACTGCTGGTACTCTTCACACGCAACATTTTCCACAATGGTGAGATTTCCTTTCCATTAAACAACATGAAGAGTAAAACCTGACTCAATTGTATTGCATTTACAGAACATGCACATTTTTTTTACCTCACGTGTATTTAAATCGGGTCAAATTTGGATGTATCTTGGTAATACTTCGTTATCGCTTCCGACAACAATATTTCTATGAACTGTTTTCTCTTTTGGCATAGTTACTCTCTTCCTCCCCTTGAAGAAAGACAGTACAAAACCTTACAATTGAAAGGAAAAATATAGGAGAAACCAAGATGTTTGAACCTGTGAACAATAAGGTTAACTTTCCTCAGGAAGAAGAGAAAGTTCTAGCATTCTGGGATAAGAATGAGATTTATAAGAAATCCGTCGATTCCAGACCGAAAGATAATGAATTTGTTTTCTATGACGGACCTCCCTTTGCAACGGGACTTCCTCATTTTGGTCATATATTACCCGGAACTATTAAGGACGCAATTCCCCGCTATCAATCGATGAAGGGCAAGAGGGTCGTAAGGCGCTTCGGATGGGACTGTCACGGACTTCCGGTTGAAGCCGAGATGGAGAAGACTATCGGAGTATCTGGTCACAGCAATATCGTGGAGTATGGTGTTGCCAAGTTCAATGAAGAGTGCCGCTCTATTGTCCTCAGGTATACATCTGAATGGAAGAAGGCTATCACACGCACCGGCCGCTGGGTCGATTTCGAGAATGGCTACAGGACGATGGACAAGTCCTACATGGAGTCGGTATGGTGGGCTTTCAAGACACTCTATGAGAAGGGCCTCATCTATGAGGGGTACAATGTACTTCCGTATTCACCTCTTCTTGCTTCTCCTCTCTCAAACATGGAAGTATCCCTCGGAGGATACAGGGATGTTACCGACCAGGCTGTAACGGTGCGTTTCAAGATTGACGGAACGGAGAACAGTTACTTCCTTGCATGGACGACAACGCCATGGACACTTCCCTCGAACCTTGCGCTTGCTGTCGGGGAGGACATTGACTACGTCGAAGTCGAGGACGAGGATGACGGGGCGCACTATTACCTGGCAAAGAACCTTCTCGGTAAGTACTACAAGGACGAGAAGGGATGTAAAGTAGTCAGGACAGTCAAAGGTAGAGACCTTGTCGGCATGAAGTATGAGCCTTTGATGCCCTTCTTTGCTTCTCTTAAAGAGAAGGGTGCATTCCAGGTTGTGACGGCAGATTACGTCACAGTCGAAGACGGATGCGGTATTGTTCATACAGCTTCAGGATTCGGTGAGGATGACTACAAGACAATGAAGGCAAAACTGCCGTCGGTTCCTGTTGTATGTCCTGTCGACGAAGAGTGCAAGTTCACATCCGAAGTTCCTCTCTGGGAGGGCATGTTCGTCAAGGACGCAGATAAACCGATTATTGAATGGCTAAAGGCTAACGGAAAGCTTGTAAAGCGGGAGAACTACCTCCACTCCTATCCTTTCTGCTACCGTACAGGTAAGCCTTTGATCTACAAGGCAATGAGCTGCTGGTTTGTTGATGTACAGAAGATAAAGAAAACAATGCTTGAATGCAACGACCAGATTACATGGGTTCCTGAGCATATCAAGTACGGCCGCTTCGGCAAGTGGCTTGAGGGTGCAAGAGACTGGGCTATCAGCCGCAACCGTTTCTGGGGCAACCCGATTCCTGTATGGAAGTGTGACGGCTCGAACTATATTGAAGTAATCGGGTCTGTTGAAGAACTTGAGAAGAAGTGTGGACAGAAGGTGGATGACCTTCATAAGCACTTTGTGGATGAACTGACATGGCCGAGTCCCGACGGAAAGGGTACGATGCGCCGTATTCCCGATATCTTCGACTGCTGGTTCGAATCGGGCTCCATGCCGTATGCCCAGCAGCACTATCCATTCGAGAACAAGGAAAACTGGGATCAGCTTTTCCCTGCAGACTTCATCAACGAAGGCCTCGACCAGACAAGAGGATGGTTCTATTCATTGACTGTCCTTGCAGCAGGACTCTTCGGTAAGCCTGCGTTCGAGCACTGTATAGTATCGGGAATAGTTCTTGCTGAAGACGGCTCGAAAATGAGTAAGAGCAAGCACAACTACACAGACCCGATGGATGTCGTTAAGGAGTACGGTGCCGATGCCTTGAGGTTTGCGCTCATCAACTCAACACTTGTCAGAGCCGATGACGTTAAGTACTCGGATGACCTGGTAAAGGATGTATTGAAGTCTCTTCTGATTCCTCTCTGGAACGCTTACTCATTCTTTGTCACATATGCGAACATCGACGGTTATGAGCCCTCAGAGACAGCGACAAAGGACCTCAAGAACCCGCTTGACAAGTGGATTATTTCAGACTTGGAGGCCTTGGTTGAAAAGACGACTACAGCCTTTGATAACTACCAGATCAGCGACGCAACAAGTGCTGTTGTATCTTTCATCGATGACCTCAACAACTGGTACATCAGACGCAGCCGCCGACGCTTCTGGCGTAGTGAGAACGACAGCGACAAGAAGGATGCATACAACACACTCTATAGAGTTCTTCTCACATTCTGTAAGGTTGCCGCTCCTATGATTCCGTTTGTCACCGAGACTATCTATCAGAATCTACGTACCGATGATATGCCTCTCTCAGTCCACCTCTGCGATTATCCTGTCTACAACGAAAGTGAACGCGACAGAGTCAAGGAAGAGGAGATGAGGGTCGTCATGAAGGCCGTCGAGATGGGACGCTCTCTCAGGGCTCAATCCAACCTCAAGATTCGTCAACCGCTCAAGGAATTCGTCGTTGTAAGCCGCAATAAGGATACAAGAGATATCCTCGAGAAGGATATAGACATTCTCAAGGAAGAGCTCAATGTCAAATCTGTCTTTGTAAGAAAGAACGAGGAGGACCTCGTATCTTATTCGGCAAAGGCTAACTTCAAGGTGCTTGGAGCAAAGCTCGGTAAGTCCATGAAGGAAGTTGCATCCCACATCCAGGGTCTTGTCGGAGAAAAGATATCGAATATCCTCAATGGAGAGAGCGAGAAGATTAAATACTCCGACGGAGAAATTGATGTCACGGAAGGCGACCTTGTCATCCAGAGAACGGAGAAGGAGCATGTCAAAGTTCTCAACGAAGGTGAACTTACCGTCGGATACGACACAGAAGTGACTGAGGATCTTCTCCTTGAAGGTATAAGCAGAGACATCGTGCGCTTGGTTCAGACAGAACGTAAGGATATAGGGCTCGATGTTGCTGACCATATCAACTTGACACTCTGGGGTGACGAGAACTTCAGAAAGGCAGTCGAAGCACATAAAGACTTCATTATGAAGGAGACTCTTTCTTCCTCCCTGACCGTTGCTGAAAACAACGGCAGAAAGGCAGATATCAACGAGAGTGAGGTCTCAGTGCTTGTAGAGAAGGTTAAATGATTTTGAAGCGCATCCTCTTTGTTCTTTTGATAACTCTTCTTCTTTCCTCGTGTGTCCACCATTCTCCTTTCAGAGAGGAATACTATTTCCAGGCTCTCGGAAGAGAAGGAGAAGTAGTGGTTACGGCGGACGGAGAGAGTATAAGACGGGGGGATGCGGATGAAATTGTCGGCTTCAGCGCTAAGGATAATGCAATAATCAAAAAGGCCGATAGAATCACCGTCTCTATTGAAGACGAGACAGTTTCGGGGGCCGTGGAAGGGAATATATCGAAATGGGGGACGAATAGTCTTCTTTCCCTTTCATCCTCTTTCGATAAAGTGAAAGATGGGGAGGGAAAAACAGTGTGGTACACCGACTCCCTTTACTCCCTCTATTCCCCCGAGAACGGCATTCTTCTCTTCTCGAGCGGCGACTATTCATCCTTTTATGAGCGGAGCTACCTCGAGAGGGTAAAGCTTATCGATGATGATACGGCTTCTTTGATGGCCTCTTCTTCCTTCTCCGTCTATATATTCGAGCCGGAGAGCCTCTCTTCTCTCGGCTTCGATATCCCCCAGACTGTTATGGACGGCATAACAAGGGTTTGTCTCCTCTTCAATAATAAGGAAGGAGAAATCAAGATGTCGGGTTTCATAGAGACAGTGGGTGAAAGCGAAGCTAGGGCGCTGAATACAATACTTCGTAACCAGATTATCCAGGATAAGCGTCGGGAGGGTGAGGCACTCGATATTAAAGCCCTCTCGAATGTATTTGCCGCCCTGGAGAGCAGTGTTGTCATAACAGACTACACACTTACCGGAAAGATGAAGGAGAGTGCCTCGAATTTGATTGAAAGCAATGTTGGAGGGTTATTATAATGCCTATATACAGCTATAAATGCACTAAGTGCAATAAGGAGTATGATGCTTTCAAGAGCTTCAGTGACTCCGACAGTGACGATGTATGCCCCGTCTGCGGCGGCGTGAGTAAAAGAACAATTACTGAGCCCGGCGCCGTAATATATAAGGGCAGTGGATATTACTGTACTGACAATCCCCATTCCTCGGGATGTAACTGTCAGAACTGCAAAGGGAGAAACTAATGGATAAGAAAAGGATTTTGACAGGGGACAGGCCTACGGGAAAGCTGCACCTCGGTCACTACTGCGGGTCGCTCAGAAATAGGGTTGCTCTTCAGGACGAGTACGAGGAGTTTATCCTCATTGCCGATGTACAGGCGCTTACTACGCACGCTGAGAATCCCGCGCTCATCTATGATTCGATTTATCAGATTACTATGGATAACCTTTCTGTCGGACTCGACCCTGAGAAGGTTACATTCATACAGCAGTCGCATGTTCCGTCAATACACGTTCTCACGATGTTCTACTCGATGATTACGACATGCAACCATCTTTTGATTAACCCGACAATCAAGACCGAAGCGCGCTCGTACGGCTTCCAGGATGACAACAGGGAATATGACTTTTCAAAGCTGACATACGGCTTTCTGGGGTACCCCGTGAGCCAGACTGCAGATATTACATTCTGTAACGCTGACCTTGTTCCGGTGGGTGAGGACCAGGTCCCGCACATTGAGTATTCACGCCGCCTTGTCCGTCGTTTCAACGAGATGTACGGCACACAAATAAAGGAGCCTGAGTATAAGCTCAGTCAGGTATCACGTCTCTGCGGCCTCGACGGCAACAGCAAGATGGGAAAGAGCCTGGGAAACGCAATCTATCTTTCAGATACTCCCGACGAAGTATGGAAGAAAATCAGGAATGCAAAGACCGACACAAACCGTGTAAGCGTTAAAATCCCGGGCAACCCCGATGTATGCTCAGTCTACGCCTACCATAAAGCTTTCAACGAAGAGGGCATGGAATGCGTTAGAGAAAGGTGCACATCGGCGGGTATGGGATGTGTCGAATGCAAGAAGATGCTTAATGAGAAGATGAATGCGCTCCTTGACCCGATAAGGGAGAAGAGACACTACTATGAGGAACATAGGAGTGATGTGAGAGATATAATCGAATCGGGAACGACAAAGGCTAACGAAATCGGAAACCGCAACCTCGATGAGATTATGGATAAGATGCATATTGCGCTATAAGGATAGAGTATGAAAAAGTTTTACATTCCGCCACCAAACCCGGATCAGGAACGTATGGACAGGGAGTTCGACGTGCTCTTTGAAATGCAGGATAATTTCGACTCATGGTTTCCATATGACAGTGATTATACAGATGATGATAAGAAAGACGCCTTCGAAACATACGCACGTGCACTTTTGAATCTTTCGCTTGCCGAATACAGCGAGTGGGAGTATGAGTATTTGAAGTGGCTCTGTCCCAAAGTTAAGGACGGAAGGTACAAGGATGCCCTTGAATACATCAGGGGAAAATTGAAGGTGGAATATGACCCATTATTCTGGCCGGGTTTCATGGATGATGATGACGACTATGACGGGGAATTTTAGATTGTCCTGAGAAAACTTTCTCTGTAGTTAAGCTTGGTATGGTTGAACTACCTCGCACTAGAAGTACGAGGAATCTTGGTTCCTGCTTCTCAGGTTC
>CAVIUT010000029.1:0-20508 GCA_963646155.1 Eggerthellaceae bacterium | reverse complement strand
GTTCCTTTACGTTTCCAAAATCTAGCCCAGTCTGGAATGTTTGACATACGATAACCCCTTTTTGTGTAGTATGCTAATATTATAACCTGCATACAGGAAAACGCAAGAAAAATCCCTCGATTTTTCATCAAAACCGAGGGTAAAACTGTCACATTTTTGATATATATACGAGGATTTAACTCCCTAATGAAAAGACCTTACCATGACTGGATATCATCATGACTTCTTTTCACTTTCCCTTTCTTTTATTGTTTTGACGGCATTTGAGCCTATTGTGAATATACGCCTGAATATAGAGAAATGCGATACACAGCCACCACCACCTGCCACATCCTCTATCTCATCATCACTCAGCTCGCAGGTCTTATGGAGCTCTTCAAAGACCTTTTCGGCATCATCTTTCGAGAGCTCGATTCCGTCTCTTCCGGCGTCTAATATCAACTCATCAACCGATTTAGCTTTTCTTGCTTCTTCAATCAAATCTTTTTCTTTCATTTCGTCCCCACAGCACTCACACGCTGATATTTATCTCGTTTGCCAGATAAGACCATCCGCACTTAGTGCATTGAATAAGATAAGTCCAGTTCCTGACCTCTTTAAGTATATAGAAAGTCGAATTGTCGCACTTCGGGTTCGTGCACTTTGTCGAGCCGTAGTTATGACCGGAATTAATCAACTTCACACGACTCCCGAAGCGGAGTGTCGAATTGCTTCCGCCTGAAATATCCTCAGTCTCGTCATCAGCGAGCTCAAGTGCTTCAAAAGCTTTCAAAATCCTGGCTTTTGCCTCTTCTTCCGTAATATCACAATTATCCACAACGCTGAGGGACGCTGGTCTTTCTACACTTTCCGCTTTCTCTGCTTCTGTTTCTAAATCTTTTTTCTCAGACACATTTGTTTCCTATCACGTAAAGTACATACGGGATTTTTCCGGACGCTGTTAGATTAATCAAGTCTCTGTCTCTCGACGAGGGAAGCAAAGAAACCACCCCTCTTGATGAGCTCGTCATACGTTCCATCCTCGATTATTCTGCCTTTGTCCAGAACGATAATCCTGTCGCACTCCTTAATTGTTGATAGACGATGAGCTATCACAATACGGGTACACTTGAGCTTTGATAGGGAATTTGAAACAATTTTCTGCGTTATATTGTCCAGTGCACTTGTTGCTTCATCGAACATGAGAATCCTGGGTTTCGGGGCGATTGACCGCGCTATCATGAGTCTCTGCCTCTGGCCTCCCGATATACCCCCCGCACCTTCGCTGATAATTGTATGCATTCCCATCGGCATTGCTTCGATGTCTTCCTTTATTCCGGCCATCTCGGCAGCTTTCCATGCATCCTCCATTCCAAGCTGCGGTGCAGATATTATGATATTCGAGAAGATATCACCCTGGAAAAGCTTTCCGTCCTGCATGACAGTTCCGATTTTCCGCCTCAGCGACTTCAAGTCCAGCGACGAGAGATCCATTCCGTCATAATAGACAGCACCCTTCTGCGGCGTCTCGAAGCCGAGCATAATTCTCATCAATGTCGATTTACCGCACCCTGTTGCTCCGACTATCGCGCAATACTGTCCGGGCCTGATCTTAAGAGAAAGGTTATCGACAATAAGCGGGCCTGTCTCTGTGTATCTGAAAGATATGTTGTTGAGTTCAATTGAGCCCGAAAGCCGTGTCACAACCTTCTTGTTCTCGCTGATTTCCGGAACAGTCTCCAATATCGGGCTGACCATATCGAGGACGGGTTTTATGCGGGCAAATGTTGTCGCCATCCCGACGAGGGATGCAAATGCACCCATCACGGCACCGTAAGCACTGTTGAATGCGTAGTAATCGGCAAGTGTTACTCCGGTCTTGATTGTGAAGTAGTAGATTACAATCGTCCCGATAAGGCTTATACAGCTTGAGAAGACTCCCGAGAGCTTCAAGAATGTCGGCGGGTTATATTGCAGCCTTGCACTGTCGGTGTAGCTTTGAGCCCACTTTGCAAAAGCCCTCTTCTCGGCACCTGCGAGTCTTATCTTCTGCACGCCTGTCAGAAGCGAATACTCGAGTCCTGACTCCTTGGCGCTCTTCTCCATCTGGGCTTTCGACACTTTTATCTGCATGAATGTCGTTATTGCTGAAAATGCCACCGTTATGATGATGACGATGAGACCCGGCACTACAAGTCCCGGACCATACTGAACCATCTGGGTTATGTAGATAAGCGAGAAAAGAGACGTCAGTCCCGTCGAAAGGACTGAGGATGCAATCATAGTACAGAGTGAGCTTATTCCGTTCATACGGGATGATAGCTCTCCGGAAGAATACTTCTTAAAAAATGATGCAGGAAGAGAGAGCACTCTCATCATGCTTGCGGCTTCTACCTGCACATTCATCTTCGTCCCGAGCCTCGACATGATAAGGCTCTGCACGACTCCTATCAGAATCTGGGAGAAACTGAGAGAAATCAGGAAGGAGAAGATTGCATATAAAAGCTGCAGACTCCCGCCTTCGATTACCGGGCCGTAGATTATACGCTGGATTTTAGGCATCAAGAGCCCGAGCAGTGACGATAGAACTGTCGCAAGAATCACAAGTACAAAGTCCGAGACGCTCATGCACTCGACTATATAAACAATAAGGTCCTTGATTGTCAGCTTTTTTAAAGGAAGCGGCTTATAGAAGGTTATGGCCTCGTCGTCGATGAGGGATGCTGTCTCTTTGTTGACTCTCACCCACTTGTCTTTCTTTCTGTCATAGAACTTGTAGCCGTTAAGTCCTGCCGGGAGAAGGGCAACAGGTGTCCCGTCATCCTTTCTTGAGCCCAGAAGAGCTCCTATCGCATCCTTATACCATCCTTCGGTAAGAATAACGGTCCTTCTCATTATTCCCGCCGGCCTCATCAGATACTCCAGCTGTTCGTTTATATCCTTTATATTCTCCGGTAGTTCCACACTCTTCACATGATAGAACTTGAGTATCTCATCAATGGCAGTCTTGGCGTTGATCCTGTCTTCATTGAGGATACGTGTAATACGCTCGCCCATAACGAGGGAAGACATGGTAACAAAGGCATCGGAAAAACTGTCGTCGTCACTCTTTATTCTTTCTCTAATCTGTTCGTCAAACCAACCCATATCGTCCTTCCTTATTCGTTTGATACAAGAGAAGCATAGACTCCTCCCAGGCTATAAAGCTCATCGTGGGTTCCCCTCTCAACGACATTACCTCTGTCGAGCACGATAATCTCATCAGAGTCACGGATAGTGCTGAGCCTGTGGGCGACAACTACTGTCGTTATTCCTCTGTTCTTTATGGATTTCACGACTTCATATTCCGTCTTTGCGTCAAGAGCGCTTGTCGCCTCATCCATGATTATGATTGTCGGATCCTCGGCAAGTACACGGGCAATCTCGAGTCTCTGTCTCTGACCTCCGGAAAGGTCTTTTCCTCCCTCGAGCAGCTTATATTGGTACCCGCCGTCACGCTGCATTATATCTTCATGTATCTGAGCATCCCTTGCAGCCATAATGACTTCAAAGTCTTCAATCGAGTTGTCCCACATTTTGATGTTGTTGCTGATTGTGTCCTCGAAGAGGATTATATCCTGGTCGACGACGGATAACGATCCTGTGAAGACAGCACGGTTTATGCTGTCAATCGGCTTCCCGTCGAAGAGAATCTCTCCGCTCCAGGGCTTATAGAGGCCGGAAATAAGTTTACTCAGCGTCGATTTACCGCACCCCGATGGTCCGACGAATGCAACACGCTGCCCCGGCTCGAGTGTCATTGAGAAGTCCTTAATCAAGGGCTCGGCAAGTCTCGAGTAGCCGAATGTTACGTTCTTGAGCTCTATTTTTCCTGTAAGCTTATCAAATTCCTCGCCATTTGAAAGTTCCTCCGTCGCATACGGCACAACTGCCGGATACTCCATGACGTCCTCGATTCTTTCCATGCTTGTACGCATTTCCTGCAATGTCTGGGATGCGGAAACAAATTGCATTGCAGGAGATAAGAACGAGCCGAGGAAGCCCGAGAAGGCACTTATCATACCGACTGTCCATTCGCCCTTCTGGCAGAGATATACGCTGCCCATCAAAACAAGTGTATTCGTCAGCATCGATATGACGGACGGGATTATTCCGTAGAGGGCATTCATCTTCGTGAACTTCACGCTTCCCGAGTTCACGGCCGCCTGATAGCCCGACCATTTTTCGAAATATCCATTTTCGGCGCCCGAAGATTTTATGGACTCAATCATCTCTATTGCTGCAACAGTCGCACCCATCAGCTTTCCGCTGTCACGGCTTGTTACACGGGTGAGATTAATCCTCTTCTTTGAAATATATGAACTTACCGCCATGTTGAGAAATACAGAAACAATACCGATAAGGGAAAGCGGAATGCTGTACCTGAGCATTACAAAGAGGTAGAAGAAGAGCATAAACAGCTCAATCATCAAGGGCGCAAATGTCTGGATAATACTTCCAGCTATACTCTCGTTCTGGCTTCTTCTTCCCTGTATGTCACCGGCCATTCGCTGAGAGAAGAATTCCATAGGAAGACGAAGTACATGCCACATGTATTCGCTGTTCGCGACTATCGCCATCTTGCCGTTGACCTTCAGTGAATACGTCGCCTGTATTATCTGAACGATTATCTCTACCAGTGCCAGTGCGCTTATCCCCCACATGAACGGCATGAACCATTCAGGGTTGGTGCCACTGAGAAGATGGTCGGCAAATAGATTTGAAAATCCGGGGGTGATGATTCCTATGAGGGAGGATATCACAGTCGTGATGACGACAAGAGCAAAGGCCGAACCCGAGCCCTTGAGTCTCTTCTTTGCAAAGCTCCATACACTCTTGGGTTTACCTTCAGGCTTGAAGTCTTCCCCGGGCTCCATCATGAGACAGATTCCGGTAAATGACTTATCGAAGGTATCCATGCTGACGGAATAGGTACCCTTTGCCGGGTCGTTGATTACAGCTTTATTTCCTTTAAAGCCGCATAGGACTACAAAGTGGTTGAAGTTCCAGTGGATGATGCACGGAAATTTTCCATTTGCCTTCAAATCCGCCGGCTCATACCTGTAGCCTTTGGCCACAAGGCCGTAACTGCGCGCAGCCTTCAGGACATTCTTCGCATTCGAGCCGTCACGTGATACTCCGCAGTCAGATCTGACTCTCTCGAGGGGAATCCACTTGCCGTAATAGGCGAGAATCATACAGAGAGACGCAGCTCCGCACTCAAGTGCTTCAAGCTGTATGACAACGGGGACCTTTGCGGCTCCATGCTGTATTGAATGAGGAGGATACTTTTTAATACGGGGCATTTTCTCCTCCTAGTGAATTACAAAGTAAATCGGGTTGATATCAGAAATGACAATCTGGGCACTGTATACGCCGTCCTCCAGGGCCGGGACATCCAGTTCCAGCTGGTAGGCAAAACTACCGCTCGAGAGACCCGAGAGGAAGAGAAAATATGAGCCCATATCATCGGTTATCTCGACTATTCTGTTCCCCACAGCCTTGACAGTTCCCTCTTCATCCCCGACGCGGACCGTCATTCCGGCCTTTATGTCGGAGATGTCACTCACGTAGCATAACGCCGTCCCGTCAGATACGACAGCCGTCCCGTCAACCTTTGTCTCGATTGTGCCGAAAAGCCCCCATATGACAACGCCTATGAGAAGCACAACTATTGCGGAGAGCAGAATCCATACGCTTGGATTTGCGACACGTATATAATCATTGAGCTGTTCGGGAGAGCTCACCCTGTCGATACTCGACTTTCTGAAAAGATTTGCGTTCATATCTCAACATCCCTTCCTAATGGTTAATATGTTTTTCTTGTTCTTATATTCATATGATATATCATCCATGGTCTTTTTCACCATAAATATTCCCAAGCCTCCAACATTCCTGTCCTCTGCCGAGAGGGAGGTATCGGGGTCGGGGGCGGCCGTCGGGTCGTAGGGCTTTCCGTTATCGGAGAATTCGACTATCACTTCCCCGTTCTCTACAAGACACTTTACAGTCGCCATACTTGCTCCGCTGTAGAGCACTATGTTCGAGAATAATTCATCCACAGCAACATTCACCTGTGCGATGGTCTTGAACGGGAAGTCATTCTCACTGAGGATGGACTCGATGAACTCGGTCACCTCTCCAGTTTTATCTGAAGTCGGAACGACATTAAGAACCTTCTCATATTGCGGGCTTGTAATCTCGAGTGTCAGCATCGTTATATCGTCAAACTGATCAGCCTCTCCCACAAATGTGTCGATATCTTCATGGATGTATTTCAAGAGCTCGCCGCATCTCTTGTCCTTTGCCCTGTTGAGAGCATCAATCATTCTGTCTGTTCCGTAGAGGTTGTTGTTTATATCCGTAGCCTCGGCAACACCATCTGTATAGACAAAGATTCTGTCTCCCTGCTTCAAGTCAATCTCATACTCCCTGTACTTTGAATTCTCCATTCCTGCAAGGACAAAGCCGTGCCTGTCCTTATAGAGCTCCCAGTCTCCGCCAGAGTGCATTATCGCCGGAAATTCGTGACCTGCGTTGGCACACTTCATCTTTCCTGTAGATATCTCCATAATGCCGAGCCATACGGTGACGAACATCTCGGCATCATTGCTTTCGCAGAGCTGATTGTTGACCTTCTCAAGGACTTCCTTCGGGCTCAAACCGTTCTGGGTCGCACTCTTGATAAGGGTCTTACTTATCATCATGAAGAGAGCTGCCGGTACTCCCTTACCGGAGACGTCTGCAATGACGAGGGCAAGATGATCGTCGTCAACAAGGAAGAAGTCGTAGAAGTCGCCACCAACTTCCTTTGCCGGAGTCATCGTTGCGTAGATATCGAACTCGTGACGCTCGGGGAATGCGGGGAATATGCATGGGAGCATGCTTCCCTGTATATGGCGTGCAACGTCAAGCTCGGCGCCTATTCTCTCCTTTTCGGCGGTTATCTTTGCGAGGTTATGTATATATTCCTCGAGTTCCTCAAGCATGAAGTTGAATGACTGCGAGAGCGACTCGATTTCGTCTCCCGTCTCTATATCTATACGCTTTCCCTCGAATGCGTTTGTAGAGGTTATCTCCTCCGTGAATTCCGTAAGCTGTCCGATAGGCTTCGTCACCATAGCCCTTACAAAGAAGATGTAGACGATGATTGTCAGGCCGATGATTGCGAATGAAATGACAATCATCTTGATAAGGAATGAATTGAGGTAGGTTCTTACCTCACTCATGTCGAGGATATACTGGACCTGGGCAATCGCCTTACCGTTTTCGTCAAGCACGACAGACAGTCCCGTATAGTTGTAGCCGTAGCTGTTGTCCGTCACGACAGGCTTATCGAGTCCTTTATCAACCTTAAATAGATTCCAGGTTGTGTAATACTTCTGCAGGTCAGCCGGGTCATCGGGGTTGGCTGCATCCACGTAGAGTATATCGCTGCCGTAGGGGATACTCGCATCAGGGTCGTCACCCATCTCCTCGACAAATGCATCGATGTAGAATGTGACACTGTTCTCGTGGGGGACTACAAGAGAAAGGTAAGTAATATTTCCTTCCTTCTTCAGTTCATTGAAGAGATTATTGAGTTTTTTATACTCCTCAGTCTCATCTCCCCCTTCAGATATGACAGTCTTTACCTCTTCAGGGTCCAGAAGAGTAGCAATAGCATTGCTGTTCGTCATGACACGCTCGGAGAAAATCTCCTCAAGATAGCTCTTACTTGTCAGATAGCTGAAGATTGATGTACTTGCTGTAAGCAGAAGGCCTACAATACAGAGTGAAAAGATGAATTTAGGGAGAAGTTTAAGTTTCATCGGCTTTCTCCTTGTAGTTTTTTATAATATATTTCCGCACTGCATGAGCACCGTCCATGACAATAGGGACAGTAAAGAGAGGTGTTGTTCCACCACATTTTCTTCACTTCCGTCAGGAATGTGAATGAAAGCGATTCGAGAGTTTTTTTCATAGGGACCTTTCCCCCGGGTTTCCAGCATATGGCAAAGCCGGTATCTATACCTTTTTTTGTCAACACATCGATGGAATACTCCATCAAGTCCATGGACAAACCTCTGCCCCTGTATTCCTTTTTGAGCGCGGCAGACTGAAAGAGGCCGCAGACAGGGGAAGAACTGACAGAAGAGAAGATACCCTCGTCGAGTCCAGACTTTCCGGCCAGTGCTCTCGTTGTTGTTATATAAAAGTACATGTAGCCCGCAAGTTCCCCGTCTTTGTTCTTCAAAAGGGAAAGAAAAGAGTTTTCGTCCCTGAGTTCATTCTCAAAGTCCTTTCTTGTATATAAGTTCTTTCCGACGCTCTCGTCGGCAAGACTCAGAACAGCGGGAATATCATTTTCGGTCATAGGAACCATACTCAAATCATCAGACATCATTTTTTCAATCCTTTACGGCAAACAAGAATCTTCAATCCCATGTTTATGCAGGAATCATCACTCTTGATTGTTTTTTCAAGCTTTGACAAGTTCTCACTCAGCCACTCCGCCCAGGCTTTATATTCTTCGTTATTCTTATCCTCTTCAAGAAGTATGTCCACATCTCCCTCCAGGTACGAGAAAAATACTGTGTAGATATCCCTCTTCTTTTCTCTCTCACCGAATCCGACCACAATTGCATTGACGGGAAGAGAGATGATGTAGCCACACTTTACGAGCATTTTCTCGATTGTTTTACCAAGCGTTCGGTTTCCTGAGTATTTGTCCTTATTCAATATCTTCATGAAATCTTTTAAAAGGCCGTCCTCATCAGGAAAAAGGAAAGAAGAAGAATCATCGCCTTCAACTATCACCAGGGTGCCGTTGTCTTTAAGGAGCGGCTTCAGCTTCAATAAAAGTGCATCGGGGTTTTTAAGATGGAGCAGTACTAACGAGAGGTATATGATATCAAACGCCTCTACATTCTCTCTCTTCATTATGCCGTCTAATTCAGAAAGAAAATCATCGCTTTCGACATCAAGATTATAGAACGAGAATCTGTCGTCCCCCCACTTCTTTTGAGCGTCCTCGGCCAGGTCCTTGTTGTACTCGAGTCCTATCACTTTTTCAACACTGTCGGATGAAAAGAGAGAGACTGCCTTATCGCCCTCGTTGCATCCCACGTCAAGCACACAGACCTTCCCTTCCTTCGATTTTAAAACATCCTCGATAACAGGAGTCTCGTACTCGAGAAAGAGATTACACTGCCTTTTAAGCCTCTCGATTTCCTTCTTATCCTGAAAAACAAGCTGACTAACCATATGTCCCCCTCAAATGATTGTATAGAAATAGTTGAAAACCATCTTTCTCTGGTAGTCTGCATACTTTGTTTTCTTCTTTATGAGCAATAGAACTCCCGAGTCTATTTCGTCCCCTTTGGCTTCAAACGGGTTATATTCCCTGACATTGTCGCGTATTCTGAGCACTAAGTCATCTTTCTTGTCGATAAGCTTGATTGATATGTAGTATCCGGACTTCTCACTCTCGTTGAGCGCGAACTTGATGATATTCAGCATAAGCTCTTCGCTTATGAAGTTAATCATGAACGACCGCTTTACATCGATTGCCCAGTCCTCGGTTATACGCTCGAGGTCGGCAGAAATCTCGCTCATGCTTTCTTTCTTTATAGGATATGTCTTTTCAAATGACCTGTAGACCTGCGAGAGATTCTTCTTTACATAGGAACGTGAGGGAAGAAACTTGTAAATCAAAAGAATAATGACTGTTGCAGATATTTCTGTGATTATGTAGGTAAGCGCAAGTCCTGTGTTGAGCCTTCCCGGCACAAGAAGGAGGCCGAAGAGAAGAAGAAGGATACAGTTTCTTACAGCTGACATCAATGATGAAAGCTTCATACGCCCTATACTGACCCAGAAAGAGGTAAGCGTCGTGTTTATGCCGCCGAATACCACACTCACCATTAAAAGCGAAAGCGCCGTCGCAGCATCCTTCACAGCCTCATCTCCGCTTATTCCGAATAATGTGACAATGGGAGCGGAAAGAAGCGAGAAAAGTAGGCCGATAACTATACTTATAATTGTAATGACTACAAGAGCCCGTCTGAGAACGGCGAATATACCGTCACTATCGGACTCACCCAATAAAAATGATATGACAGTCTGCATTGCAGATGCATTGCCGTCGAAAACGGCAGTCGGAACGGTACTGAGGGTATAGATTACACCATAGATGGCAACGGCAAGAGTGCCGTTGTTTCCACCGTATTTAAGGAGCATCGTATTGAAGAAAAGTATTACGACAGCGGAGAAGACATATGCCGATCCGAGGCCGAACCCGCCTGCTATATAGTCCCACACATCCTTGAATGACGGAAGCTTCAATGAAAGATTAAGGAGCCTGTTTTTCTTGAAGAAATGCGTCAATAGGACAAGGAGCCCCAGACATTCCCCTGCCACAAGAGAGATTGCTGCGCCCCTTATCCCGATTTTCAATATCTTCATTGTCACCACATCGAGCACAATGTTTGTTATGCAGACAACACTTGATGCGCGTGCACATAAAGACGGGTCGCTGTCAGAGCGCACCGATGCCGAAAGAATATGGTACAGGATGAATACGGGACCGGCACATATTGCGACATCGAGGTACTCTCTCGAGAGCGGGTAGAGCTCGTCGGTTACTCCTAGAAATGAAGCGTAAGCCCTCTCGAAAAGAAAAGGAGAGAGCGAAAGCAGCGCCAGAATGAGGCCGAGTGTAAGCTCCGAGTGGAAGACTTTGTTGGCGTCCTCCACCTGGCCTTTTCCCAGAAGCCTTATGATATTAACATTTGCTCCGACACCGATTGTTACACCGATGAGGGCATAAAAAAGAAAGACGGGAGTGCAGAGATTGTAGACCGCAAGTCCCTCATTCCCGACAATATTTCCTACAAGTGTAGCATCAACGAATGTAGATATCGTGAGAACCAGGGATGACAGAATCCCCCATATTAAAAAATATCTATAAGCACTGTACTGGAAGCGTGTATCCATGCCTCCTCCTTGCAGATTTTCAGATTAAACAAAGTGTTATAAGAAGATTACTCGATGGTGAGAATATCGATGAATCCGGTTACTTCGAAGATTTCATTGATGGTCTCATTGACATTTCTGACAACCATCTCACCCTGCTTGTTCATAACCTTCTGTGCAGAAAGAAGAACTCTCAATCCTGCCGATGACAGATATTCGAGCTCCGAGAGATCGAGTATGAGCTTTTCCACTCCGTTGATGCTGAGCTTGAGTTCAGCCTCGAGCTGAGGTGCAGTTGTGGTATCGAGACGACCGATGATGAAAACTGTCAATTCCTTACCGTTCTGTTCTTTTTTAATATCCATAAATCTTCTCCTTGATTCGGTATCATGCCTTGCAGTCTAACATATTTAGTGGATTATGCGCCACCCTTTTTTACCAAAATAGTAGTGGGATCGTCCTTGTAGGGAATAGTTACGTCGGCGTAGGAAGATAAGAGCCCGCCCGTGACGGAGTCGAGAGCATTATCGCCAAGTTCATTATCTAGTTTTTCCCTGAGCTTTTTTATCGCAACATGGCTTATCTGGCGCACATTTGTATAAGAGAGCCCCATCTTCTCGGAAATCTCCCTGTGGCCCAGTCCGTCATAGTAATGGAGTATGATGATATCTCTCTCGCGGGGAGAAAGAGTATTGAGCGCCTTATCAAGGAGCTCGAGGGTATCATCGAGGTCCTCATCGTCACTCTCATCCCCCGTTCGCAGCTCGTCCAGGGGCACAAAGGATGTTTTGTTGTTCTTTCTGTAGAAGTCGAAAAGAGTGCTCTGCATAGCCTTGAAGATGTAGCTCGCGGCACCCTTTCTTTCCAAATCAAAATCATCTGACTTTGAATAAAGCTTCAAAAACACTTCACTCGTAATATCTTCGGCATCCGCACGGTTACCCAGGCGCGAAAATAGATAGCCGAAAACCTTATCGTGATAGAGTCTGTACAAATCCTCAGAAGCCTTACTTTTTATCATCTACGACCTTTCCCCATCCCCGTTTATCGCTTACACATTCCCCCGCTGCCGACAGGTCCATATCCTCATCGGTCAGTTCCTCCCCGCCTTTGGAATAACGAGAATGAACATCAGCGATTTTCTTTTCAAGACTGGTGCTGGGATTAAACTTCTGATACTCAAACAATACTGTCAAGTTCCTCATAGAACCTCCCTTATTCACCATGTATATACGCAGCGTTTCCTGGTTATGTTATGAAATTGTATCGCTGCGTTTACAAAAAGTCTACAACAACAACAAGTGAACGAAAATCCAATACTATTTTATCAATTTTCAAATACGAAAACAAAAAAAACAACGGAAATCAAAATCCAAAATTTTGCGGAAAGAACTTAACTATAGTCTTCTCTTCCTCTAAACTGAGGTCATGATTAAAACGAAAATCGAAGATGAAGTATTACTCAATCATATAAATGAACTTGATGACGACAGGAGGGAGGTCTTCCTTGTCGGCGACAGTCTCCGCCTCAGCGCTGTCAGTGCAACACGGCTCGTGAACGAGATGAGGGCGAACCATAAAACAGGGCTTGTTGAAACATACATCCTCGCTCAGGGGTATATTGCAGGAGCACTGCTCTCGAGCGAAGTCAAAGGAAATGACAGAATACAGCTAAGTATAGAATGCGGCGGCCCGGTGAAGGGAATGAATGTTGAGGCATGGGCATGCGGGGCTGTCAGAGGATACCTAGTGAACAATCCCATCCCGCTCGATAAGAGTCTCACATCCCTCGACACATCCCCCCTCTTCGGCCCGGGATTCCTGACAATCACCAAAATCCTTGAAGGCTCGAAGACTCCGTTCTCGGGTCAGATCATGATGGAGTACGGACACCTAGCACAGGATTTATCACTCTACTACACAAAAAGCGAGCAGACCCCTTCAATCTTTGTCCTTTCAATCGACTTCGACAGAGAAGGAAGAGTCTGGGGAGCTGGCGGCGTTATGATTCAGGCCCTCCCGGAGTGCGATGAAAGCCTCCTTGGAAAATTGGAAGAAATGGCTCCTTCCCTTAACAACATGGGTTCATTAATCGGAAAAGGAATGAAGGTCAGGGACTGGACTCAAAGTACATTCTCCTCATTCTCCACAACATACCTGGGCCACACTCCCATAGGTTTTTCGTGCCCGTGCAACGAGAAGAATTTCCGCTCGTACCTCTTGTCTCTTCCCGAGAAGGAGAAGAAGGAGATACTGAGTGGCGGATTTCCGCTTGTCTTACAGTGCTATAATTGCGGCACTGAATATAAATTCTCAGAAGAGCAATTGAAAGAACTCTTCGCGGAGGGAAAGTAATGATATTTTTTGCAACAAGTGCAGCAAATCAGGGGGATTTAATCGCCCAGGAAGCAGAAAAGTGCGGCGTTGACCGCGTCAAAGTAACACCCAGCGGTGTCGAGATGGAAGGAAGCCTTGAATTCGGCTACCGTTTTGTCTTCAACACACGTATTTCATCCAGGCTGCTATGGGGTCTCTACGTAGACGATGACGTAAGGGATGACAAGGAACTCGAGGAAGCAACCCTCTCTCTGCCGTGGGAAGAGTATATCAGCCCCGAAAAGACTCTCAAGGTCACATGCACGACACAGGACTGTCCGTACATAAAGAACAGCCACTATGCAGCGCTTAAGGTCAAGGACGGTATAGTTGAAAGAATAAGAGAAAAATTTAATAGAGAAAGGCCGAATATCGAAATAATTAATCCTGACTTGACAGTCCATGTCCACATCGACGGCTATACAGTCAAGTGGTATATAGATTTCTCAGGAGAGAACCTCTCTATGAGAGGATACCGCGGCGAACAGACGGAAGCGCTCCTCAAAGAGCACCTTGCTTCTGCACTAATATCACGTAGCGAATGGAAGAAAAGCGTCGATAACGGAACACCGCTTCCGTTCTACGACCCGTTCTGCGGCTCGGGAACAATTGCAGTAGAAGCCGCATTGATGGCGACGGACACAGCACCGGGGCTCTTGAGAAAAACACCCTACCAGTTTGAAAAACTTCCCTCCTTCAACAGTGAACTCTTCGACAAAATAGTCGACGAAGCGGAAGAAAGAAGAGCAAAGGCAATAAAGGAAAGGGACATAAAGATTTTCGCGAGCGATATATCTCGTACAGCAGTCGAGATATCGAAAGCGGCAGCACTCAAGGCCGGAGTATATGACTACATAACTTTCAGTGTTCAGGACTTCACAAAGATTACCGAGGCCCCATCTGAAAGGGGATGCATAGTAACTGATCCCCCTTACGGCGAAAGAATGGAGGTTCAGGATATCGAAGGCCTCTACAGCAGAATCGGAGAGACTCTCCAGAGTGCATTCAAAGGCTGGAAGGCAACAATCCTCACCGGTAACAGCGACCTTTTGAGCAACATCGACATGAAACCCGAGAGGACGAATAAGCTCTTCAACGGAGGAATCGAATGTCAGGCTGCACACTACAGCGTTTTCACAGACGAAGAGAGAGCCGAGCTTATAAGAAAGTCCCTGGAGAAGAAAAGGCAGAGGCTTGAGGCACCATTGAGCGAAGGCGCAACGTTCGTCTACAACAGGCTCCTGAAGAATCTCAAGGAGCTGAAACCCCTTATGGAGAAGGAAGGTGTCGAATGCTACCGTATCTACGATGCAGATATGCCGGAGTATGCAGCTTCAATCGACTTCTATATGGGAAAATGGATAGTAGTAAGTGAATACAAAGCACCGAAGGAAATTCCAGAGGAAGATGCAAAGAGAAGACTCGATGAACTTATCCTCGCAACGGAAAGGGCTACGGGAATCGATGTGGAGAATATCTACGTCAAACAGCGCAGCCGTCAGAAAGGAACTGACCAGTACAAGAAACTTGCAAGCAACAACCGCATGATGCTTGGTCGTGAAAACGGCGTCAAGTTCCTTCTCAACTTCACAGACTACCTCGACACAGGAATATTTTTGGATCACAGGCCCGTCAGAAAGCTTATTCAGGAAATGAGCAAGGACAAGAGATTTTTAAATCTTTTCTGCTACACGGGAACTGCGACCCTCAACGCAATAAAGGGAGGCGCTCTCAGCACTGTCAGTGTCGATACATCTGCAACCTACCTCAAGTGGCTCGAGCAGAACCTCGAAATAAACGGCTATTCAACGACTATGGGGAACTATCTCTATCAAGAAGATGTAATGGACTACCTTTGGAATACATATGACCGCTACGATCTCATCTTCTGCGACCCTCCGACATTCTCGAACAGCAAGAGCCGCAGAGATACCTTCGATGTCCAGCGTGACCACGTAAAGCTCATCAAAGCAGCAGCAATGCACCTTGCGCCCGGTGGCACCCTCATATTCTCAAACAACCTCAGGCGTTTCAGACTTGACGATGAAATCCTCTCGTCATTCGTTGTGGATGACATAACAAAGAAGTCCATAGGAGAAGATTTCTCCCGTGACGAGAACGTCCACCACTGCTATCTGATAAAGAACAAGGTAAAAATAAAAATCAAGAGGCGATAAAAGACGGGGTGTTGTGTCAAAGCAGCACCCTTTTTAAACTTCTTACATCTGCCCTCATCCTTCTCGACGGGGCTTCAGGACCGGATGTCATACTTAAAAAGGCCCCGAATCAACGGAGCCTCGAAAAATGACGGGAAGTAATCAGAACTTGAAGTTCATTCCGATTGATACTCCGAGAGTTCCGCTCTTCACATCGTTGAAGAGGAATGCTCTCGAGTAGCCTTCAAGTGTAAAGTAAGCACATCCTCCCATTCTCAGATCAAGTCCTACAACACCTGTGAGTACAACCGCTGAATTGAACTTATCATTGAAAAGCTTCTGGAGTGAGTGTGTCGTAGTGTAGCCTTCACTTGCAATTGTGTAACCGGCACCAAAGCCCAGGTAGAATGTAGCCTTATCGAGATTGTAGTAAGTCATCAGCTTCATATCGAGTGTTGCATCAACACCCCACTTCGATGAGGAGAAGAATTTTGTCAGGTCAGCCTTGTAGCCGTTCTCAATCCAGCTGTACGGTATGAGGAGAGACGAGATATCTGCTCTGATGCCGAATCCAAACCTGCAGGCCTGGAGAAGATTCTGCCCCTCGAGTGTAACTGCCGCGCGTGGGAAGCACGTGACAGAGCCGTCGACAAAGCCCCACTCAACACCGGCATTCAAGCCGACATTAAACGTTCTCTTGAGAGAAGAGCTTTCACCTTCAAGGAGTTTCGCTTCTATTGAGCCCGGTGCTCCCGGAATCTTCACCTGAGTCTCTTCTGTTTCAACTGGAGTCTCAACCACTTCAGGTACAGTCTCTTCAACAACAGGAACTTCCGCTACTACTTCCACAGCTTTCTCTTCGCTCTCTGAAAGCTTGGAGAGATAGTAAGTGATGAACTCTTCAATCTCGCTCTTGTACTCGCCGACAAAGAGCGTGAAGTCAATAGAAGAAGGAAGAGTAAGAACAAGAGTACCGTTTTCGACAGCCTTGACTGATACATAATCCTCAAGTAATGGATTCTTCTCATTCTCATATTCAATGAAGGCAAGGATATCTTCCTTGTAGACAATATCCTTATATTCATCATCAAGGACACTTGTAAATGTTGTGCCGTCAAACGTGTTATGGAGTGTGTAGCCGTAAAGGGTGAAGTCAGCACTCTCAAGAGAGACTGTCTCTTCTTCTACCGGAGCAAATAGCCCTTCGATATACTCGGCAAGGTCTGCCCCGTACTGCCCGACAATCCAGCTGCCGTCATATGCACCCTTTTCAAATGTCAGGACAAAGCCGTTATCTGAAAGAGTATATTCAATACCACTTAGAAGCTCCGGGTACTTTTCACTTTCATATTCGATGAATGAGAGAATATCGGAAGAGGAGACAACGCCGTCTTCGATTGTTTCGGACTTGAAATAAGTGTCGCTCCACTCATTTCTTATTCCGTAGCCGTAGACATAGAAGACAGTCTTCATAAGAAGCGGAACAGCCTCTTCTTCAACTTCTTCTACCTGTTCTACTACACTTTCCTCTGCAACAGGAGCAGTTTCTTCAGAAACAGTAACTACTTCCTCTGTGACGGGAGCTGCTTCTTCAACAGGAGCTTCGACTTCTGTTTCCGGTACAGTCAATTCCCCTTCGTAAGGAAGGACAACACTCTCCTCGACATGAGGAACATCATCGACCGACAGGACAGCATAGGCAATGCTCGAGGCACTTTCAGACCAGTTGACACCATCGTATGAAGCCTGAAGATATAGTGTGTAATCAAGATAAGGATCAAGCCCGGATGCAGTGTATGATGAAGTGCGGCCGTCAACAACAATCCATTTTCCATCTTTCTCGCCATTCATCTGATACCTGTAAGCTGTAACCTTCGTATCAGATAAAACCCACTGCCATGTAACGGTCATCGCCTTCCTGGCAGAAAGAGGAAGAACAACGGTAATAAGCAATGCCAATATAAAGATAACTTTAGTAAGTTTCTTCATTTATTATATCTCCTGTCCAATTTTATACAATCAACAAAATTGAGAACCATCTCAACTAAAGAGGATAATATAAATATGGTGCAAGTACAATTATTTTAATTGAACTTATCTTTTTTGTTATCCAGATAACGTTTTATTGAGCTTTTTTTCTCTTTATGCTATTTAATAAATCATGTCATTAAATTTCAATGTAACAGTCTTCTGCGGCTCCACGATGGGAACGCGGGAGATATATAAAGATAAGACAATCGAGCTCGGAAAGGCCCTTGTGCGCCATAACTCAGCGCTTGTTTACGGTGGCGGCAACCGCGGTCTCATGGGAATACTTGCCCACACTGTCTACGACGGTGGCGGCACTGTCACAGGGGTTCTTCCGGAGGCGATGAATAAGAAAAGCGTCACAACAGGTGCGGTGTCTACAGAGACGATTATCGTCAAGGACATGCATGAGAGAAAGAAGACCATGTATGAAAAGGCAGACGGCTTCATTGCACTTCCGGGCGGAATCGGAACATTTGAGGAATTATGTGAGATTTACACATGGAGGCAGCTCGGATACACAGATAAGAATATCGCACTGTATAACGTTGAGTCATACTTCGATCCGTTTCTCGCCCTTCTCGATAATGCTGTCAAAGAAGGTTTTGTGGCAAAGGCTGTCAAAGACCTCCTCATAGTTTCAGACGACAGCGACTACATCATCAAAGAATTGAAGGAAAGGAAGGTGGAGCTTCCAGATAAGCTCTCGTAATCAGGATAAAGAATGAATAACAGAATAAAGAACGATATTCAGGATTATGCCTACATAGTATGCGGTACAGCATTGACGGCATTCGGCATATCGGCATTCATGAACCCGGCAAAACTTGCCCCGGGCGGAGTGTCGGGTCTGGGTACGCTTATATACCACATTGTTCTTGAAAGCACGGGAAAGAGCTGGGATCTGGGTATCATAATGTTATGTCTCTCGCTTCCTATTTATTTTGCCGGCCTTCTGCTGTTCGGAAAAGAATACGGCGTAAAGACGCTGATGGGGACGGTCCTTCTAGCCCTATTCACATCACTCTTCAACATTCTCCTCCCGAACGGCCTTATAGACTACTCGAAGGAGACATCCCTCTGGCTCTGCACACTCTTTACGGGAATAACAAACGGCTTCGGGATGGGGCTGGTGATGAGGGCCGGTTCGAACACGGGTGGAACTGACATCATCGCCCAGATAATAGCCCGTTATACTCCTCTTGACCTTGGAAACTCACTTTTTATCGTCGATGGGATAATCATCTTTGTATCGGTATTCAGTTTCGGAATCGAAAACGCACTCTATTCATTCATCGTTTCGATGATGATTTCACTCATTATCGACAAAGTCGTCGTACCCTTCGGAACAAACTACGCAAAGAACGTCTTTATAATCTCCCCGAAGATTGATGAAATCGGAGAGTTCATTCTCACCGACCTTAATAGAAGCGGGACAATCATCAACGCAAAGGGACTCTTCTCGAAAGAGGACAAAGACATGCTGATGACGACCATCCCCAAGAAGGACCTCACGCGCCTTACAAGATGTGTGCAGGAGGTGGACCCCAATGCATTCCTCGTCGTTCAGGATACCTATCATGTTCTCGGGGAAGGTTACACGCCGCTTGATGTACTGGCAAAGAACGGGGACGTTACCCAACAGTAAAAACGCCCTCCGAAGAGAGCCCAATGCCATCAACTTAAGTCTTCGAGTAGATGAATTAATGTATTATCCGGTTTTCAGGTGTATAAATTGCCCTGGAAATCGGTCTTTTTTGAAGTTGTTGGTAGTGATTTTGTCTGTAATCAAGCCATCACCATAAGAAAAGACTGCATAACGTAGTTTTATTGACATAACGAGCCAGCCTATGTTTCTATGCAAGGCTTGAAGGAATCGAGGTATGAGAATAATCTGAGGTTATACCAACAGTTTCCCAATTTATCGGACTAAAACCCATCAGTCTTAGTCTTTGTTCTTAGTAGTGCGCTTCTTTTTCGGGTCAATCTGATTATCTTCAATTTTCTCTTTCTTGGGGCTAATGGTTTTCTTCTTGACCGTTGGATCAAGCGCAAGATTAAGCTTAACCATAAGATTAAAGATTGACGGGAGCGTATTACATCGCCAATATCCGTCATTCAGCTTCGGCTTATCCACATCACCTTCTACGCTTCGCCATACAGAGGATAAATCATCCATCATGTCACCGTATGTCATGTCGTCAAGAACACCACAATTCTCAGCCTTTCTACTTATTCTTGCTGTCAGAACTGTAGCAATGAAGTTGACAAACTCGCTGCCTCTTACAGCAAAGTCGCTCTGGACATTTGTTGTATAGAGACCGATGTCTCCCTTGTACTGAGCGAACATCAATTCCAAGAGCCATCTCTCATCATATATCTTGTAGACTTCTTCAAGAGTAAGGTCTAAATCAGAGATGAATACTATTGTCCCGAACTGCTCTTCTTTTTCTTCATAACTCTTCTTATTATAGTTGTTCTTTTCAATGGCATGATCTATATAAGACTGCTCTTCCTTCTTGGCCCTGTATATATCCCTGAAAGAATAGAGGTATCTTCCGTTCTTTAGTTTAACCTTCTTCCCCTGAAGGGTCTTGTTTCCATAATGAAAAACAGTGTCATAAGAGAAGGCACCATTCTTTGTGGCAAGACAAGCGTCTCTCTTTAACGGCAGAAGAAAGTGCAGCTCCGGATGTTCTTTCAACTGTGACTCTATATTCTTCAACGGGAAGCCTTTATCCGCAACAATGATGCCTTTCTCTATGTTGTTCATCGTAATAAAGCTGTTGACCGTTGTGGCATCAAGGTTATTGCCGGGATAAACTTCTGAACATACAGGCTCCTTAAGGATGGTGTCAAAAGCATAGAGGACGGAAATATCCCTTGTTCCCTTTACTCTGGCTTTTCTGCTGTATGCGGAGAAATCATTGACAGAGCTGTTATCCTCCTTGAGTGTGCCGTCTATGGCAATGCG
>CAVIUT010000028.1:0-20759 GCA_963646155.1 Eggerthellaceae bacterium | reverse complement strand
AAGTTGACAGAAATATGAAGATGGTCTCTGACGCCGATTGCACATGCGATGAATGTGAAGAGAGTAACCAGAAGTCCCGGAACCTCTTCCGCCCACGATATTCCGCTGTTGAAGCAGAAACGAAGGATAACGTTGATGAAAACGGTACACAGCATGACGATGAGAGAAAGCTGTGCAATCCATAGGACAACACGATGACACCAGTGGTTGACACACACAATATGAGCAGTCACCGGAGCCCTGCCGTCCTTGTATTTTGACTTATCAACAATAAGTCTGTTGTCCAGAGCCCACTTATGAAACTTAGAGTTATCTGACATTTTACCTCCATTTTTGATAAAGGGCCCTAGTCTCTCTAGAGCCCCCAGTAAAAGAAGTTATCTTACTTTGTGTTGATGATATCCTGGATAAGCTGCTCATATCCTGCACCGTACTTTGTGTAGAGAGAAGACATTGCATCCTGGAATTCCTTGAGCTCTGCCTCTGTCGGTGTGTAAGCTACGACGCCGCCAGCCATGACGATTGCTTCGCTTTCCTTTTCTCTTTCAGCCCACTTCTGGATTTCGTATTCCTGTGTTTCCTTAGCACATGCCTTGATGATTGCAACATCTTCGTCGCTAAGCTTAGCAAGTGCATCTTCAGAAGCAAGAAGAATCTCCGGTACTCTTGTGTGTCCGTCAAGACAGAAATATGGAGCTACCTGGTAGTCACCCTTTGACTCGTATGTCGGCCAGTTGTTCTCTGCGCCGTCGATTGTTCCCTGCTGGATAGCTGAGTAAATATCGTTAGGTCCGATACCTGTTACAGGGTTAGCACCGAGTGCCTTTGCCATCTCGACCATCATTTCGTTGTTCTGAAGTCTGATCTTGAGTCCCTTGAGGTCTGCGACACAGTGTACAGGAGTTGTTGTGTAGAAGTTTCTAGCGCCGCCGTCATAGTAGCAGAGACCGACAAGTCCTGAGCCTGATGCCTGAACTTCTTCGAGGAATCCCTGTCCGATTTCGCCGTTAAGAACTGCCCACATATGGTCGCCGTCTCTATAGAGATAAGGAAGCTGGATTACGTTGAGTGCAGGTACGTAGGACGCAACAGGAGATGCGCTGACACGTGCAAATGCGATTGAACCCTGCTGGAGAGCTTCGATAGCCTCTGTTTCCTGGCCGTAGAGTGTTCCGCCTGAATAGACTTCAATCTTGATTCTTCCGTTTGTCTTCTCTTCAACGAGGCGTGCGAATTCCTGATCTGCAAGTGTTGTCGGATATCCTTCTGCATGAACTTCACTGAGTCTGAGTGTTACAGTTGATGCACTAGCACTCTCTGCGCCACCCTGTGCGAATACAGGAAGGATTACAGAAAGAACGATTAAAATAGCAATAATTGACTTTTTCATAAGTCTCCTCCATATAGTTTTTCCTCATGTAAATATGAAACTATTTACAATCATCTATAAAGTATATGGATTAGAATTATAAATAAACGGGATTAAAAGAGGACAAAAGAGATTTTTCTCAATGTATAAATTTAACATTCATCATATTATTTTCTTGTAGTTAAATATATTAAAAGAAGCAAAAATATAAAGAATAAATAAAGTTTCTTTTATAAAACTATTATTACTTTACAAATCAATATAAGGTCAAAATTTAGTTATTTCTCAATTTTAAATTATAGATTCTTATGAAAAGTCAAGCTTATACACTATCAGAGGCTGATTTTTTCCGTAATAAAAGTAAAGATGACAAAATGAAGAGGAATATAAATTTTACATTTGTTAAATAGATATTACAAAAACTGTTGTATAAGGGCAAAAAAAAATGAGCCGGGATTAACCGGCTCTAGAGCGGCGGACGGGAATCGGACCCGCGTGACCCACCTTGGCAAGGTGGTGCGTAACCACTACGCTACCGCCGCAAATTTTCTTGGTATGCGAGCGGAGGGACTCGAACCCTCACACCGAGGCACTAGATCCTAAGTCTAGCGTGTATACCAATTTCACCACGCTCGCGCGTTGTTTATGAGCCGCAAAGGGATCGAACCTTTGACCCACAGATTAAGAGTCTGTTGCTCTACCAGCTGAGCTAGCGGCCCATTCTTGAAATTGCGCCCTGCAGGACTCGAACCTGCAACCTGCGGATTCGAAGTCCGACGCTCTATCCTTTGAGCTAAGAGCGCCCTTTTCCTCCCATTAAAGGAAGTAAGGGTGGAAGAAGGGGTTCGAACCCTCGACAACCAGATCCACAATCTGGCGCTCTACCACTGAACTACTTCCACCATGTTTGGTAGCAATGCGTTCGCCATTGCAATTTCAACAGTGAAGAATATAAAGAAAGTGAATTTTCTTGTCAACACAGTAAGGCAAAAAAGTTGATTTTCTTTTATTTTTAGCCTTTGACGCTCTTCTTCACTTCTTCGTGCTCATTCTTCTTCTCTTCCTTAAGGCGTCTTGTATTGCTTCTTATTAGTGCAACTGTATTCTTCCAATTAACAGTTTTATCGGAGAAGGCGGCAAGGAACTCATCCTTATCTATATTGTATTTGGAGTATGTGTTGTTGTACCAGCTTTCGGCATTATCCTTCGATATGCGTCTCGGCTCCTCCATATTCCTATATATAAAGAGCGCGTCTTCAAAGACACTTCTCACTTCCCTCTCGAGGTCCGTCTTCCCCCATGATACAAGCTCTCCCGATTCGGAATAGATTTTCTCTTCGGCTTCTTCCATTCTTTCCTTCAAGCCTCCAGACGCAAATGACGAGAGCCTTGTCGATAGTGACGGGATAGTCTCGACGAGTGCCATCTCGCCGTCTTTTTCAAGCCTTTCTTTTATAAGCGGGAGTATAGCCTTATCTTTAGCAAGCCTCGAGAGTACATTGCGGCCGCTGACAACAGCAAAGCGCATATCCTTTTCAATAAGGGAGAAGGAAGTAAGCGGGGATGATACTATAACCCGAGGTCTCAGAAGCTCCTCCATCTCCTTCGAGAAGTGCTCGATTACATCCTTCTGCTCCTTGTCCTTCACTACGGCTGTGCTCAGCCCCTCGGGGTTACTCCTCATTAATGGATATAAAAGCATTCCGTTCGATGCATTGAGGACAAGTACATTCTCGTGCCGTCTCAATACCAGGCCGGAATACAATTCCTCGGTAATGGAGAGAAGAAACTCAGAGCGTGTGGAGAGCGCGCGGCTCAGCCACTTGTCACGGTTAGTCCGGAAAGGGGTGTATGTGTAGTTTTCAACAAAGAAGTCGTCGCTTACAGCCTCAAGCTGTGCTTCCCTGCGCTTCTGGACAATGTCTCTGATTTTTCCTTCGTATCCGGTGGTTCCGGGTTTATAGAAGACTCTTCCCATAAGACCGTCCGGGAGGTATTGCTGTGCAACCCAGTGGTCGGTATAGGAATGGGGATAGAGATAGCCCTCTCCGTGTCCGAACGCCTTGCTGTCACGTGAGTCATCTCTGAGGTGTGACGGAACCTCCCTTCTCTTCTCCTCCTCGACTTCCTTCAAGGCATCAAAGAATGCGAGCGTGGAGTTGCTTTTGGGGGCTGTCGAAAGATATATGGCGGCGTGCGAAAGATGGAATCTTCCCTCGGGTAGTCCGATTCTATCGAAGGCAGCAGCATCGGCTTCAACAACAGAAACGGCATCGGGGTCGGCGAGTCCTATATCCTCGGCTGCGCTGATCAGCATGCGGCGGAAGATGAATCTCGGGTCCTCACCTGCCGCTACCATACGCGCGAGCCAATAGAGTGCAGCATCGGGGTCTGACCCCCTAATCGACTTGATGAATGCAGATATGACATCAAAGTGGTAGTCTCCCTCCTTGTCATAGAGGACAACCTTCTTCTGTATGGACTCCTCAGCTGTCTCCCGTGATATAAAAATTTCACTTTCCTCTTTCGGCGGAAAATGCTCGGGAGTTGTCTCGACAGCTAGTTCAAGTGCATTGAGCAGGCTTCTTGCGTCCCCGGAGGCAACAGAGACAAGGTGCTCGAGAGCGCCTTTCTCAAACTCGACCTTATACTTTCCATAGCCACGCTCTCTGTCGCTTATTGCCTGCACTGCGACTTTCTTCAAATCATCCTGAGTGAGAGGAAGAAGCTGGAATATGCGCGATCGTGAGACAAGGGCGCGGTTACATTCGAAGAACGGATTCTCCGTCGTGGCCCCGATAAGAATTATCGTACCGTTTTCAACCCACGGCAACAGTGCATCCTGCTGGCTTTTATTCCATCTATGGACTTCGTCTACAAAGAGGATGGTGCGCATGGCGTGGAGAGAGCGTCTCTCCTTCGCACCCTCTATCTCATCCCTCAGGTCCTTCACCCCCGATAGTACGGCATTGAGCGTCGAAAAGTGGCTCTTTGTCGTGTTTGCAATAACACGGGCAAGTGTTGTCTTACCCACTCCGGGAGGGCCGTAGAAGATAAGAGACGAAAGCTGGTCCATCTGTATGGCGCGCCTGAGGAGTCTTCCCGGCCCCAGAATATGGTCCTGCCCTATATACTCCGATAGATTACGCGGCCTCATACGGGAGGCAAGAGGCTCTGATGAAAGAGGTGCGGAGGAAAAAAGGTCGTCCATCATTACCTCCAGAACAAGCGGTAGGAACTCTCGCCGTAGAGAGGGTTGTTCCTGAGCTTTGTCTCGTTTTCCTTGAGAGAAGAGAAATATTTATCGAGTACAAGATTTATCAATTTATTCTCGTCAATCGGCTCGGGGTCGGGAATGGAGAGGGAGATATCCACTATTACAAGGCTGCGGTAGGAGCGTTGTATGCGGGAAAATGTGTACTCACTTTCACTGAAGGCCTCATCGAGCTCTAAGCTATGAGATGATATGATATCCTCGAAGGCTGAAGTAAGTGCCGCCCTTGTGTCCTTCTCGAGGGCAAGGGAGAGCATCTCGCCGTCGATAAACCTTTCCGGCTCTTCCGCCTCTATCTGCGACCCTGAATTAATAACAGAGATGAAGGAAGATATAAAATCATCCTCGAGTATGTTAATTACAGATGATAAATACCTCTCTTCGACAGCCGAGAATGAAGGAAGATAGTCGGAGTAGAAGGTATATGATGAGCTCAATAGAGGCGCTATGTCGTCCCTCGTCAGGGAGACAGAAAAGCTCTCCGTCATATCGGAGGCGAGGGTAAGTACAGCCGTTTTCTCCTCGTCGGGAGACGAGAGGGAGGAACTTTTCGTGGATGAACATGAAACAAAGAATAAAAAGGCTACAAGTAAAGCCGCTATCAGGTATCTTCTCACGCCTCCATTATAGAGGAAGAGAAGATATCTTGAAAGGTGGAAGAGCCGATTTTTTGCCCTCTCCTCTTCTCACTTTTCAATTATTCGGTTAATTTATGAAAAAGCCCTTATGTACAAACAAAAAGAAAATGTATATAGTAGTCTGGCTTTTAGTGCGCATTAAAAATTATAAGGGAGTCCCAGATAAAATGGTTAAAGAAAAGAAATTCGAAATTTTGGAGAATAGTCAGGCAGCACTTACTCTAACAATTGATGCAGAGTCCATCGAAAAAGCATACAGCGAAAAGATTGAGAAGTATGCAAAGACTATCGACATGCCGGGCTTCAGAAAAGGTCATGCACCCCTTTCAGTTGTCGAAAGAAAGATCGGCGATCAGGTAAGAGGCGAAGTTACATTCGACAAGATGGAAGAGAACCTGAAAGAGGCAATCGAATCACTCGAGAAGTCTCAGAAGCCACTCTCCTACTCTACTCCGGAGCTTCAGGATGAGGAAAACCTTCTTCCTTTCAAGAAGGACAGTGATGTAACATTCACAGTCAAGTATGATATCAAGCCGATTTTCGAGCTTCCACAGTATAAGGGTCTTGAAGTCGAGTATGAGGACAAGAGCGTCACGGACGGGGATGTCGAAAGAGAAATCGAGAAGCTCAGAGAGCAGAACGCAATCATCGTCAACAAGACAACTCCTGCAGAGACCGGCGATATCGCAACTGTAAGCTACACAGTATCGGTAGACGGCGAAGTAAAGGACAGCTACAGCAAAGAGGACTTCTCATTCACACTTGGAACATCATACAACACATTCAAGCTTGATGATGATGTTGTTGGTATGTCTTCCGGCGAAGAGAAGACTGTCACAAAGACATATACAGACGACGATGCTCCTAATGATGAGCTCAAGGGAAAGACAGTCGAAATCAAGATTGCACTTCTTAAGCTCAAGAAGAGAGAGCTTCCTGAACTCGATGATGACTTTGCAGAGGATGTCAAGGACGAATACAAGACTGTCGACGACCTCAAGAAGGGACTCAGAAAAGACCTTGAAGAGAAGCTCGAGGAATACAGAAAGAATGCAAAGACACAGGCTGCAATTGAGACCGTAGTAAGCAAGGTTGACTTTGCCGTTCCTCAGTCGATGGTCGACCAGATCAACGAAAACAAGTGGGATAACTTTGCTTCCCAGTTCGGCGGCGAGAAGAACCTTCTCGACCTCTTGAGAAGAAACAACGATACAAAGGAGCACTTCATCTCCTCTTGGAGTGAAGAGTCCAAGGCAGACGCTAAGAGAGAATTGGTGCTTTCAGCAATAGTCGATAAGGAGAACTTCGAAGCAACCGACGAGGAAATCGAGGAATTTGCAGGAGAAGAGTTCAAGAACCTTGATGAAAAGACAAGAGAAGTTTACAAGGGCTACCTTGCCGAGGAAGTCAAGTATCAGAAGGTCGGCTCATTCCTTCTCGAGAACAACACCTTCAAGGCAGTAGAAAAGAAAGCAGACGACAAGGAGTAAGCTTTGACTAAGCCAAAGATGAACACATACATCCCCTATGTTCTTGAACAGACAGGAACAGGGGAACGTAGTTACGATATCTTCTCCAGGCTTCTCAAGGACAGAATCGTCTTTGTCGACGGGGAAATCAACGACGCTACGGCAGATCTTGTCGTAGCCGAGCTTTTGTTTCTGGAGAGCGAGAATCCGAAGAAGGATATCAACTTATATATCAACTCACCCGGCGGGAGCGTGACGGCGGGACTTGCGATTTACGACACCATGGAGTACATATCCTGCCCTGTACGCACAATATGCATAGGTCAGGCATGTTCGATGGCGGCTGTACTCCTTGCCGGCGGCGCAAAGGACAACAGGTTCATCCTCCCTTCCGCGCGTGTCATGATTCACCAGCCCTCTGGAGGAGCTGAAGGTCAGGCAAGCGACATCATAGTCACCAACAGGGAGATGCAGAGATTGAAGAATCTTACCGTCTCCATTCTCAGTGAGCATACCGGGAAAGACAACAAAACCGTCCAGAAGGATATCCTCCGTGACTGCTACATGAGTGCCGAGGAAGCTCTCGCGTACGGCATCGTTGATAAGGTGATGAAGAAGAATGGCTAGAAATGTTAAATACTGTTCATTTTGCGGTCATCCGCTTGACGGGTCGGTAAGAGCTGTAACAGGCCCCGGGATTGCAATCTGCGAAGACTGCCTCGATACATGCAATGAAATAATAAAACAGCAGCAGATGGCTGAAGGCTCGAATAAGTTCGAGTCGTTGGATATCCCGACACCGGAAGAGATAAAGGCCTACCTCGACGAATATGTGATTGGACAGGAGAGCGCAAAGAAGGTACTCTCTGTTGCCGTATACAACCACTATAAGAGAATAAAGTACGCCGATAAAATCAAAGAAAGCGGAGTCGAACTTGATAAATCAAATATCCTGATTGTCGGCCCTACGGGAACAGGTAAGACACTTCTTGCAAGAACACTTGCAAAGAAGCTCAATGTGCCGTTTGCAATTGCCGATGCCACTACCCTCACCGAGGCGGGATATGTCGGAGAGGATGTCGAGAACATCCTTCTCAAACTCATCGAAGCTGCCGATTACGATATCGAGAAAGCACAGAACGGAATCGTATTCATCGATGAAATCGACAAGATTGCAAAGAAGAGCGAGAACGTCTCCATCACCCGTGATGTCTCGGGAGAAGGAGTACAGCAGGCCCTTTTGAAGATAATCGAGGGAACAGTTGCATCGGTCCCGCCACAGGGAGGAAGAAAGCACCCCAACCAGGAAATGCTTAAAATCGACACATCGAACATCCTCTTTATATGCGGTGGTGCATTCGTAGGACTCGATAAGGTTATCGAGAAAAGAACTGCAGTCTCGTCTATGGGCTTCGGCGCCAAAGTCGAGGAGAACGAAGAGAAGGACCTCGGGGAGCTCTTTAAAATGCTTCATCCCGATGACCTCGTGAAGTTCGGTCTTATCCCGGAGTTCATCGGTCGTCTCCCCATTCATGTCTCTCTCGATAACCTCAAGGAAGAGGACCTTGTAAGAATACTTACAGAGCCGAAGAACTCGATTATAAGGCAATACAAAACATCCTTCTCGCTTGACGGTATTAAGCTTACCTTTACACCTGAGGCGGTCAAGGCCATTGCAAAGAAGTCCTTCGAGCAGAAGACAGGCGCAAGAGGACTCAGGAGCATCGTCGAGAATCTTATGATGGATGTCTCTTACTCCATTCCGTCAACAAAAGGTGTTGAGGAGGTGGTAGTTGACGAGAATGCCGTCATAAACGGGACAAAACCCAAAGTAATAGGAAGTGGAAACACACTCCTTGAAATGAAATAAGCGCAGCCCTCCGGGGCTGTTTTTAAATCCCTTCTTTTCCCTATATTTGTATTTTTCAGAATTAAATTAGACCTAAAACGAACAGAGCGCAATAGATGGCACTCACCTTTCACATGTATCTTTACCGAAAAAAGGAGAGGAACAATGGAGAGAGACATTCTATCAAAAGCGGAGGATGAGTATTTTTCATCCGTAGTCGTCAGGTACAACCAGAAAGAAGAGAAGACGAAGGAAGAGAGGGACTTCGTCACGGGGAGGACAAGAAAGCTTATCTATCTTGTATGTCGTGACAGGCTCTTCATCAGCCCCGAGCTGATATCAAGCATATATCTCAACATAAACGAAGACATCGATAAAATCATAGCAAGCTACCGCATTGCAGCAAGGAGCTTCAACCATTATCTCAAGCAGGTCTGTGCATACAGAATAAGACGGGTCAAGAAGATGGAAGCCCCTGATCACTACATGGAAATCGAGTATTCGATTGAAAACGGCGAGTACTACACAACGGAGAACCATTTTGAAGGAGATGACGCAGGGACAGCCTCTGTTCTCAGTGAACCTATGCCCCTATACAACCCCCGGAGGTATTCAGATATGGACATAAGGTCTCTCTGCTCATACATAATCGAGACAAAGAACAGGAACGACTACCCGCTGAGGAACAAAAAGGAGCTGGAGCTCTCGAAGAGGCTTTCGCATAGTCTCTTCAGACGGAATTTCCTCTTTTTTATCCTTTCTCTTCCCGCGTCCGAAAGCGAAAAGGAAGCTGAAAACTATGCGCGTGTCTTCAAAACCGATGTGCTTGCCTTCTCCCGCCTCTTACATCTCAAGAACAACCTTATGTCGTCGAACAATCCCAGAAGGGAGAAGAACCTAGAGCTAGCGGCAATGCACTGGAGGCTGATGGCGAAAATCAAGAACAGCATGTACAAAGCTGTGACGGAAACGGAATACAACGAGCTCAGAGATAACTATAATGCACAGGTCAGGTGTCACCGAAACAGGCTCAGCGATGCCGGACGCTCCTTGAAGGGAATAATACATGAAGATATAGCCTCGACTCTCGGACACTCGAGAACAACAGTCACCATGGGCATACGCCAGGTGAAAAAAACATTGCTCGAGATAACCGCCTCTTCAGGGTAGTTCATTTTCAATTAACATAATATAATCCTCCCAGGAGGCCGGACGTGAAGCTTTATTTCGCATCAGGTAATGATCACAAGAAAAAAGAGATGTCCCGTCTTCTCGGGGGATTCGAGCTGACACTTCCTAAGGAGGAAGGAATCGACTTCGACCCGGACGAGAACGGTAAGACATTTATAGAAAATGCAATAATCAAGGCAGAAACGCTCTATAAAAGCGTCAAACAGCCTGTTTTGAGCGACGACTCGGGACTATGCGTCAATGCACTCGGCGGAAAGCCCGGCATACACACTGCGCGCTACGGTGAGGATGAATGCGGCCGCAAGCTCAGCGACAGGGAGAAATACATGCTCCTTTTGAAAAACCTCGATGGAGTAAGCGACAGAAGCGCAACATTCGTCTGTGCACTGTGCTTATACCTCTCTCCTGAGCGCATCTATATAATACAGGAGGAATGCAGAGGAAGAATTGCCACTCTACCGGAAGAAGGAGACGGCGGCTTCGGATACGACCCTGTCTTTTTCTCTAATGAAGCGGGCTGTGTTGTTGCTACTCTCAGCGAAGGTGATAAGGACCTCTACTCCCACAGGGGAAAGGCAGCAAGAGTAATCAAAAAATTGATAGAAAAGGAGATAGAAAATAACCAATCAACAACCCACGGGGCAAGCCCTGGGGTATGTAAACGAAAGTGAGCATACCCTTGTTGATTAGCCTCAGTGCTCTAGCACTCTGTTACGAGAGAATGTATAGGTACCGATAGATGTTGTCCTAGTCTGTCGCTCTACGGTCCGTGTTTAAACAGTCTCGACGGGTAGAGACAGTGATACGGACTCTAAACCTTTCGTAACATTGGCGAAGGACGGCGGGGATGACGCCCTCGTTACCGCAGGAGAAGCGGGCCTTATCGGCATCTTATCTCCATCTCAGTTGTCAGCGTATGCTGACGGCTTGTTTTATTGATTAGAAGTCGCTCCTCCCACAGGACAAGTCCTGGGGTATCTGCGACAAAGGAGTTTTACAAATGAAAGAAAGAAAAGACCAGAAAGTAAATGACACATGGGACCTCAGCCTACTCTGTAATGACAGAAAAGACTATGAGAGAAGGCTGGAAGCTCTGGAGAAGAGACTCTGCGACCTCGATAAATACAAATCAAGACTCGCGGAGAGCGAGGAGAACTTCCATAATGCACTTTCCCTCTACTTCGACTTCTATCAGGAAGCCGAGAGAACGCTTTCCTGGGCATTTCTCAACTACTCGGCAGACGCATCCAACCCCGAGGTAATGGAAGACGCAGGCAAGGCCGATATGCTCGAGTCGAAGATAATGGAAAAGACAAGCTGGATGGGCCCCGAGCTTATGGCAATCAGCGATGATAAGATAGAGGACTTCCTCTCGAAAGAAAGAAACAGCGACTACGTTATATATGTCAGAAAAGCACGCCGCATGAAGGACCACGTTCTCTCCGATAAGGAAGAGAGAATAATGAGCCTCTTCGGTGCCAATAAAGGCGGCTACCAGCAGGCATTCAATGACGCCAACAACATAGACTTCGACTTCGGGGAAGTAAAAGGAGAAAAGCTTACACACTCGACATTTGCCAAGCTCATCAGAAGCACCGACGAGAGTGTGAGAAAGGAAACCTACGAAAAGCTCTACTCCGTCTATGAAAAGAACCAGCACTTACTTGGAAGAATATTCGAAGGAAGTATCAAAAACGACATATTCGTCGCAAGAGCACGCGGGTACAACTCGGCACTCGAATGCGCCCTCTACCCGGATGCCGTCAGCACAGATGTATATACTTCCCTCATCGAGAACGTCCATAAGGCATTCCCGACCCTCCACCGCTACTACGAGCTGAGGGCAAAGATGATGGGAAAGGAGAAAATCAAGCACTACGATGTCTATATGCCGATGGTCAAGGCTGTGGGAAGCAGACACACATACGACGAGGCTGTAGCGCTCATAAAGGAAGCTGTAAAGCCGCTTGGTGAGGAATATTCAAATATCCTGATCAAAGGTCTTACAACCGATAGATGGGTTGACCGCTATGAAAACAAGGGTAAGAGAAGCGGTGCTTTCTCTGCAGGCTGCTTTACAGGTAACCCCTACATCCTCACGAACTTCGAAGAAGAAGTACTCGATTCAGTCTTCACACTCATCCATGAGGGCGGACACTCGATGCATTCATATTACTCATCGCACAACAACCCGTTCCCCTGCTATGGCTATACGATATTCGAAGCGGAGGTAGCATCGACATTCAACGAGAATCTTCTCTCAGAGTACCTCATCAAGAATGCAGGAAGTAAGGAAGAGGAAGCTTATATCGTATCGAAGAAGCTTGAAGATATAGTAGCGACATTCTTCCGTCAAACGATGTTCGCAGAATACGAGATGCTCCTGCACTCTGCACAGGAGAACGGAACCCCGCTTACAATCGACTACATGAGAAAGGTCTACAGAGGACTTCTCGAAGCCTACTTCGGAGACAGCGTCGAATTCGAGTCCTACAGCGATATGGAGGGCTTGAGAATACCTCACTTCTACAACGCATTCTACGTTTATAAGTATGCAACGGGAATCGCAGCATCAATTGCACTCTCGCGCCGTGTTCTCTCGGGTGGCGAGAAGGAGAGAAACGATTATCTCTCGTTCCTCAAGTCAGGTGGATCAAGGTACCCCATCGAGGCTTTGAAGGTTGCCGGTGTTGATATGTCGAAGAGCGACGCAGTGATTGCGACAACGGAGCACTTCTCATCGCTTCTCGAGAGACTCGAAGAACTTACAAAGTGACAATTTCCTTATTGAGGGCGGATAATCTGCCCTCTTTTATTATGAATGTGAGAAGAGTTCCGCTCCCGCGCTCAAGAACTTTCACTTCATTCCCGCTCAAAGTGGAGAGAAGAAAATCATTCATGGGAAGAAGAGACGAGAGAATATCAGAATAAGCGAGGGCGAAGGATGTTCCGTTGAGGGCATATTTCTCGAGCCACTCGGATGTATATTCACTTCTCATTGCATTATAAACAAGTTCCTCCTCACTACCCTTTTCAATCGATACACATACACTCCCGAGCATATTCGACACGGGGGCTGTAGAAGAATAAAGCGGAAGAAGAGTAAACAGTATTAGTGCTACGAGAAGAATCCTTTTCATAAGAATGAGTATACCTCAAAAAACAACCTTTATGGTAGAATTGGAGAATGAAAAGAAACGAAGCTGAAAATATATTGAATAACGGTTTTACCCATTCAGTTAAGGATCCGCTCTGGCAGAACATACTTCTTACAAAGGAGCTCAAGGACCTGGTACTTCTACCTGATGTGCAGAAACTTGCCAGAATCAAGCAGAACGGCCCCGCCTACCATATATATCCGGGAGCTGTACACACAAGATTGAGTCATTCACTCGGGGTATATCATCTGGGGCGTGAGATTCTCCTCTCCCTATCGCGTAAGAGCGAAGAAGTACCCTTCACAAAGTGCGGTATCATGAGTTTTCTTACGGCATGCCTTCTGCATGACATAGGACACTTTCCATATGCCCATTCATTAAAGGAACTCGCAATCCGTGAGCACGAGGAGATAGCAGGAGACATAATTCTCCACCACAGCGACCTTTACTCAGCAATCGAAAAGACAGGGGCCGCCCCGGAGATGACGGCACTTATAATCAACAAGGATGCTCCCTCTGAGAATAGTGAAACAGAGTTATACCGCACTCTGCTTTCGGGAACCCTCGACCCCGATAAGCTCGACTACCTCTCACGCGACGGCTACTTCAGCGGTGTACCATACGGCAGGCAGGATACGGATTTCATCATATCATCACTGGTACTTGTAAACGGTACCTTGATGCTGAAAAAAGAAGCCACAAGCAGTGTTGAGCAGATACTCTTTTCAAAGTATATGATGTACCGCACCCTCTATTGGCATAAAGGGGTCAGAAGCGCAACAGCAATGATAAAAAAAGCACTTTGTAGAGCACTCCTTGACGGCACTATAGAATATGACGACTTATATGCACTCGACGACTCGGAGTTCGTCTCACTCTGCGCGTCGAGGCGTGAAAAGACCGAGGCTCTCACTCTTGTAGATATGGTCGAACACAACAACCTTCTCGAGAGGAAGGCGGAGAAGGAATACATAGAGGGCGGAATAATCGAAGATAGCGTTAAAATCCCGGAGAGGAAAGAAGCGCTCGAGAACGAAATCTTCTCGTCCCTCGTCAAGACCTACCCTTCACTAAAAGAATGGGAAGTTGTAATAGATATCCCGGAGAGGATAAACTTCGAAAGCCACATACCGGTAATAGATGGAAACAACACAGTATGCGATATATCTCTCGGCGATATGGTCTTTACAGGCGAAGTGAGTACACTCTTCCAGAAGAAGCTTAGGAAGGTTGCACTGTACCTCCCGCAGTATGTCTCGAAGGATGATGCAGAAAGAATATTAACTCTAAAAACATGTAATAAGTAAGAATAAATTGAAATGGACGAAAAGAAGAAATCATATATAGAGCTCCTCAATGGCGATATAGAGCCGTGGATGATGAGGTTTATCAAGGGCGTCGGGAAGACGATAAATACATACTCGATGATCGACAGCGGCGAGAAAATCATCATCGGGGCATCAGGTGGCAAGGACTCGCTGTCGCTTGCACTTGCACTCTCCCTGAGAAAGAAGTGGATAAAGGATAAATACTCCCTCGAAGGCGTCATGATTGACTGGATTGAACACCCGATTGAAAGAGATGGCAAGGAAAAGATAAAGGATTATTTCGACAGGCTCGAAATACCACTTACGATACTCGATGAAAGGCAGTTCCCGCCTTCATTCAAGGATGAATTCAACTGCTATCTATGTGCACGAAACAGGCGCCGAATCCTCTTCTCGTGGGCCGAAGAGCACAACATAAGGCGTATTGCACTGGGCCATCACCTTGATGATTTAGTCGAAACAACGCTTATGAACCTCTGCTTCAGAGCCTCGTTTTCGACGATGAAGCCGAAGATGAGCTTCTTTGACGGGAAAATCGAGATAATCCGTCCTCTTATCGAAACGAAGGAGAATGTGACAAGGAGAATACAGAGCACATATGACATACCCGTCATCAAGCCCGTATGTCCCTATGACCAGACAAACATACGCTCCTCCATCAAGCCGATTGTCTCCGAACTATGCCATATAGATAAACTCACGCGTGAACATATCTATAACGCTCATGACTTCTCAGATATTAAGAGTAATGATGTGTAGCAGCAAGAAAAATAGTGTGTTATTATTTTAATGGACTCAGAAATGAAAAAGCTTTCTCTTCTGCTTGTGCTGTTTATCTTTACTTTATCTCTTACATTTGCCTCCTCTTCATTCTCATTCAGTGGAGAAGGCGATATATATGGCAACATTCTCTCCGAAGGAAAAGTTGAAACCGGGAGTATAGACGCAATTGTCAAAACAACAACCAAGGCCGAAAGCAGGGGCGTATCTTTTGAGCCGAAAAAAAACACGCTCCTCTTAGTGACAGTGGAAGATGAGAGAGTTGTAATCTACCTTAATGACAAAAAGATCAATGCCGCGTCATCCGAAGGCACTTCCATCCCACTCTATACTCCTGTCACAAAAACCGAAGTTACTTCAACAGAGACCGAAGAGAAGATATATAACGGCTTCTCCCCTCAGAGCACGGCATATGACGCAATAAGGTGTGAACATGTAAAAGCAGACTCAAAGAATGTACTCGGCTACTTCAAAGGCTATGTGTCACCCCAAAAAAAGATAGAGACAAAGTTTGTGGAAGCGGCAATAGAAGAATTGAGAACAGAGGAGATTACCCCCGACGTAGTACCCGGGGTACAGCAATTCTTATCTACGAACATAAAACTGAAAGAAATGGACGACTGGAAAAATGGGAAAAATTAATCTACTTCCTCCAAAGCTTAGTGCACGTATTGCAGCAGGGGAAGTCATCGACAGGCCACAGGCAATACTAAGGGAGTTTCTTGACAATGCACTTGATACGAATACAGACGAAATTGCCGTCACGATAGACGGAGGCGGCATCGACAGGATAAAGGTCAGGGACTGGGGGGAAGGAATAAAGAGGGAGGACCTTGAGATAATAGCCTCCCCTCATGCAACAAGTAAGATAAAAGAAGAGGACGATCTCTATAGAATAAAAACCCTCGGCTTCAGAGGCGAAGCGCTCTATTCAATTGCGTCGGTAGCGAAATTGACTGTCTCGACATGTGACTCCTCGAGCGGCACGAAGTCCACAATAACGATAGATAACGGAGAACGCGGCGCGATAATCTCTACAGGCCCCGACAAAGGGACGGAGGTTACAAGCGAGAATCTCTTTTTCGATATCCCGGCACGCCGGAGCTTCTTGAAGCGTCCCTCGACCGAAGCATTGATGTGTAAGAACCTTCTTATATCGAAAGCACTGGCATTCCCCGAGGTGGGTTTTACACTCAGAATAGACGGGGCGTTGAAGATCCGCTGGCCGAAGGGACAGACTCTCAAAGAGCGCGTCATGATGCTCTACAGGGAATACTCCATAGCGGAAGGCGATGTTTACTACCTTGAGGAGACGAAAGACGACTACTCAATAAAAATTGTTGCAACTGGAAGCGGCGTAAAGCGCACAGATAAAAAGGAAATCAGGGTTTACGTCAACGGACGCCCTGTTGATGAGTATTCCATAGTTCAGGCTGTACTCTACGGCTACGGCGAACTCCTTCCGGGGGGCAGTTACCCATACGCATCTGTGTTCATCAACGACAGGCCCGAAATGGTGGACTTCAACATACACCCTGCAAAGAGGGAAGTTAAAATCCGTAACGGGGCGGAAATCCACCACAGTGTATCCTCTCTCATCAAAAACGGCATAGAGCGTAAGATTCCGGAGATAAAAAGCGAGACACAATTCTATCTCTTTGACGGCGTGAAACGGAGCGAAAACGAAAGGGAGACGGAAAGCTACGGCAGGGTAATAAAGGAAAAGGATAAAACTCCCAACGAAGTTGAAAAACCTAAACAAAGTCAAAGCGAGGAAATCAAAGAGCGCATCACACCATATGTAAACAGAGATAAGGAGTGGCTTGAGAAAGCAAAGAAGCTTAGGGAAACACGTGAGGAAGTGAAGAAGGAAAAGGTTGAAGCTGCCGAAAAGGAAGATGACGAAATTACATACATCGGCCAGGCATTCAAGCTTTTTCTCATATGTGAAAGAAAGGGAGTCTTGTACCTGGTTGACCAGCATGCGGCACATGAGAGGATTTTATACGATGAACTTTTGAGTCAGAGCACCCTCCAGGCTCTTCTTGTCCCGATAAAGATAGAAGTTGATGATTTAACCAATACCTTTCTCGAGAACAACTCATATGTCTACACGAAGCTCGGCATAATGCTGGCTGAAGTAAGGAAGGGAGAGTGGGAAATCGACGCCATTCCCGCCATGTGCAGAGGAATTGAGGACAAGATCATCGACTTTGTAACATCAGCAAAGCTTGACGAGCATGAATTGGAGGAAAGGCTATTTGCAACAATGGCATGCAAGGCGGCAATAAAGATGGGAGACGAAGTCGATAAATACAGCGCAATGGAGATATTGAAGAAGGTATTCGAGATGGATGAGCCCTGCTGTCCCCACGGAAGAACTTTTCTTATAAAGCTCACAAAGGAAAACCTGATGAAGATGGTCGGAAGGACTGTGTAGCCTATTTCTCGATATCGACAATGATTTTGATTCTGTTCGAGTACCTGTCTGTATATTCGGCAGCAGCCCATGATGCATTACCAGGGTCGGAAGTTTCAAAGCTCATACTGTCGTAATATTTAATAACAGCGTCATTCTTCTTCGATATATTCTCATATGTATAGTTCCCCTCCTCTTTTGCAATCTCGAAAGTCGTATCGACTTCCGCGCCTCCGGAGGAATAGACATAGAGGGTATAAGTGCCGTTTTCAAAGGATGCGCCGGGTGTGATTGAGAGAGTGTCGACGGATGACTTACCGCCGACAGTATCAACTTTCCCCTCCCACCTGAGGTCGCCGGAGGGGGAGACGAGAAGGAAGGTATATGTCGCGCCAGCATCTACGCTGTTAATATCGAAGGAGAGTACAGCCTCCTCCTTTTTCACTTCTCCCGTCATATCTATATTCCGTCTCAAGGAGACAGAAGAGAGTGAGAAGCTGTCCGAACTGCAGGATACAATTAAAAGAAGAAAAGCTGTGACTAGAAGAAGTGCCTTATTCTTCACGCTTCTCCTCCAGCATCATCCTCACAGGGTTTGCATAGGTATTGAGGACAAAGGTTCTTACGTCATTCGAGAGATGGTTGAAGCGCTCCAGGAATGCCGCTTTAGTCAGAGGAGTATACTCACTCTTGAACAAGTCGGTATTCTCCATGTAGTCGTAAGCGATGTAATTGGTATCGAAAAGCTTATAATTAAGGTGAATCTGCCTGTCAATCTCCCTTGCAACTTCTTCAGGGGTATTGAGTGCCTTCTCTATAGGCTCTCCTATTGCAATATGGACATTACCCTTCTGGCACCTGAGACCTTTCACCATGCTTATTATATCTTCATACTTCTTCTTCTCGTATTTACCTTCGTTGTGCTCCTTCTGGATCTCCTCCCTGCCCTTGTTGATGTCATTGGGGTCGAACTGGTAGCTGATAGCGACAGGAACGATGTTGCACTTCTTGATTAGAGTGGCAAAATCGACCGCGCTATCGCGCTGCGACAGATACAGCATCTTGATAATCGACGGATGTGTCGTATCTATTCCGTCCTTGCTTCTTCCGCTCTTCTGGGCAACCCAGATGGACTTATTGTTCTCCGTCACGGTAGTTACGAAGTACTGGGAAAGCTTGAGGGACGCGAGGAACTTCTCCCTCATCGGGAGACTTCTCTTTACGATTATTCCGCCGTTGACTCTGAAGAGGTCCTCGACAAATTGGTTAGCCATAAGGTTGTCGCCGACAGCCATCTCGCATAGCCCCTTGTCTTTCTGTAAAAGCGCATAGTCGAGAAGCATGCAGTCGAGGATGATATCACGATGGTTGGAGATGAAGAGGTATCCCTTGTCCTTCTCTATCTTCTCCCCTCCAGATATCGTAAGAGAGTTCATCGTTCCGTTGATGATGAGCGGGATGAAGTAGCCGGCGGTTATAACCCTCTGGAACTCGTCATATGATTTTACTTCCCCGAGCCTCTCTGTTATCTCCTTCACCGTTCCAGATACCGCCATCAGGTCCCCGCCTGAAATCATATAGGCTATCGCCCCGATATATTCACGCTCTGACAAAAGCCTTTTTATGGCTTCATCGAAATCTTCATCAAAATAAGGTGCTATGTCACTGAAATATTTTCTATCCATTTTGTTCCTCTTAACTCTTGTTAGAGTTCAACCCTCTTTCCGTACGGACTTATTGCCCCCATAGGACAGACAAGAACGCATAGGTGGCAGCCCACACACATCTTCGGGTCCATAACGGGTTTACCCTTCACCATCCTGAGGGCCTCATGTCCGCCGTCCCTGCAGGAAAGTGCACAGCGCCCGCAGCCCACACATTTTTCATGCCTGAAACGCGGCAGGAGCTTTGTCTCACGGTTGAGTTCATCAAGGTCCCTTACGTTATCGACACCGAGTCCGATTAAGTCTGATAGGTGCGCGAAGGCCTTTTCCCTCATATACCACTTGAGGCCGTCGATTAAATCATCGATTATCCTTGCGCCGTATTGCATGACGGAAGTTGTAATCTGCACATGGTTTGCCCCGAGAAGCAGAAACTCCACGGCGTCTCTCCATGTGTCTATCCCGCCCATTGCACTTATGGGAGTATTTTTGAAGTTTTCATCTGAAGCCAGCTCCCAGATAAAGCGTAGTGCTATGGGTTTGACGGCGTGTCCCGAATACCCCCCGACACCCGACATTCCCCTGACGGAAGGTTCGGTAGCGTAGGTATCGAGATTCATGCCCATAAGACTCTTTATCGTATTTATTGCTGCTATTCCGTCTGCCCCGCTCTCCATTGCAGCCCTTGCATAGGGCCTCATTGAGGCGACGTTGGGTGTAAGCTTAGCGAGGACGGGTATTGTACAGCCCTTCCTTACAGCTTTTGTGCATCTTCTCACGGCCTCTTCGCTCTGCCCGATATCTACACCCAGTCCCCCCTCTTCCATATTCGGACAGGAGAAATTGCATTCGATAATGTCGGCACCGGCCTCCTCTGAGAGTCGCGCAAGTCTCTCCCACTCCTCATCACTGCGCCCCATAATCGAGGCTATAATCACCTTATTAGGATAGTCCTTCTTGAGCCTTTTTATCGTCTCGAGGTCGTTCTCAAGTCCGGAGCAGGACAGCTGCTCTATATTCTTGAAGCCGCAGAAACCGTGCTCGGCTTCAAGGGCCGAGTATCTCGGAGATGCTTCGCGGGGAATGAAATCGCAGAGGGTTTTGAAACATGCACCAGCCCATCCCATATCGAAAGCACGGGAAATCTTGTCATATGTACTTGCAACAACCGACGACGAAAGTAAAAACGGGTTTTCAAAATGCACGCCGAGAAATTCGACGGATAAATCGACATCTCCCTCATCAATCTTATCCCAGCTCTTTCTGTCCTCATCAAGGGAAGTGAGAATACGCTTTATATGTATGGGGTTGGAAGTGAGAACACACGCCTTCTGGCACGGGGCGTCACAGCCTTTACACGGAAAATCAGAGCCGAGACGGTATGCTCCTCCTACTATATTATCGAAATGGATGGAGCGAAGAATTGAAGCGGGGTCCAGATTACGTGAACAATTCTGGCTGCATTGTGCGTTGTTACAGAGAAGGCACCTTGAGACTTCTTCTCTCGGGATTGTTGTTTCATATTGCATAGTTTTTCCTTCCTCGGAGTAAAGTTGATTCATTTTACACTTACTGAGTCAGAAAAGCCACACTCTTCTTCAAAGCCGACAAAAAAAAGAG
>CAVIUT010000027.1:0-21368 GCA_963646155.1 Eggerthellaceae bacterium | reverse complement strand
TCCTTCTCAACGCTTGTTTCGTTCTCAGTCAGGGAAGACTTACTGAATGCAGTGAAATGGTTACGAAGTCTGAAGAGAGCAGCGTTATACAGAAGTTTTGATGCCAAGGTCTGAGCAAGACAATATCTGTACAATGGATGACTTTGTTTGATAACTGTTCTCGTTGTGCAATACATCCGATACTCTCTCTCCTGCAATATTATTGTAGCACAAATTGCGCCACAAATCACGACTGTTTCTAAACATATATCCAGTGACATTCACCCACCACCATGCGGGAGCAAGCTATCCTATGGAAGTGGTACTCTGTCTTACTTCATAGAAGTATAAAACTTCACTCATTACTTCACTACAACTTCACTGGACTTATGAAGTAAATGAAGTGACTTCAAAACAGACAGCGGCTTTATCCTTCGTCCCTTATAATATCAGGATTGGTCTTGTATAGGGCAGGCTTACTCTCCTCAAGTAAAATCAAATACCCCTTCTCGACCATCGGTTCAAGGATGTTCTTCCTGAAATAACTTGACGGTTTTACGCCGATATAGTCAGCAATTTCCTGTGCGCTTCTGGCACCGTAGCTGCAGAGTGTTAGAATCGCCTCGTCATGCTTGGATTTGATATCAATCGGAATGAATTCAACGGGAGGGAGCATCGAGATTGTTTCAATACCTTTATCGTAGGTCAAATCGGGAAGGATGAGCCTGAAATGATCTGTAGTGGCGGAGATAAAAGGCTTATGCAATCTATCAGCATTGCTGTATGCTTCTGTTATTTTCTCAAAACCGGTACCTTCAGCCTCCATCAATCTGCACTTTACGAGTATACCGGAAATTACTGTATTTCTTCTCTTGGAGATAAATTCTGTGAGATTGAACGTTTTTATTACCCTTCCAACCTGATAAAGATTTCCGGGACTCGAAATTTCAAGTCTGTCACGGAACATATCAACCTGTATCTGGGAGCCGTCGATAAAATAGTCCCTATGTGCCACGGCATTTATAATCCCCTCCGTGAGTGCACGCTCAGGAAAAGCTTCTATTTCGTCACGTCCTACACTCTTCTTGATTATCATGCGATTCATTCTCTGTAGTACAAAGCTGAGCATGAATGTAATCGAGTCGAGGATATTTCCCTTGAATTCAGAAACCGCTACAATCCTGTCACTTCCTCTTGTAAAACCACTAAAGCAGGAACATTTCACAAGTGTCTTATCGCCGTCATAACTATCACTGAAGAGCACAGCTCCGTTTCTTAGTTTCCCATTATCGTCAAAGAAATGACACGATTGGAGTACTTTGTCAGAAAGGACTTTCCCGTCATTATTTTCTCTGTAAAGACTGAAAAGCTTCCCGAAGTCCTCCCTTCTGTACTCGATATCCGAGACAAGCATATCATATTGAGCCTGTTTACTTTTTGTGGCCATATCAACAATCTCTTCAACCGTAGCACCGTTGGTAAAACCCTCCCTTCTCATGTAGATTCCAAGCACCCCCTTGTATCTCAATGATACCGGCTTCAACAGAGACTCCATAACTTCAACTTTTATTACGAATAGTTCCCGTCCGTTGTTTTTATACGGTATAAAGGAAATCTTCATATCCGGAACGGGAACAATATGCTGATTGACTTCGTTATTGAAATAATTGCGTTCGTTATCAACCGCACTACGATCAAAACCAATCAATTTGTTAGTTTTATTCTCAACACCTATATAGAGAATTCCGCCCTCAGCATTTGCAAATCCGGCAACGGTTTTAAGCCATCCTATGCTGTCCTCACGGTCAAGACGAGCTTTCGTTTCAATATTAGAAGACTCAATCAGGTTAATCTTTTCTATCTCATCCAAAAGCATTTTTCACCTCCGGGGTTTCATAAAATGATTTTACTTCACTACTACTTCACTGTCAACTTCATTACAACTTCACTAGCTTAGTGAAGTAAATGAAGTGACACAATTGAATGTTCCTGTCTCAGCTTTCTCCCTGTAACTTGATCGATAAAAAAAGTGAAGTAATGGAGTTATGCTCCACTGCTTCACTCTGATTAAGATGGGACTTTGAATCAGCCCTTACGTGATTCGTAGACGGCGGCACCGCCGAGGAAGTACTTACTGAGCGTAAAGAAGAGAATGAACATCGGAATGGATGCAAGAAGCGCACAGGCCATCAATGCACCCTCGTCTGTCTGCTTCTCCTCGGCAAACTTCGATATGTAGAGCGGAATCGTCTTCATCTTCTCGGCCTGTGAACACAAGAGCGGCCAGAGGAGGTTATCCCATTGGTTACGGAATGAAAGAATGCCGAGTGTCGCGACTACAGGAGTTGAGTTCGGAAGGACTATGCGATAGTAAATCTTGAACTCGTTAAGGCCGTCAACACGTGCAGCATCAAGATATTCACCCGGGAATGTTATGAGGTACTGCCTCATCTGGAAGACGCCGAAAGCACTGACAAGGAACGGGATTATAAGGCCCGGTATTGTGTTAATCATCTTGAACTTCGATGCAACAAGGTAGAGCGGAATCATGATGGCTTCAAAAGGAATCATCATGGTGCTCATGATTGCCATGAAGACAGCAGTCTTACCACGGAAGTTGAACTTCGCCAGTCCATAGCCGCATAGCGACGACATAAGTACAGTCGTGACGGAACACGTTATTGCAACGATAAGCGAGTTGAAGAGATTACGGAAGAATATCTTTTCACCATGGTTACCCAGTATTGCCTTCTGGAAGTTTGTAAAGAATGTACGGGACTCGGTTGTGAAGTACTTCTTACTGGGTATCCAGGAATACGGCATCGCCATAATCTGCTTGGCATCCATGAAGGATGCGGTAATCATGAAGGCAAGCGGCATGAGGGTGAATATGAGGACGATAATCAAGACAACGTATGTCAGGATTTCACCAATTGAGACCTTTCCGACAAATTTATTGTTGTTCATAGCGCCCTCCTCAATACTCTGTATCGTCGCCACTCTTCTGGACAGCGAATTGCAGCGCTGTGAAGAAAAGCATTATGATAAAGAGGATAATCGACATTGCACTTGAGCGCCCGAGCCTGCGGTTGACGACACCTGTGTAGTAGATGTTCATCGTTATTACATCGATAGGCTCTCTTGCCGTTCCCCCCTGGACGAACATGTACTGTGTACTGAAGGTCTTGAGACACTGCAGCATGGCCATGATGGAAACAAGCATGATTGTAGGCTTAAGGAGCGGAAGTGTTATTCTCCAGAATGTATGCCACCTCGAGGAGCCGTCGACTATCGCAGCTTCATAGAGCGTCGGAGGTATACTTGCCAGTCCTGTGATGAAGAGGATTGTAAAGTATCCTATGTACTTCCAGAAGTAGACGATGATGGTAGAAGCCCGGAGCATATTGTCGCTCGTAAGCCATTGGTAGTCCTTACCGGAGGTGTGCATAATCCAGTTGGACATCTGGTTGAAGAGTCCCGTCGGCTGGAAGAGAATCATCCAGATTGTGGCAGCAACGACCGATGAGAGTACAGCCGGTGTATAGTAGGCAAGCTCAATCATCTTGGAATGGCTGGGCTTGCGTAATTGCATAATCAATACGGCAAGTATAAGTGATACCACCACCATCGGGATGAATGTTCCGATAGTGAAGATTCCCGTTGCCTTGAGGGAATTCAGAAGTGAGAAACCACCGTTCGACTGAGTAAAGAGATATTTGTAGTTCTCGAATCCCACATAATCCCAGGTGCGCTTGATGGCGTCACGGTTGGTAAGGCTTGTTATAAAAGCGCTGATAATCGGATAAAAGCTGAAAACGGCAAAGAAAACAAGACATGGAAGAGTAAAGGCAAAGCCCCATCTCGCCTGCTTTCTTTCAATGCTGTATCGTGTTGTTTTTTTCATAAAACTTCCATAAAGCGGGCCGGAAGCCGACCCGCATATCATTTGTCAGATTTTTCAGTCTGCAAGTATTTCGAGGACTGTCTTCTGAAGTGTGTCGTAAGCTGTGCCTGGATCTACGCCCTGGAGCATAACCTGCTTGACTGCGCTGTTGATTGCACTCTGAATCTCTGCTGCACCCTTTTCGTAGTAAACGATGTGTGAGCGTGCAAAGTCGTTCTTGAAGACTTCCGAATACGGCATTGAAGCATATGTCTCGCCTTCCATGAGAGCCTTTGTAGGCTGGATGAGCCCCACCTGCGTCAGGTACTCTTCAGCATGTCCTTCTGTGAGGAGGAAGTACTTGATGAGTTCCCAAGCCATCTGCTGCTCGCGTTCCGACTTATCTGCATTTACCATGTAGAAGTGGCCGTAGTAGCATCCTGCAACGTCCTTGACTGCATTCTCGAATGTAGGATATGGAACAACCATCCATTCGCCGCTGTTGTAGAAGTCAGGGTTATCAGAAAGGATTCTAGCTTCCTGATAGAGACCCGTGTTAGCCATTGCGATGTCGCCGTTGTCCTTGTTGAAGAGCTTACGTGCTGCTGTAAGTGTCGGATTACCGAGGTTCTCGCCGCTTGGTCCCCAGTTCTGCATGAATGTAAGTGCCTTGACCCATGCTTCCTTGTTTACACATCCCTCTGTGCCGCTGAGAGAGCCGCCGAGCTGCTCAACCATCGGAACGAAGTATGTGAGCTCATAGGAATATCTGAAGTCGAAGCCGCGGCGTGTTATGATATCACCATCGCGGAGGACTATCTTTGAGCTGACTTCAACCATATCTTCCCATGTCTTTGGATAATCTGTCTCAGGATCGAGGCCTGCATCTCTGAAGACCTTCTTGTTGAGGAAGATTGACCAGTTTGTAAGTTCGAGCGGGAGACCGTAGATTTCGCCGTCATAGTATACAGCGTCAATCATGCCGTCTTCATAGGAAGCAAGAAGATCCTCTGCGTCCTTGAAACCGAGTGTCTCGTAGTCCGCAACTGCAACTCTTCCCGCCTCGATGTACTGATATTCGTTCTCAATCGGGAGGTTGAAGAATGACGGGCCCTCACCGGAAGCAAATGCTGTCTGAATGAGCTCTCTCAGCTTCTCTGCGCTCTGGCGTGTGACGTTGACCGTTACATTCGGATGAAGTTCACAGAACTCTTTGATGTATCTTTCTTCAAGAGCCTGTCTGGAAGCATCTTCGTGTGTCCAGAATTCAAGTGTGATAGGGCTGTCATCAGCCTCCGCCTCTTTGCTTCCACTAGCAAAAAGAGGAACAAACAATGCCAGTACGAGCATTATCATGATAATCGTTTTTTTCATTTAATCCCTCCAAATGAATTAAATAACACTCTATATTGTTCCACACAAATTCAACTTCATGTTGACAAATTTGCTCATATACAAAAATTTCATACTGTCATTAATTTTATTTATGAATAAGTAGGCAAAAATAAACAGATTGCCTTCTCCTGGTGATTTTCCGCACTTCCAATGCGACATAATTTTTAATTGTCTTCGGCCCTCGTGAGGACTATCACACCCTCAGCGGGGACGGATACACACTTCTCCACCCTCTCCGAGCCCCACTTGAAGGTATTTCCGTCAAGAATAACATCCCATTTTCCGTCAGGAAGAGTCCCGAGAAACGTCTCTTTGAGAGGATTGACTATGACAACACCGGCTGAGTTACCATCAAGCATGTAGAGAGCGCAGATTGAGAGATTATTCCAGACTGCAGTCTTTACTTCTGCTTTTCTTATCCAGGAATATCTCTTTCTCATCTTTATGAGACTGGAGTACCACTTGAACATCTTTCCCGCAGGATTATTCTCCTCAACGCTTTCCCAGTCTAAATTATTTATCTCGTCTGGAGCATTGTAGCTGTTCCCGTCACCTTTCTTACTTCTGAGAATCTCCTCTCCAGAGAGCATGAATGGGGTACCCTGACTTATCATCAGAATTGCAGCTCCGAGCCTGTTCATCTTCAAGAGTTCTTCGTCCATTAAATCGGGATTCGAGAGTTTGAGTTTATCCCATAGCGTATTGTTGTCGTGCGCCGACATGTAGTTTATGACCATATTGTCATTGACGGACCAGAAGGAGGCAGAAGATGCCGCCCCGCCGGAAATACCGAATGCAACCTTATCTGCACTCTCCTTCGAGATATTACCGTTTATGTATCCCTTTGCAAGGTTTGAGAAGGCACTGCCCTTGAGGCCGTCGCGTATAACGTCGTTGAATACGGCAACGCTTCCGGATGCACATCCGGAGTCCTGGATTCTCTTTATGTTGCTCTGGGAGGCAAGCAGCCACGGGTCGAAGGAAACACATCCCCCGCTCCAGCCTTCGCCGTAAATAATGCACTTCGGGTTGATTTTATGTAGAGCCTTCTCTATTTCAGATATCGTCTCAAGGTCATGTATTGCCATCAAATCGAATCTGAAGCCGTCAATATGGTACTCCTTTGCCCAATAGAGAATGCTGTCTAACATAAAGCGCCGGTACATAAGCCTGTTGGAAGCTGTCTCATTGCCGCATCCGCTGCCGTTCGATGGTTTACCGTCATTGTTGTAGCGGTAGTAGTAATAAGGGACAATCTTATTGAATGAAGACTCTTCGAGGCTGTAGGTATGGTTATAGACAACATCCATGACAACCCCGATTCCCGCCTTATGGAGTGCCTGCACTAAAGCCTTGAGCTCTTTTATCCTCACATCTCCGCTATAAGGATCTGTGGAGTAGCTGCCCTCCGGGGAGTTGTAGTTCTCCGGGTCATATCCCCAGTTGAAAAGCCCCGATTTTGTCTCGTCAACTGTTGCATAGTCAAAAATCGGAAGGAGCTGCACATGGCTAATCCCTAAAGAGGCAAGGTAATCAATTCCGGAGGGAAAGCCTGATGAATTTTTGAGGCCTTTTTCCGTGAATGCCAGGAACTTACCTTTATATTTACTATCATTAATCTTATTCGAGAAATCCCTTACGTGTGTCTCCCAGATGACTGCATCTGAATAATGAGAAATGTTATCGACAAAGGTATCGTTATCGAAACCATCGGGGTTGGTGAGAGAAAGGTCAACAACCATTCCCCTCTTACCGTTGATTCCAACTGCCTTTGCATACGGGTCTACTGCTTCGTTTTCACCGAATGCAGTAGTAACAGTGTAAGTGTAGTAAGTGCCGTGTCCGCACTCGACTGTGGCACACCATACGCCCCTCTCAAGCCTCTCCATATCGAGTACTTCATATGCATTTTTATAACTTCCGTTGTCATAAAGATTGAGGACAACCTTCTCTGCCGTCGGAGCCCAGAGTTTAAAAACCGTCTTATCGCCGTCTAGTACTGCCCCCAAGTCTCTGCCGTCATATGTGTAATTGTTGATGAAATACTCGCTGTCGAAAATATTTCCATCTCCACAGAATGATGCAAAATCATACTGCTCTATCCACTTCTCCGTTCCGGACCCGTTATTTAAATCCATACAATCCATTACCTTTGTCAACTCAAGTTTAAGCCTGAATACGGCTCCAATTTTTAAATTATACTCCAGGGACAGAGAATCCTCTATAAAGAATAACAAAAGTTTTTATACCTAATTTTTATGTTTTCAGCAAAATCAAGGGTATATCCTCTGTTTATGGGTAAAAGAGATGAAACACAGATGTTTCCTCATTTACCGCTGTGCTTTCTTTCAATCTTCAATTCTCTCTGATGTACTTTCCTGCAACTGCAATTGTTAATGATATTCCTTGAGAATGTAGCTGCAGCATTGGTTGACACAGGGCAGCTGATGGATAATCTTCAGGACTAAGAATACAGGATTGACGATATTGTTCCGATACCTCCCGTTGTCGAAACTCCTCCGATTGTACATCCGGCAATGGCCTCAAGTTCATATCCCGAACCCATCGAGGCAGAAGAACATCCTGACTTAGCTGCAAGTAGGCATCAGGCAAGTGCATACATTAAACCTGCAATAAGATGTAACAGAAGAGACTTTTGAAGTAACAGTTCACCTGAGCTCTTAAAAACAGGCTGTCCCCCCTTTTCCTTCAGCTTTTGTTAAATAAAATCAACACTGGTTATTTGCCAGCCCCGTCCTCTCTTTTCTCACGTCTGTTGGATATCGTGAGGCAAAAATGGAGACAAAGCAATAAGGTGTGACGACAAGTAAGCGACAAAACTATCTATATGTTTTTATAGATATTCAATTGACTATATATTACTAAAGTGTTTGAATTGTGGGGAAGTAAAAGAGACGGAAAATCCGTCATAACATAAATAAGGAGAATAAGATGAGAAAAGCAATTGCTGTTCTTATAACACTCGCTCTTCTAGTCACATTCGTTTCATGTGCCAAGAGCGAATCAACAACATCTACTACTACTGCTGCTGCAGCTACAACAACTACAACTGCAGCTACGACTACTACAACTACAACAACAGCTAGTACACCTGTTGCAACTGAAAAGACCTACAAGCTCGGCATGGGCGTTGTATTTTCAGATAACGCCACATCCGATCAGGCAGCTTATGACTGTGTCGTCGCAACTGTCGTAACAGACGAAAACGGCACTGTCGTCGCATGCAGAATTGATGACGCTCAGAACAAGATGAAGATTGACGCTATCGATTCGGGTGCAACATTTAAGAGCAAGAAAGAGCTCCAGTATGACTACAACATGGTCAAGTACTCCGAAGCAAAGTATGAATGGTTTGAACAGGTTGCAGCATTCGAGAACTACTGCGTAGGAAAGACAGAGGACGAAATCAAGAACACTCAGACGAGAGTCAGAGGAGAAGACGAGCCGCATCCGGGCTATGTCGTTGCTGCCGACGAGACACTCTTTGCTTCCTGCTCAATCCAGATTACAGAGTTCATCGAGGCTGTATGTAAGGCTATCGAGGACACACATGAGCAGAGCTTCACAACTTCCTCTTCATTCAAACTCGGCCTCAAGCTTGACTCTACAGCTGAAGAGACAGTTGCTCCGACAGATGAAAAGGATGGAACAATCAAGATGTATTCCAACTTCGGCGCTGCAGTCGTTGACGAAAACGGCAAGATTCTTGCATGCCTCACAGATGCTATCCAGCCACAGTATACAGTTAGCGCAGATGACGAAGAAATCGGAGAAGCACAGTACAGAGGAAGCAAGAAGGAACTCGAGTATGACTACAACATGGTCAAGTATTCTGAGGCTACATACGAATGGTTCCAGCAGGCAGCAGCATTCGAAGACTACTGCGTAGGAAAGACAGCTGATGAAGTTGCATCCCTCCCGACGAGAGTCAGAGGCGCAGAGGAAGCTCATCCGGGCTATGTCGTAACAGCAGACGAGACGCTCTTTGCTTCCTGCTCAATCCAGATTACAGAGTTCAAGGCTGTTATTTCTGAAGCTGCAAAGAATGCAAACTGAGTTTAAATCTTCTAGATTTATGCCGAGGGGGGTTATACTTCTCCTCGGCTTATTACTCTTATTAACAGGTTGTTCCAGAAAAGAAACGAGCTCGAATGTAACACCTCAGGGACGGGCATATTTCGATCTCTTCGACACTGTTTCATACATATATTCATATAAGGGAGACAGCGAGGAGGAGTTCATTTTAAATGCCGACGAAGTCTATTCTGTTCTACTGAAATACCACCGCCTTTTCGATATCTATCATGAGTACGAGGGAATCAACAACCTCTGTACAATCAATTCGAATCCCCTTTGTGATATTGCAGTAGAAGATGAATTGGTTGAGTTCCTGCTCTATGCAAAAAGAATGGCGGAGGTCACAAACGGAGAAATGGATGTGATGATGGGCTCCGTTCTCTCCCTCTGGCATGATGCACGCTATAGCGATACGCCATATCTTCCTGATGCTGAGACATTGGAGAATGCTTCACACTATACAGGCTTCGACTTTCTCGAGATAAACGAAGAGAAGAAAACAGTGAAGCTCCTCTCCTCCTCGAGTTCAATCGACCCGGGAGCCCTCGGGAAGGGATATGCAACAGAGAAAGCTGCCAAAGAGCTCGAAGAAAAAGGTGTTTCGAGTTATGTACTTAACATCGGGGGAAATATCAGGATAATCGGGAGCAAAATAGACAACTCGGGATGGAGAACAGGAATAAAGGACCCCAAAGACCCGGAGAATTCGTTTGTTGTGATGCTATCACTGAAGGACACATCATGCGTGACAAGCGGAAGCTACGAGCGCTATTTCACCCTCGACGGCGTCAAATACTCCCACATCATCGATAAGGACACGCTTTATCCCGCTTCTTACTACGACTCCGTATCGATCATCGTGAAGGACAGTGCACTGGCAGATGCGCTTTCTACTGCCCTCTTCTCAATGGACTATGAAGAAGGAAGGAAGCTGGCGTTGAGCCTCGGGGCCGATGCAATCTGGGTTTTTCCCGACGGCAGTGTGAAATATACAGAAGGGATAGAAGACTTGATTATTAATTAAAGCTCAAAGGAGTGCTTATATATGCTTTTCAAAAAGAAAATATCAGCGGTACACGTACCTCATTGCAAGGCCACACAGGATATTGAGTCTATACGTATCAAGGCACCGGAGTCAGTTACACTTCCCATGCAGATGCATTCCGGGGTGAAGGCTGTCCCGATTGTCAAAGAAGGCGATTATGTATACCTCGGCGAGATGATAGCCCGCCCGGGAGAAGGAAGAGTCTCAAGTCCCGTCCATGCCTCAATAAGCGGCACGGTAACTAAGGTCAGTGAAGACTCCGTCTCCATCAAGAGCGACGGCAGGATGGAGAAGGACCCGAATATGAAGGCACCGGCGCTCGAAACACTTGACGACTTTCTTCTCGGCTGCTGCAACTCCGGCATTGTAGGTCTCGGAGGCGCCGCCTACCCTCTTCACGGAAAGTGGGAGGCCCTCAGGAAGAACAGAATCGAGACTGTCCTCATTAACGGTGCCGAGTGCGAGCCATATTGCACAGCAGATAACCGAACCATGATCGAACACACTTCTTCAATTAAGAAAGGAATCGAAATACTCAAGAAATTTGTCGGCGCCAAAGAGTACGTAATCGGGATTGAGGCGAATAAGGCTGAAGCGATTGAAAAACTCACTTCATTCTTTAAAGATGATTCTTCCGTCAAGGTTCTGACTCTCGAGAGTGTATATCCACAGGGCGCTAAGCAGGTTCTCTTATATAACGCAACGGGTAAGGTTGTAAAGGCGGGAGAGAGACTCGCCTCGCTCGGCGTAATAATTACAAACGTAACAACACTCAGCAAGATGGCAGACTACTTTGAGACAGGTTTTCCTCTTGTCGAGAAGACGGTATCCGTCGACGGCTCAGCAATAAAGGAGCCGAAGAATGTCATCGTCCCTATCGGCACAAGCTTCGGTTATGTACTTGAAGAGGCCGGTGGCTTTAAGAGTAAGCCGAAAAAGGTTATCGACGGCGGCCCTATGATGGGAGAAGCTGTTTCTTCCCTCGACCACGTTGTCGTCAAAGCAACATCGGCTATCGTCGCGATGGACGAAAATGAAGCAAAGGAAAGGGAGGAGGGACCGTGTATACACTGTGGAAGATGTGTCGACGCATGCCCATTAAATCTCAATCCCTGCGAGTTCTCCGATGCACTTGAAGAGGATGATGACGAGGAAAAAGAGCTCAGGCTCAAAAAGGCAGATCTCAACACATGCATGGAATGCGGATGCTGCGCTTTTGTATGCCCCGCTAACCGTCCTCTTGTTGCACACAACAGAGAAGGAAAGAAATTTTTAAGGGGAAGGAGGAAGTAATAATGGAAAAAGCATATAATCTATCTACAGCGTCTTCACCGCATTTTCACGATAACAGTTCTACTCAGAGAATAATGCTCGATGTAATCATCGCCCTGGTGCCTGTTTCTATCGCATCGGTTGTGATTTTCGGCGTCAAGGCACTCCTTTTAATTCTCACCTCTGTCGTCACGGCAGCGCTGGCGGAGACAATATGGTGCCTTATCATAAAGAAGAAAAATACAGTATCTGACCTTTCATGTGTCGTTACGGGCCTTCTTCTCGCGCTTAACCTCGGAGTAGATGTTGCTCTCTATCAGGCTGTAATCGGGACGGTCTTTGCAATAGTTATTGTAAAGTGCCTTTTCGGAGGAATCGGAAAAAACTTCGCCAACCCTGCAATCACGGCGCGTGTATTCATGCTCGAAACATTCTCGACTGTCACGACATTCACTACTCCTAAGATTGTGGAGCTCGCATCGGGCGCGACACCGCTTGTTCTTCTTTCAGGAAAGGAGATGTCGTCCCTTCCGACACTGACACAGATGCTTTTAGGTCTTCACGGAGGAACAATCGGAGAAACATGTATTCTTGCTCTCATAATCGGCTGGATTTACCTATCCGTCCGTGGTGTCATAAAGTGGTATGTGCCCTTCTCATACATCTTCACTGTATTCGTCCTATATCTATGCTCTTCCCTCAGCTTTGAGTACGCGCTCTATGAAATTCTCTCGGGAGGCCTCTTCCTCGGTGCCGTTTTCATGGCAACAGACTATGTCACAACCCCGATTACAAATACCGGTAAGGTTGTTTTCTGCGTTTTATGCGGTATCCTCACATTCGTAATAAGGTCTTTCATGGCATTGCCGGAGGGTGTGTCATTCTCCATTCTCATCATGAATATCTTCACGCCTTTAATCGAGAAGATATGTCATAAAGTACCGCTTGGAGGTTCCAACTATGTCAAATAAGAAAGAATTTTTGAGAATAACACTTACATTCCTCTGTGGTGTACTGCTCCTCGTTCTATTAAATATGGTTACATCTCCAGTCATCGAGAATAATAAGAAGAAGGGAGAATTCGAGCCACTCTTCTCTGTTTTCCCCGGCGCGGAGAATTTCACCCCCATTACACTCGAGAATACACCCGATACCGTAAGGGCCGTCTATGAAGAGACATCGGGTAAGGGATATGTCCTGAAATGCGCAACAAACAAAGGCTTCACAGGCAACTACATTACACTTACCCTCGGTATAACGAAAGACGGTAAGGTTGCGGGAATAAAACTTGATGAGTACCCGGAAACAAAAGATTTCGGATCCGACTACCCCTCTACATTTATCGGGGCCGACTCAACTCTCTCGACAACTGAGATTGTCGCTGGTGTCACCTACTCCTCCACAGCCTTCAGAAATGCCGTTGCCGATGCCTTTGATTTACTAGCCGCTAACGGCTTGATTGTGGCAGCGGAGAAATCACCGGAGCAGAAATTCGAAGAGATGCTCACAACTGTCTTCGGTGAAGCTGTCAACCCGAAAGGTCTTCTCGTCGCCGAGGATTTCACTTCAGAGCTGAGCGAGGTCACACTGGCAAAGAAGGCTGGAAACAACTCGGCAATCGCATACCTTGTAAACGACGGCGGAGCATACTACACAGTAGTAAGTAATATATACTCCCTTTCCGTCTATGACATGGATGGAAATAACACCACCTCGCTTTCGTCTTCAATCAAGTATGCCCTCCTCAATGAGGCGCAGTCTTCTCTCAAGGACAACTCGAAGAGCGACCTTAAGAGAATTAAGAAGCTCGGAACTCTATCTGATGATGCGGTATATACCATCATCCCGCTTGACGGAATAGAGAGTAGTGTTACAACTATCTACGCAATCGAGAGCGATGGAAAATTATACTACGGCTTTGCTTCCCGTCCGTACGGCTTCGGCAATGAGACCATGGTTATGTACATACTTCTTACAGAGGACGGAAAGATAGCTGATTTCTCCGTTAAGGAATTGATTATCGAGGCCGATTACTTCTCATCCTACTCTCTTCCCGATAACTACCTCTCATCATTTACCGGGCTCGATTCATCATGGAGTGGGAACGAGGCAGTAATAAGCGGAGCAACTCTCACGTCAGAGGCTGTAAGGGATGCAATTAACGACACATTCTCCGCCTATGACAAGATAAAGGAGGGAAAATAAGATGGAAAAGAAAAATAGAACTTTCATGCTCCTTGCGCTTTCGGCTGTTCCGGCTCTGGGGCTTTCGGCAAACGTAAAGACTGCGCTTTTGTTATCACTTGGAGCTGTGGTTTCGCTTGTGGTATCGAGAGTGGTTACATATCCACTCGTAAAGAAGAGTTCAAAGGGCGCCGGGGCAATCATCTCGCTTCTCGTCCCGCTATTTGTGACTTCCAGCGCAATGATGCTCTTAGAGGCTTTCCTCTACGACGTTTATTCGGGAAAGAGTGTATATTTTGCACTTACATTCCTCCTCGGCTTCGCCCTCTCCTCAACAAGTGAGAATACTCTCACATTCAAGGACAGTATAGTTGACACGCTATCCTACTCTCTCTTCTTCCTCGTCCCGGTTGTACTTACCGCCGTTCTACGCGAGGTCTTTGGTGCGGGTTCCTTCTGTGGACTCGAGATAGGCTTTATGAAGAATCACCTCATTCCGATACTCACCAAAGCACAGGGCGGGTTCATAACATACGGCCTTTCCCTTGCTTTCTTGAGTGCAGTTTGCAATAAAAAGGAGGAAGAAAAGAAATGAATATCAAGGATTTGATTTTACTGACACTTACATGCACTCTCTCTTCCAACTACATTCTTGTTAAATTCTTCAATGTAGAGGGTATGCTTTCGTGCTCTAAAGAGAGCATCAAAAGCAATGTCTTCTCATCGCTGTATACGGCCCTGATCCTTATCCTCTCATCGCTTCTTATATGGCCACTCGAGAGCTTCATCGTCGGGAAATGTGCCTCCTGCCTCCGTCTTGTCGTCTATACTCTTTCAATCCTTCTTGTAACAGCTCTAGTTGCACTTATAAGTAAGAAGAAGACATCCGAGATTTTCCCGCCTGCCCTTTCAAGTGGAATTCTGGGTTCTGTACTCTTATTCCAGAGTGAAGGCTATACACTTCTTGAGACTGTTTTTGCCTCTTTCGGCGTTGCTCTCGGCTACCTCTTAGTAACAGTTGCAGTATCTTGTGTAAGAGAAAAGGTGCAGGAGAAGTATGTGCCCCGCGCTTTCCGCGGTATCCCGATAATGCTTATCGCCCTTTCCATAATTGCACTTACAGTTTATTGTTTCTAGGTGATGGAAAGGAAAAAGATACTCCTCAGAATACTGCCTCTAGTAGTGTTCATCATTCTCGCAATCATCCTGTTCTTCCTCTTAAGCAATAAAGAGGAAGGAGACAGGGTGAGAGTGATGATTAACGGCGAAAAAGAGGCAGAGTATTCTCTTGATAAAGACATAACAGTTTCTCTCAACGGCGGAACGAACACTCTTATAATCAAGGACGGGAAGGCCAGAATAAGTGAGGCTGACTGTCCTGATAAGATCTGCGTATCACAAGGGTGGGTAAGCAGGATGGGTGAGTGCATAACGTGCCTACCCAATAAACTTGTTGTCGAGGTAATAAAGACCTCGGACACTGTAGATTTGGTGGTGTAAGAATGGAGACAAGACGTATAACACGCATGGGAATGCTCACGGCGCTCTCACTCATTCTTTCATACCTCGAGATGCTCCTGCCCTCCTTCATTCCGATTCCCGGGATAAAGCTGGGACTGGCAAACATTGCCCTGGTCTTCGCACTCTATACCCTCCCCTTCTCAGATACACTATTCATTTCCCTCTTAAGGGTCTTTATATCGTCGCTGTTATTCGGTAACGTTCTCTCGCTCCTCTATTCTCTATCGGGTGCCTTAATCAGTTTACTTGTCATGGCGCTTTTGAAGGGAATGAGAATTAACACGGTGGCTGTAAGCACAGTCGGGGGCGTACTGCATAACGCGGCGCAGCTCGGGGTGGCGATGCTGATTGTTGAGAGCAGGGCTCTTATTTATTACCTTCCGTTTCTGGTATTCGCGGGTGCAGTTACGGGCTTCTTGATCGGCACTGTAACATCGGCCCTCCTGAAGAGGATGGAGGAAGAAAAGGAGAGAGGGGCTCTATCCTACTAGATACATAATTCCTTTAAAGACTATAATAACAAACACAGAAGAGGTTCTTAATGGCTAATCATTCAAGTGAGTTGAACTCATTCATAAAAGGGCAGAAAACCAGTGAATTCTCCCCTAAATTCTTCGAAACATCAAGCGCTATGGGACGCTTCCAGCGTGTCATACACTTAATCACAACGCTTCTGGAAGCAGCGCTCTCCATCATCCTTGTTGCCGGCATTATTTTATCTGCCGTACATATTCCCGGGTACTTTAAAGATATCCTCACCGACAGTGCAAAGGGGCTCGAGGACCTTATTAATTATGTTGCCCTGGTTATCATCGTAATCGAGCTCATATATGTACTCAACCTCCAGAATCTGAAGTCAATAATTGAAATATTGATGATTGCATTCACGCGCGAACTGGTTATAAGGGAATGGGCTATGTGGCAGCTTCTAGTAGGAGTATTGTGTATAGCAGGTCTCTTTGCAACAAGTAAATTCCTTACCATCAAGGAGAAAGACAACACCTGATGGCTCTGATAGAGGTATCGTCGCTATCCTACCAATACCCCGGAAGAGAGAATAAGGCTCTCTGTGACATCTCGCTTTCAATAAAAGAAGGCGAGTTCATCTCCGTGCTGGGCCCCAACGGGAGCGGCAAAAGCACTTTGGCGCTGATTCTTTCAGGGCTTAAAAAAGAAAGCGGAGGAAAAGTTAATCTCACAGGAGAAGAAAGGCGGGAAAAAGTAAGAATAGTCTTCCAGAATCCCGATAACCAGATAATCGGGGAAACAGTCGAGGAGGATGTGGCATTCGGGCCGGAGAATCTCAACCTGCCGCAATGTGAAATAAGAGAGCGCGTTGACGAAGCCCTCAGGAGAGTCGGACTCTACGAGAAGCGCCGTCTCTCCCCTCATACTCTCTCTGGCGGCGAGAAACAGAGGCAAGCAATAGCTTCGGCTCTGGCGCTACGCCCCGCTCTTCTTGTTCTCGACGAAGCAAGCAGCATGCTCGATAGTAAATCAGCCGGGAATATACTGGGGTTTCTCCTTAACGAGTGCCGTGAGAAAAAGACGGCCGTTATTTATATCACACACCACACAGAGGAGACTATCTTTTCAGATAGGATCTATATCCTCAATAACGGCGCTGTCATAAAAAGCGGGAAACCTGAAGAAGTATTGACATATGACAATCTCACTAAAAACAATCTCACCGTCCCATATCCGGTTGAGGTCGCGTGGAAAGTGGGACTGGAGAACTCTCTGACACTTAGAGAGTTGGAGAAGAAAATACTTGAGAGGCTGGAGCATGTTTGAGATAGCTCTCGGCCGTTACTACAGCTCTAAAAGCCCCATACACTCCCTCGACCCGAGAGTTAAGGGCGTGGGACTTGTTATCTACATACTCTCTCTTTTCTACTTCTCGTCTCTCGCCTTTTTTGCCTTTGCTTTTCTTTCAATAACTGTAACTGCCCTTCTTACCCGTGTTCCATTGAAGTACATTCTCAAGGGACTTGGCAGAACAGTTCTCCTTTCCTCTTTCTTTGCCCTCTTGATAGTACTTCTTGAGGATAATGCATTGAGAAAAGCACTCATCAATGTCATACGCTTCTCGCTGACTGTTACTGCATCCTCGCTTTTCACCCTGGCGACAAGCCCCGGGCAGATATCGAAAGGAATGGAGAAAATGCTGGGAAAAGGATTATTAAAAAAACCTGTACATATCCTCTCAACAATCGTGATGATAGCATTCAGCTTCATCCCGATTCTTTCTCAAGAGGCCGAGCGTGTTGTGGAGGCCCAGAAGAGCAGAGGGTGCTCGTTTGAAGAGAAGGGCCTCATAAAGAAGGCGAAGATTGTTCTTCCCATTCTTGTCCCCCTCTTTGTTTCAGCCTATAAGAGGGCCGATGAACTCGCACTCTCTATGGACGGAAGAGGCTTCAACAAAACCTCAAGTACCAGCCTCTATCCCCTTCATTACTCATATAAGGACTGTATAGCCTACTTAATCGTAATTAGTTATGCCCTCCTCTCTTATTTCCTGGAGGTGAAATTGTGGATATAAAACTCGAAAATGTCAGCTACACCTACCCGGGAAGCAAAATAGAAGCATTAAGGGATATTAACATTGCAATAAAAAGCGGATCGATGACTGCGGTCGTAGGTGAAAGCGGAAGCGGGAAAAGCACGCTATTGAGGCTTCTCAATGCCCTCAAATCCCCGAGTAAGGGCAAGGTACTCGTCGACGGGGAGGATATAAACGCTGAGGACTACGACAGAAAGAAGCTGCGGCAGAAGGTAGGCCTTGTCTTCCAATACCCCGAGAGCCAGCTCTTCGAGAAGACCGTCCTCCTCGATGTTGCATTCGGTCCCATCGCAATGGGTAGAAGCAGGGAGGAAGCCACATTGGATGCCGAAAATGCATTGAGGAGTGTAGGTATCGACATGGATAAGTGGGATAGGAGCCCCTTTGCACTCTCGGGAGGAGAGAAGAGAAAAGTTGCAGCTGCAGGGATACTCTCCCTCAAGCCTGATGTAATCGTTCTTGATGAAATTTCGTCAGGCCTCGACGAGAAGAGCCGGAAGGATATATTTACACTCCTTAAAAAGCTCAATAAAGAGGGTAAGACAATTATCTTTACGTCCCATAACCCGGAAGAAGTTGCATCCTACGCAACTGATGTCATTCTCCTCGAGAAAGGGGAAGTTAAATCAACAGGGTCGATTCGTGACATATATTCCTATAACCCGCTCTACATGACGGAAGGCGCCAAACTCAAGAAGATGTTAGAGGAGGAGGGACTAACCCTCGGCGATATGGACTCAATCAAGAACTCAATCGCCTCTCTCACCAACCTTATCAGATACAAATCAAAAAGGTGAATTTCGCCTTCGAGGCGACAAAGAAAGAGAATGCAGTCACTATAATTGGATAAAGGATAGTGATAATGATTGAAATTAAAGGCAAATACAACACGGCGGTAGTATATTCTGATACTATCGACCCACTTGCCAGGAGTCAGATTCAGCTTCTATGTGACGAGGAGGCTTTCTCTTCCTCGAAAATCCGTATGATGAGCGATGTCCATGCAGGCAAGGGGTGTTCTATCGGGACGACAATGACAATCACCGACAAGGTTGTGCCGTCGATGGTCGGTGTTGATATAGGGTGCGGAATGGAAGTTGTGGAGCTCGATGATAAGAGCGTCGATTTTAAAAAGCTCGACGATACCATAAGGGGGAATGTGCCTTTCGGATTGAATGTGAGGGAGGAGTGTCATCCCTACAATGAGATGATTGACCTCAGAGCATTGCGTTCTTTTGATAGAATTAAACATATCTATGCTCAGCACAGCCTCGGCACCCTCGGCGGAGGCAATCACTTTATCGAAGTCGACAAGGATGATGAAGGAAGGCTGTTTCTTGTAATCCACTCCGGAAGCAGGCATCTCGGAACTGAAGTTGCGTCTTACTATCAGGAGGAGGGGCTTAAAGCGCTGAAGGGATGTACAAATTCCCAGATTGAGGAGCTTATTGCCGCGATGAAAGCTGAAGGCAGGGAGAAGGAGATTCAGGCTGCCATCAAAGCTCTCAAAAGTAAGAATCCCGACTCTCTTCCCGTCCCGGAGGAACTAGCATATGTGTCGGGCGCGTTGATGGACGACTATCTTTTCGATATGGCCATAACGCAGAAATTTGCCTCCCTCAACCGTAAGGCAATAGCCGATGTGATAGTGAGCATGATGAAATTCTCGGTAAGGGATGAATTCACGACCATCCACAATTACATCGACCTCGACTCCATGATTCTCAGAAAAGGCGCTGTATCTGCAAAGAAGGGAGAAAAGCTGCTCATTCCGATAAACATGAGGGACGGTTCCCTCATATGCATAGGAAAAGGCAATGAGGACTGGAACTTCAGCGCCCCGCACGGAGCGGGACGGGTAATGAGCCGGAACATGGCTTATAAGACTCTTGATATCGAAGAGTACAAAAGGAAAATGGAAGGCATTTTCACAACCTGTGTAAAGAGAGAGACACTCGATGAGTCACCTATGGCCTACAAGAGCCTGGAAAGCATACTTTATAACATCACACCGACAGTCGATGTCGTTAAGCACATAGTGAGTGTATATAACTTCAAGGCAGACAGCTGAACACTATTTAGTGTCTAAATCTTTACCCTCCCTGTTATTACATCAATGATGTCGAGGTGCTTCACGCCGTCTCTCTGGTTCTTCAACCTGTCCAGTGTCAATAGATACCGGGGATAACCGTCTCTGATAGACGAGAACGGCCTGTACTTCCTCTCCTCAGCAGCCTTGTCAGAGATGCTTTGTGATACCTGAATATATGCGTATTGATTATCCAGATCCCTTGTTATGAAATCACACTCGAATTTTCCGATTCTCCCGACGCTCACTTTATAATCGTAGCTCAAGAGATAGAGGTAGACGATATTCTCCAGCGATGCACCAAAGTTTATCCTATTGTCCACATTCATCGCAAAAAATATACTCAGGTCCGCCAGATAGAATTTGCATTCCCCGCTGAGCACTCTTTTACTTTTCTGGTCGAACCTTTCGCATTTATAGAGGATTTTAGCAGCGAGGAGGATATCGATATATTTGCGGAGGGTTGCTTTTGTGACATTTATCTTCTCGACATCCCTGAAGTATTCATATGCAGACTTCAAGGAGAATGCTGCGCCGTAGTTTCCAATCAAATAGTTCTGTATTCTTTCAAACACAGTCCTGTTTCTTATTTTGTTCCTCTTTTTGATGTCCTTTTCGAATATCTCGGTGATTATACTCTCTGTATAAAGCTGCCTTGCTCTCTGGTCTTGGAATTCCAGGCTTTTTGGAAAACCTCCGTTTATCACGTATTCTTTGAATTCCTCCATCTTATCCAGGGACAGGGTATATCCATGGAAGAGTTTCATCTGCTCATACTCCTCGAAATCCAAAGTGTACACCTCGAATTTAATATACCGTCCTGTGAGCTTTGTTGAGATCTCATCACTGAGAAGGTAAGAATTCGAGCCCGTCAGGAAGATAGAGAAATTTTCTTCCTCCTGATAGCCCTGTATGACGGCTTCAAACCCCTTCACGTTCTGAACTTCATCAACAAAAAGGTAGTAGAAGCCCGAATCCTTTACATATGAGTCAATAACGCTCTCAAGCTGTTCGGGAGTCTTAATCCATTTGAAGTTCTTCTTGTCGAGCTGGATGTATATGATGTGGTCCTCCGCTACCCCCTTCTCTTTCAACTCGTCCACAATGAGTTTTAGGATACAGGACTTGCCGCAACGCCTAATCCCTGTGATAATCTTTATTAAATCCGAGTCATAGAAAGGCCTTACTTTCTCAAGATATTTTTCCCTTTTGTAGATTTTCATATCACATCACCTCGCACATCTACAGTAAGTCCATTTTCCCCGTTTAACGCTACTCTTTTATGCCTAAATTTTCCCCGTGTTTACACGAAAACTGATTAACTATCCATTATTTTTAT
>CAVIUT010000026.1:8619-21598 GCA_963646155.1 Eggerthellaceae bacterium | reverse complement strand
GTAGGTCATCTAATGTCCTAGTAGATGATTAAGTCAACAAATCGAGTAATAAGCCTTTTATATATGGTAAAATAGCTATATAAATTTCAGGAGGACGATAATGAAGAAATTATCAATTGTTCTTTCATTTTTAATGATTGTCGCATTCTGTTTTGTTTCATGCGACAACGAGACTTCTGCCCCCCCCACAGAATATAAAGTAACCTTTGATCCTGATAACGGGGACGAGAAGACAGTAGTTACAGTCAAGGAAGGTGAGGCTGTTGCAAAGCCTGAGAAGGACCCTGTAAAAGAAAATACAGTTGCTTTTGTCTCATGGGTGAAGGATGACGGAACAGCATACAACTTCGAGGATAAGGTGACATCGGATCTGACACTTAAGGCTGCATACAGGACTAAGGCTGTCGTCACATTCAAAAACGGTGAAAAGTCAGAAACAACGGAAGTGGAGTATGGAGAAAAGGTAGGAAAGCCGAATGTTGAAGTATCGAAAACAGTCGGTGGTTTTGCCAATTGGAGAGACGAGAAAAACGCAATCTACGATTTTGATACTCCAGTTACTTCAGATATAACCCTGACTGCATCGGTATGGGAAGAAATAACAAGTGAAGATTCCGTCTTCGATAAAGGTGTTGCTGCCATGTCCCTGGCAACTGCAGTTGATGGCTTATTCCGGGGGAAGAGTGGTGGCCAAGGCGGAAGTTTACCGTCAAAGGATACTGCTAAAACAAAAACTGAGATTAAAGACGATTTGAAGGAAATATTGGTCTATTCTCTCGGCAAAGCGAAGATGAGTGACGACTATGGATGTGTGGGCTATTACACATATAATGGAACAAATTATTTTTACTCCAGCACTGATGATTCTAAAGACGTCAAGTACCTCTATTGTAAGTTAATTGAAGACGGAAGTAATGGTAATGAGGATAAGGTTGTTGCCTACGATGCAAATGAAAAGACAATCACAGTCACCAACCTCAAAATTTCTGCAAAGCTCAGTGAGGGAGTGATGGACGGGAATGCAATATCGAAGAAAACAGATAATCCTGCATTTGAAGATGTTCCAGTTTCTGTCGTCATCAATGGAGTTGAAAAGACTGGTGAAAATAGTTTTTCTGAATTTACTTGTTATCTGGACAATGATACAAAGAATTTGATTTACGTTGCTTATATATCGACTGGATTGCTGTTTTCGGACATCAGTGGCGACTATATTTGGACAGACACTTCGTCGGCGCAATAAGAAAAATTTCATTCTCTATGAGCCATCTCTCAGAGGTGGCCCATTCTTTTAAGCCCTGTTTTCTTCACAATATGTCAAATATGTGAAGGAAAGGGAAAGAGTCTTTGTTGATTGATGTTTTCTGTTGTCATATTTTGAAAAGCGACTTAAATTACATGCACGAGGCAAAAGATATGAATAAATCAGTTTTGAAAATCTGTTCAATTGTTTTCGGAGCACTTTCACTTTGTGCTCTTGTCGTTTTATTGTGTTTCTCAATCACTCTTCCACATACCGAGATGTATCGTGTATGGGGGTCTGTATATACTCAAAGCTACTCCGGTTATTTCGATACCACACACCTAGGTAGCATGATTTTACTCGCATTCGGCTCCTTCTGGGGATTTGTACTTTTCTTTGCTCTTCCATGTGATAAGTGTAAGAAGGCAGGCTCAAAAGAGGAGGAGTCGAAGAGTGAGGAAGTCAAAGTTGACGACGCTTCATGCTGTTGCTGCTCCCAGAAAACCGATGAGAGTGAAGAAAAAGAGAATTGCGGTAAGTAAGGATTTTTCTGTGTTCAATGAGTGAGTCTTCCGTCCGGGAGGCTCATTTCTTTATGACACGAAGTATAAAACCTTTGAGATACTGGCTTTCGGGGAAAGACAGTCTCACGGGATGGTCGCTACCGGCGCTCAAAGTCTCAAGCACCTGTATTTCGCATCCTGCGTCTGCAGCCGCCCAGCTCAGGAGCAGAAGGAAGTTTTCCCTTGTGAGTGCTCCCGAGCAGGAGAATGTAATGAGAATTCCTTCGTCCTTAATCTTTGTCATGGCAACTCTGTTAAGGTCCTTGTAGGCTTTGACGGCTCCGTCGAGTTTGCTCTTCGTCTGGGCAAGTTTCGGCGGGTCGAGGATTATCGTATCGTAGTAATCCTCTTCGATTGTCCTCAGGTGGTTGAAGCAGTCGGCATTGACTGTCGTCACTTTCTCCCGGCTTCCTTCCGGCAGTACTCCCTTGTTCTCATTGAGATGTATTTGATAGAGCAAATGCCTTAAGGCACTTTCCGAGCTGTCGACAGAGTCAACAGAAAGAGCACCCGAGCGGAGGGCGTGGAGGGTGAATGCGCCTGTGTAGGGACAGACGTCGAGAACACGCTTACCTTTAGTGTATTTTTCAGCCCTGTTTCTGTTATCTCTCTGGTCGCAGTAGAAACCTGACTTCTGGCCCTTACCAGGGGTTATCTCATACCATATGCCGCTCTCCATGAAGAGTGTGTTGTCTTTCGGCGCTTCGCTGTCCTTGAGTTCCACACCGTTTTTGAAGTACCTTACCTTTTCGCTTATGCCTTCGCTAGAGGCATAGAATGTATCGGCAGATACCTGCACTAGAGATGGATGAAGTGTTTTCTCAAGTGTTTTTATGATTACCGGGAGAAAATGCAGGGCAAATCGTGAGGAGAGGATGAGGTGAATCTCCTGAGCATAGCAGTCTGCCGCAAGGCCCGGAATGAAGTCCGCTTCCCCGTGAATTAGACGGAAGCAGTTTGTGTTTTCAAGTGTAAAGAAATCTTTTCTTCTCCTTATGGCATTAACGACAAGGCCTTCGACAAATTCGTCATCAGTTACTTCGTCTTTATCCCATGTGAGGAGGTGCAGGACAATGTGGGACTTTTCGTCGTACCAGCCCTTTGCAATGAATGTACCGCTTTCCGTGTAGACTTCAGCCCAGTCAGGACGGGTGAAGAGAGGACTAAGGGAAGCGATTGCCCCTGTGAAGACCCACGGATGGTGCTTCTCAAGCTGTTTTGATTTGTTATCTTTGATTACGACTCTGTACATTCTTTTCTCTCCTCTTCGATAAGCATATACTTTTTAACATGAAAAAGAAACTTGTTGTCTTTGATCTGGATGGTACACTTCTCAATACCCTCGGCGATATAAGAAGGGCTATAAACTATGTCCTCTCATCCTATGATATTCCTCAAGTAAGTGAAGAAGAGACAAGAAAAGCTGTCGGTCACGGCCTCAGGAATGCACTAATACAAGTTGTGAATAACAGCGGGGCGTTAATCGATGATAATGATTTCTCCCTTATGAATGAACTCCTCGTGTCATCATACATGAAGCATCCCTGTGTTTATACCAAGCCCTATCCGGGAATTGAAGAGCTACTCATGTGGCTTGATGAAAACGGATTGAAGGTTGCTGTTGCTTCGAACAAGAAGGAGAGTGTAGTCAAAGAGATAATAAAGGCCATGTTTTCTCAAATCAAATTCGCTTTTGTTCTGGGTGAAAACGGAAGGTACCCACTTAAGCCTGACCCCGAGGGAATATTGAGAGAACTCGATAAGCTTGGCCTCAAGAGTGACGACATTATCTACATCGGAGACAGCGAGGTGGATGCACGGACGGCAGAGAATCTCAAATGCGACTCAATCATCGTCAACTACGGTTTCAGAACTCCTGAGGAGCTGGAGAAAGCCGGGATAAAGGAAAGCGTTGGGTCACCCGAAGAGGTCATGAAAATAATAAAGAGAAGGTATCTTTGATAGAAAATCCCGGTTTTATCCGGGACTGAATTTGTCGGTCAGATGACAAGGATGAGGGAGAAATAATCTCAGCATATCTTTTCTGCTCCCGCTTTCTTATCGGGAAACCGAAATGAAAGAAGGGGCGGTTGTGTATTTACCTGGATACGAAGTCCCGGAGTTCTTTTTTTTGATGCCTGAGGAAGAACGAGGATAGCAATTGTCTTCTTTGCGCTTTCAGTGTGGACGCCTCTTGGCTCGGAAAACTCTTTACGCTCTTCTTTTGAGGGGGTGATGATACGGCGCCCCCGACCTTTATGTGAACCTGTCATTTTATCAGAATGATGTTCTTAATAGCTTTGCCAGAATACTCCCGGATTAATCCGGATTCCGGCGTCTCTATTGCAGCCTCATAGTTCATCTGCAACTGAACCGACAGCCGAAAAAACTCCTTCCACATCCATATCATCTGACCGATTCAATCAAGAGGCAAATTCCTCGAAGATTTCGACAAAGCCGTCATTCACATCAAACGGGGAGATGTACTCCACGCTCGAGGAGACAAGGGCATAGTCGATTTTCGATGATGTCTCATCGTTTTCGCGTCCGAGTTTTTTGAGGTAGGTTTTAACCTTGTTCCTGTCATAGTTGATGGTCTTCACGATTTTGACATCACACTTATACGGAGTCTGGTTTCCTTCTGCATTGAAGCGGTAGCCGATTCCTCCCTTCGGAATTACAACTTCGCTTCCCCTGATTGAGACCATGTTGCTGAAGACAGCCATAATCTCCTGCCTCTTTACGTTGAGCGCAGTCTCGGCGTCGATGTCGATATCGAGTGCGGCCTTTGTCTTCTCGATTGCTCCTGTGAGCTTTCTCCGCTCATCGAAGAGATACATCAAGAAGTCGGCAAGCCTTGTGACTTTACCATCGAGGTCGAAGAGGGAGAAGCGATAGGACTCCCTTGTCACTTCGTTTTCGGCTTCTTTATCAACCTTGCTCTTCAGAACTGTATTTGTCACAGTCATTATATTCCCTTCATTTCTGAGGATATCTTCACTCTTTGTAATAAGCTCGTTGAGCTTATTCTGAAATCTGAATGCTTCTTTTAAATTCATTTTCTTTTCCTCCATCTTTGAGAATTGACATCCCCTGTGTCGGTAGTCTTTTTCTCTCATTGCAGGAAGAAAGATATATCATGAGGGCGCTCATGTCTTCGCCCGGGAGGCGATATTTGATTTCAGCCTTTATATTGTCCCCTTCTGTTATGGCTGCAATATCATAAAAGAGGAGTGTGCTGTTTCAGTCAGTACAAACAGCACTCCTCTATGAACATCCTTTAATTCGGTTCGACCACTCCCGATGTAAGTAGAGATGTTTTTCTGCCCAACCGATATATATTCGGCACACTGAAATATTATATTTACAAATATTATATTTTGAAATATATTGAGAAAAGTGAGATTGTTATGTTGTTTGTGGATAGAAAACTTGAATTGGCTCAGCTGGAAAAAGAGTACATGAAGGAGGAATCTTCTTTTGTCGTTATCTATGGCAGACGAAGGGTGGGAAAGACGGAGCTCATCAAGAAATTCATCTCAGGCAAGGACGGAATCTATTATCTTGCAACCGAAGAGGATGACAAGATGAATAGAAGACATTTCCAGGATGCAGTATCTCATCTGAATGTGATATTTAATAGCAGTGACGTCTTTTCGTGGGAAACAATGCTATCCCTCCTTCCGTCTACAACGACGAAGAGGATTATCGTCATCGATGAATTCCAATATCTTGCAGAAGGTAACCCTGCTTTTCTTTCAATACTTCAGAAGGTCTGGGACGAAAAGCTCAGATTCTCTCACGTAATGCTTATTGTCTGTGGCTCCCTGATCAGAATGATGTGGTCGCAGACGCTGAATGTGACAAGCCCTCTATACGGCAGGCGCACCAGTTCGATGCGTATTCATCCGATACCTTTTGAATATTACAGCAATTTCCATTCGGAGAAGCTAAGTCGGAGGGAACTTGTTGAAATGTACTCCATCACGGGGGGAGTTCCGAAGTATGCCGGAATGCTTGCTGGCTACAGAGACGTTTATACGGCGATAAGCGAACGTGTTCTCGATACTTCTTCCATTCTTCTGGACGAGCCGGAGACCATCCTGAGGCGTGAAGTCAGCTCAATTGGAACATATTTTACGCTTCTCAATGTGATAGCTCTAGGTAATGAAAAGCTTTCAGATATTTCATCGTACATGAATACTGAGCAGACGAAGCTTACAAATCCACTGGCTGTTCTGACACAGCTTGACCTTATAGAGAGAGTTATTCCCGTCACAGTCGAGAATCCCCTTAAATGCAGAAAAGGACTCTATAAGATAAAGGACCCTTACTTCAGGTTTTGGTTCAGGTTCATCTATCCAAACCTATCTATGCTCAATATGGGACAGACAAAGTATGTAATGGACAGAATCAGGGCGAATCTTATTGACAATCATACATCCTTTATATATGAGGATATCTCAAGGGAGAAGCTTCTCTCTCTCCAGGAGGACGGACAACTACCATTCTCATTCAACCGTATCGGAGCATGGTGGGATAAGTCCACTGAAATCGACATCGTTGCATATGACTCATCCGGAAATGATATATGCTTCGGAGAGTGCAAATTCAGAAATGAAAAGCTTGGGATTGATGTTTTCGAGTCACTAATCGAGAAATCGAAAAAGGTTGAATGGAAAAACGGGAAGAGGAAGGATTGGTTTGTTCTTTTCTCAATCTCGGGCTTTACTGATGAGATTATCGCCCTCTCTAAGAAAAGGGGTGATGTACTCCTCTTCGACTAATACAAATATCACATTCATCTTTGTTGCTAAAAGTTGATTATACCTGCGCATAATCAGCTTTTTGTCATTTTTAAAATTGCGCGTTGCCGTAATTTGTTGTATTTTAAAGTTATAATCTCACTTTCTGAAGGAAAATTCATGCTACTACACTGAAGAACATGGGGTAGGTATGAAATATACTAGAGACGTAAAGAAATCAATTAATTCATTTCTTCACAAAAAAGTATTTGTGCATTATATTACTGGTATGAAGGATGGCTATGGCAACGGTATCGTTTGATAGGGCAGTATCAGTAAATCCCGACTGGGGTGTCAGAAATCTTGAGAGTGCAGCGAATAACTCAAAGGATTTGTCCTTCATGTGCGGTGAATACAAGCCGTACCAAAAGGCTTCAAAGGCTGATATAAAGAAATTTTCAGAGGAATATTCGAAGTGCAGGTAGTAAGCCTTGCCGATTTGTTTAAAGAAGTGGGGGAAGATAGAACTAAAGAGATTCTTTCTCTTTTCTGTGTTTCCCGTAACCATGATGTAGAGCATTTCATTCAGAGCCTTGCTGTTGCATATGAAAAGAGTAGCAATGCGAGGACTTTTCTATTCTTGCGTGACGATTTAAAACCTCTTGGTTTTGTTTCCCTTTCCTTGACTACTTTGGTTCTTCCTCCAGGGATATCTGAAAGCCTTAAGAAGAAGCTAAGAGGCTTTGGCCGCTCTTCCTCTGAAAGTATTCCATGATATTTGATTGGTCAACTTGCCAGACTTGATTCTACTACGAAGGAAGAATTGTCTGGTAATAACATGTTCTCAATTATTGCAGATACCATATACGAGGCTTATAAGCTCTTCGGAGGTCGAGTGGTGTCTATTGACTGCGCAGATGAACTTGTTCACTACTATGAAAAACGGGGATTTGTTGTGCTCAATAAGGTTGGTAATCTCAATCAGATGGTATATCTGATTCTGGATATCCGAAATGATATGAAAACCAATCTGTAAAATTGTAACGATTGAGCTTGTATGAAATCGTCCCGCCTGGTCGTTTTAAGTAGAAGTTGGAATCCGTACGAAAGCGAGGAAACAAAATATATCAACGGTCCTAGCTGTTGATTTCGTATTTTATAAGAACCGTTTACCATCCAGATTTAAGACGAGAGAGACGGTAAGAGCTTGAAAAAATGACCTTCAGTAGAATTAATTAATCCTTAAACGGACTAAAATATTTTATTAACTTCATTGTTGGTTTTGTGCGTGTGTTCTGCATCACTGCATTATTATGTAAAGGTGTGTTTAGGGGACAAAGTTGATGATGTGAATACAGAATGTTCCCTAATTTTCGATATATCAGGGAACATTTCCTTTCATAAAGGAGCTATCTAGATAATCTTACCATATGCAGAAGTATTCTGCTCTTTTATCGTAGTCTGTTTCTGCCTCGATAAGCCATTCTTTGTTGTCTTTAATCATAGTCAAAACGCGCTCGCACTCTTCTTCTGTCACTTCATTGTTTTCAAGCATGACAGTGTAGAATCTTTTAATAGTCGACATCATCCTTTTAATGATGTATTCGGAGTGTCCCGGGCATTTACATATGAAGTAGCGGAAGAAGTCTATTATATCTACTGAAGCATCATGAATTGATGGGATTGTTTCATAATAGAAGTAAGAGTCTAGGAAATAGTTTATATCGGAAATGTAATTATCGCGCGATTGAGCCTTCAGTCCTTCCAAATCCTTTTCAAATATTTTCATCAGCCTTTCGTTTTCTTTCTCTCTCGGCGCCCACCAATTTTCGCGATATTCGTTCTCGGCTTCCATAAAGGCAGCAACGAGGTCGGCTATGGTGTTGCCTCGATTCGGGTTTCTCCCGGGCTCTAGAGAGTGCTTGTCATCTATGTACCAATCAATTTCTAGGGGGACATCTTCTCTCTTGTCATCGTACGGGGAGGGAAAGGTATATACCATGGTAGATTTGTTGCCTTCAACAGTAATAATCCCTCTTTCGAGAAGGTGAGCATACGATGCATCCATCTCTTTCTTAATCTTGAAACAAGACATTGTTGCTTCTCTCATTCTAGATGGAGAGAATGGGGCTTTATTGAATTCGTCCTCCAGGGTTTCAAGTAGTGTTAAATCGTTTTCTGTGAACTCTGCTTGAGGGAAGAAAGGTGAGAGCAGGATATTTGCTATATCTCTCTTCTGAATGTCATATTTGCGCGCGATTCTGTTTGCCGTGAGGTTTATTCTCGAATAATCAATCGTTACGTTATATTTTTTCCCTTTCTTCTCAAACATCGCGGAGTTTCGTATTGATCTGATTTCATCTGAGAGGTCGGTCATATCTGCAGAAGGAGATACCTCTTTCTCAATTGACTGGATAACCTTCGGTACGACATCCATTACGTAGATATTCTTCATCATCATTTCCAATTCACTCTTTGTCATAATCACCTCCGTCCGATCTTTTTGAATGTATCTCCTTAATCTTAAAACTATTCTCTCAAAGGAGAATGGGTTCTTCAATTCTTTTTTACTCGATGTTTGTAATCGACAAGAGCTCCATGAGGTCTTCCTTCGAGAGCGTCGAGAGGGAAGTGTTTTCCGTTGTGACAATCTCGTCGGCAAGATTCTTTTTCGCCTCCTGTAGTTTTACGATATTCTCCTCAATCGTATTCTGGGCAATCATCTTGTAGACAGTCACCTGCCTCGTCTGGCCGATTCTGTGGGCTCTGTCAGTCGCCTGATTCTCCACCGCAGTATTCCACCACGGGTCATAGTGTATTACGATATCTGCTCCTACTAGATTGAGGCCTGTGCCTCCGGCTTTGAGGGAAATAAGAAAGAGCGGGGTTGTGCCGTTGTTGAATGAATCTACGAGCTCGAGTCTCTTTGCTTTGGCTGTTTCACCGGTAATCTTGTAGTACTCGATGTTGTTCTCTTTGAGGTCCTTCTCCAACAGCTCCAGCATTGATGTAAACTGCGAGAAGAGGAGTATTCTGTGACCGCCGTCGATAGCGGAGTGGATGAGGTCCATCACAGCCTCTCTCTTTGCCGAACCTCCCTTATATTCCTTGTAGAGAAGTGCCGGGTCACAGCATATCTGTCTGATTTTCGTAAGTTCTGCAAGAATCTCAATCTTCTTTTCGTTGTAGTTGCCGTATTTCTTGAGCATGCCCTTGGTCTTTGCAACCTCTGCTGTATAGAGTTTGAGCTGTTCTCCCTCAAGCGGTGTTACTCTCGTCTCCTCGGTTTTCTCAGGAAGGTCCTTGAGTACATCTGTTTTGAGCCTCCTCAGGATGAACGGCCCTGTGAGCTTTTTGAGCTTGAGAGCGGCATCCTTATCGCCGGTCTTTTCAATTGGGGAAGATATCTCCCTCTTGAAGACTTCCTGACTGAATAAGAAGCCCGGCATCAGGTACTCGAAGATTGACCAGAGCTCGGAGAGTCTGTTCTCTATCGGAGTTCCCGTAAGTGCGATGCGGCTTGTGGCACTGACGGCCCTGACTGATTTAGCTGCAGCCGTGTTGTGGTTCTTGATGAACTGCGCTTCGTCGATTATCTCGATATCGAAAGCAATGCCTTCATAGTGGGCTATATCGCGTTTCAGGAGATCATAGGATGTGATTAGGATATCCCAATTCTTGTTGTTCTTGATGATTTCAGCCCTTTCCTTTGCGCTTCCTGTTACTGTTACCGCCTCAAGAGATGGTGTGAACTTCTTCACTTCGGCCTTCCAGTTGTAAACAAGGGATGCCGGTGTGATTATAAGGGCGTGCATGGGCTTACCTTCTTCTTTCAATGAGAGAAGAAGGGAGAGCGTCTGGATTGTCTTTCCGAGCCCCATATCGTCTGCAAGTATTCCTCCGAAGCCGTGCTCGAGAAGGACTCTCAGCCATCGGTAACCGTCCTTCTGGTAGGGGCGCATCGTCTCTTCAAGGGCCTCGGGGACAGCGTAGTCGAGCTCGTTTATCGTATTGAACTCATCAATGAGCTTTTTGAATCCCTGGCCGCCGGAGTATGTTATTCCGTTCTGCTCCTTCAATATCTGATCAAGGTAGAGTGCACGGTAGAGCGGGAGGTTCATTTTCCCTGATGCAAACTCCTTTATGGAGAGCCCGGAGTCGAGGAAAAGGGAAGTGAGGGAGTCGAGATTGACATCTGACAGTGATATGAAGTCTCCGTTCTGGAGCCTGTGGTATTTCTTCTGGCTCTTGTAGGATCGTAGAATCTCAATAAGTTCTTCAATCGTGAAGCCCTGGAGGTCCAGTTTCAAATCAAGGATACCCGCGTTGTTTTCGTCGATATCGAAGAAACCTTGTATCTGTGGCATCTTTCTGACAGTCATGTTCTTGACGCTGTCCGATATCCTGACTTCCCCCAGCTGTGAAAGGGCCTTGAGTCCCTTTGTAAGGAATGTATATATTTCTTCTGTTTCGCTGGTTCTTATTCCCCATACTCCACCCGAGAAGTAGTCGACGGGGAAAATCTCCCCGAGGTCCCTGTCGATGTCGTCGCCGTAGCTGAGTAACTTCGGGTTTTCTTTTGCGACAAACGTTCTGTAGTATCCACTTCTTGGATGTACCTGGTATTCCTTTCCTTCATATAAAAGGACCGTTTTACATGTTATGGCCTTTGAGTCGCTGTCGATATAGAAAATCGTTTCCGGGGGCTCGGTAATCATGCCTGAGAGCACGCTCTCTGCATTGTCCTCAATCTTTCCGTAACGTCTCAGCTCGGGAAGAAGACGCTGATAGAAGTTCTCTATATACCCTAGTCCTATCGTAAACGAGAAGTGTCCGTTCTCGTCGGCAGTGGAGGCAAGGGACATTGCACTTCCAAGCTTTTCCCTTTCTGTTCTGTTGAAATAGCTGCCGTCAGTCCAGTAGATATAATCCTCGCTTTCCCAACGCCCTGAGATGGTTCCTTCAACCTTTATTCCGACAAGCTTATCTCTCTCGGTTCTTGCATCGATTCTCATCTCCAGCGTGGGTTCACACTCTCTGAAAGTAAGGTTGACTCCGTTGTAGATGACGCCAGTATCTTTCATGACGGAGTAGAAGTCGTCGAGGAAGAATGTAAATGGAAGGTTATCTTTCAGTGTTGTCCTATCGTAATAGTCGTCGATATCGTTTACGAAGCAGTAGCTTCCAGCGGCCTTTATAAGGGTCATGACTGTTTTTGCTCTTTCTGTAAGGTTCGGCTTCGAGAAATCAACACCGTAGTCTCCGCTTACATATGAGTAATAACCATCAAGGTAGTTGGAGTAGAACTTTGCTATGTTTCGGACCTTGTAATACTTGCCGTTGTCTGTCTTTGCCTTGAGAACGATGGTATCACCATCGAGGATGGGCTCGATATCTATATCTTCATTCTCATCGTCTTCTATGAGATGTTTTTTGTCCCTGCGGAAATCTTTGATGAGTTTGGCGGCTTTTTCATCTGTAAAGTCCGTAATGTCCCTGTTCTTCTCCACATATGATATAAGAGAAAGTAGTGCGGCTGTTTTATGGACACAAAGATCGATGTGGCCGTCTGGACACGGAGTATTCTGGCCGCATATCGGCTTGATGGGGCCTTTACGATAGTACCAGGAGTAACTTGCATCAACGCATGTTATTTTTCTTATGCCGTTGTTCCCCAGCTCTATATCGACATCGGCACGTTCGCTTCCTATAGATACTCTGGTGCTGTAAGCGAGGACCTTTTCATCATTCTTTGTCTCGATTTTTGTCGAATTTACGTATACCCCGTCGTTGTCAAATGCTTTTTTAGCCTTACGGTATGTCTCAACTGTGGGCTTGTAGATATCGAGAGAGGAAGCAAATGAAATATAGTGAGGCTCCCCGTCATCGTCGATGTGGAGTTTCATCAAACTCTTTCCGGGGGACGTTTCCTTCTTTTTTTCTTTATCTGTTGTTTTCTCCTTTTTCTCTTCTATCTGCAGTTCGCCCCTCTTCTCCTCTGTTTTATAAAGGAATGCCGCAACATGCTTGCAGTATTCCTTCGGGCATGAACATTTGGAGTTTATGCTGGTAACTGTGTTACCCATCATCGTAGCTTTGATTTGATATTTTTGGGCGGTATCGACGACATATGCTGTGATAAGTCCGCCTTTATCTGAAAACTCTTTTACATTTCCATTTTCGTATAACTCTTTTCCACGGCTCAGGAGCGTGTAGGTGAATAGTTTTTCCCAATTTGACATGAGGTTATAGTACAGTAGAAGAGACATGAAGGACTATACTGCAAAGCACATTTTCGCAATAAAAGAAAGACTTAAGAGGCCGTCTTCCTTTGAACCTTTTATGTAACAAAATAGAAGATATCTCTATAATAAAATAATCAGGAAAATATGCTATCGAATAGGATGATTAGGAGCAAACTAAATAAA
>CAVIUT010000026.1:0-8580 GCA_963646155.1 Eggerthellaceae bacterium | reverse complement strand
GTTTTAACATAAGGTATGAAACGAAAGATATACTCTTCACTCCTAACTTGGAAAAACACTAATAAAGGACAGGCAGCCCTTCTTATACAGGGGGCAGGGAGAGTAGGGAAAAGCTATATAGTAGAAGAATTTGCAAGAAAGGAATACAAATCATACATCCTTCTTGATTTCAATAAGGTCGGTGATGATATCAAGGATCTTTTCAAGTATTATTTGGATGACCTCGACACATTCTTCTTAAAACTAACTGCTTATTTCAACGTAACGCTTCATGAACGTGAGTCACTCATAATACTTGATGAGGTCCAGCTTTTTCCCAGAGCTAGAAGTGCAATAAAATATCTTGTACAGGATGGACGGTATGACTATATAGAAACAGGCTCTCTCATATCAATAAAGGAGCATGTGAAGGATATTCTTATTCCGTCAGAAGAAGATACTTTGAATATGTATCCGATGGATTTTGAGGAATTCCTTACTGCAGGGGGATACGAAGAGATGCTTTCTCTCATTCGTTCGTCATTTGAAAAGAAACAGCCTCTCGGACAGGCACTACACCGTAAAGCGATGGATCTCTTCAGACAATATCTCATTGTAGGAGGAATGCCTCAGGCTGTTGACGCATATTTCAACAAAACAGAGAGGGATTTTTCCTCAGTAGATAGTGTAAAAAGAAGAATATTGAAACTCTATCGGCAGGATATAAGGAAACATTCAGGAAATTATGCGCTTAAAACAGAAGCCGTATTTGATGAGATTCCTTCCCAATTGAAAAACCAGAACAAACATTTCAAACTGGCACAGATAGAGAAAGGAGCCTCATTCGAAGATTATCAAGATGCTGTATTCTGGCTCACTGATGCCATGATTATTAACCCATGCTTCAACACAACAGAGCCGAATATCGGGTTAAACCTGAACAGGGAGAGAACTCTGTTGAAGTGTTACCTTCTAGATACCGGGCTTCTCCTGAGTCACGTCTTTGACGAAAAACAGATTCTAAGCGATCAAATCTACAGGAAAATTCTATTCGACAAGCTGGAAGTCAATCTCGGGATGATTATGGAAAACGCCGTGGCTCAAATGTTGACGACAGCCGGGAACAAACTATATTTCTACGCAAATTCCTCGCGTGATGACGCCTCTTCCCGAATGGAGATAGACTTTCTTATAGCAAAGAACAGAATCAGCAGCAGACACAACATTTCACCGATAGAAGTCAAATCGGGTAAGAACTACACGCTGTCATCACTTAATAAATTCAGGAATAAATACGCCGAGGTTCTGCATATTCCCTATGTCATTCATACGGAGGATTACAGGGAGAATAACGGGGTTATATACCTTCCGGTATATATGACATACCTTCTGTAAGTCTAACATTCCGGCCTCTACGGAAAGAATGAACTACCACTCACGTGCTTTACTCCGTCGTCCTATGGAAGAGTTATTCTGTCTTACTTCAAAGAGTTCTTCATAGTCGGAATTTGAAAACATGAAGGAATTAAAAAGGTTGGAAACAACATCCACCCTCAAAGTAGTAGTCAGAAAATGCTGAATCTTATTTTTGACAAAATCCCGGATTATTGCGCTTTATTAATATGTCGATGCTGTCAGTGCTTTGTTCTTTTTTTCTCCATTGTTCCTCTTTACCTAATATGATGCAGTTGTTTCTGCTTTTGATTGCAATAAAAAACAGCCCCGTCAAAATGAGAAATGGAAGGAACGCCAAAGCTTTTCCCTTAGTCCCGGGTTATATGCTCCAAGCTTTTTCCCGATGCCACTGAGAAGATGTGAAGAAGTACTGAGACGAAAGAGACAAAAGATAAGATAAGGAGAAGGCCATGATGTATGTTGTTGTACTGCTATTCTTTTACCTGCTTGTTTTTATACATGATATGTTTGTTTCGTCGATTATAATTCCGGGCGCTTTGATAATACTTTTATATCTTGTAAGGCGTAATTATAAATTAAGCCTTGCTCTTCTATTTATGATTCTTCTCTTCTCGTTGTTTTCCTCGTCCCTTGAGAAAACAAGAGTGTATATACCCTTTGACCAGAGCGACGTAAGCGCTCTCTACGGCACTGTTGTGACACAGCCCAACAGAAAGAAAAACAGATATATAGGTTATTCCCTCATGCTTGAGAGTGCAGTGAACTCAAAAGGCGATTATTTCTCGTCTACAGGAAAGGTTTATGTCATAGGACCGGACCTGGGTGTGACGCTGGGGGACAAAGTTTATGTAAAAGGAGCTATGAAAGAGGATTATTTTCTCTTTATAGAGGGTGCTGTCAAAGATAGAAACACCTTTGGTCGAATCAGGCGGAAGATTAACTATTTCTTTTTGAAATCTCTTCCTCCCGGCGATGTCGGCAATATGATATCTCTCCTCCTCTCAGGTACTACTCTCGACGGCGACGGCACTCTTCAGGATAACGTGAGGGCCCTGGGATTGAGTCACCTGTTGTCGCTCTCGGGAATGCACCTGGGTTATATTACGGCACTTACTCTTCCTTTCCTCTCCGCTTTTCTATCAACTAAGAGGGCGAAAAGAGCCAAGAACGTAATACTCTTTGCTTTTGTCTTTGCATCTGGCCTCAGGCCGAGTTTGATGCGTTCGTTAATCTTTGTCATACTCATACCGCTGTTTGGCATAGAGTATAGCTTTATCCTTTCCCTAGTTGCACTTATAAAGCTCTTTCCCTTTTACGTTGATGAAGTCGCAACAATTCTGAGCTTTACATCGCTCTCCGGTATATTGATGGTCTCGTCGTATATTGATGCTCTCAAGAAAAGTAATATACCCGTTGTCTCCTCGCTTTCATCCTCTGTTATGGCGAGTGTTGCCGCTACAGTTACGAGTGCGCCCATAGTCTATGCAGTCTTTTGCGCCTGGCAGCCGTATTCCTTCCTGTTCTCCGTCGCGGGTATGCCACTTATTACGATACTGTTTATTATGGTTATTGTGCGATTTATCATTCCTAAACTGGATGTAATAATACAACTCATAATAGAAATTATAAAGGGAAGTGAAGTTATCGGGGAATATATACCACTCAGCCGGAACTTTGCACTCTACTATCCTTTAGCCGCTGTCTTTGTTCTCTTTATTGTTATTTCAGCCGTTCTTGAAAGAAGGAGGCATTGAGAGCTTTTTCACTTCTTTCTTTTCGGTTATTCTTTCCATATGTGGAATCTAAATTATGACAGTCCCTCGGAAATAGAGGGGGTATTGAAGGAAAACGGCCTCTCTATGTCAAAGAAGTTCGGGCAGAACTTCCTCATCAACGGCGATATGCGGAGAAAAATAGTTGAGTATATCGGCGCAGAGGAAGGAATGCGGGTCTGGGAAGTCGGGCCGGGACTGGGTGCGATTACACATCACCTTCTCGAAAACGGTGTTGATTTGACAGCATTTGAAATCGACAGGGGATTTGTCAAAGTTTTAAATGATATTGCCTTCCCCGACGAGGATAATTTTTCGCTAGTAGAAGGTGATGCGTTGAAAACTCTCTTTAAAAAGAAGCTCCTTCCGCTTCCCGGGAGGATTATCGGGAACCTGCCGTATAATGTCGGCTCCGTAATTATTGCATCACTTATAGAAAAAGGATACCTCCCGGAAAGGATGGTCTTCACACTCCAGAAGGAAGTCGTCGACAGAATGACGGGAACGATAGAGAGTGATTCCTATTCATCGTTTTCAATTCTTACTCAAATAGACTATGAGAATAAAAACGTCCTCAAGCTCTCGAGCGGATGCTTCTGGCCGCGCCCTAATGTTGACAGCGCAGTTGTCGTGATGAATAAGAGAAAAAAGAGCCTTGTACCTGATGAGTATAGAGAGACATTCCTTACTCTTTTGCGGTCTTTGTTCTCGCAGAGAAGAAAGACAATCAAAAACAACCTTTCATCATCAATCTACGGCAATAACGGCAAAGAATATGTTGAGGAAATATTAAGTAAAGCAGAGCTCACAGGCTCGGAGAGGGCGGAGAAACTCGAGATAGAAAGAATTGTAGATTTGGCAATGGCAATCCAGTCCACATGATATGTCTAAATCTTTATGTGAAATAAAAAAGCACCAATGAATCATCACCGGTGCTTTTCTCTCGATAAGGAGTGTTGTTACTTTACAATTGTACCCATCTGAGCGCGTGCGCATGCTGCAGCGTTGGACTCGTCTGTGTCGATGTGCATAGCAAGTTTGAATGACGGAGAGACACGGATGACTGTATCGCCATAGATTGTCTTTCTGCCGTTCTCGTTCTCAATCAATACAGATACGATATCGCCATTCTTGACGCCGTACTCGGCAGCGTCTTCCTCTGTCATGTGGATGTGTCTCTTAGCAACGATTACACCTTCTTCGAGTTCGACAGAACCGTTGGGGCCGACAAGTGTGCACTTACCCGATCCCTTGATATCACCCGACTCTCTAATCGGTGCGTCGATTCCGATTGAACGTGCATCTGTTGCACTGAGTTCAACCTGATTGAACTTTCTGCATGGTCCGAGAATTGAAACGTTAGCCAGTTCCTTCTTAGGTCCGACAACAGTTACTCTTTCGTTTGATGCATACTGACCAGGCTGTGAAAGTTCTTTCTTGACTGTAAGCTTGTATCCCTCTCCAAAGAGAGCTGCCAGTGTTTCTTCTGTCACGTGTACGTGGCGGGCACTGGTTTCAACCATGAATTCTTTACTCATTTATAAATTCCTCCAGTGAAATTTCCTTTTTCTGATTATCATACAAATTTATGAGATAAACAACACTTCTGTTGAAGACAATCGGCTAAAAGGCTAATCTTTAGCCATGACGATAGGTGTTTACGGTCTTGGACGTTTCGGCTCATTCTGGGCTGAGGCTTTAAGTAGAACAAATAATGATGTTATTGCTTATTCGCGCTCGTCCCATCAAGTGGGCGGGAATGTCAGAATTGCGGCGGAGGATGAGGTGCTCGCTTCAGATCTTCTTTTCTTTTGTGTCGCCATCTCCTCTTTTGAAGAAGTTCTTAAAAAGGTGTCGGGAAGAATTGGTAAAAAGACCGTTGTCATGGATACGTGTTCTGTCAAAACCTATCCTTCTATGTGGATGGAGAAGTACCTCGATAAGGATATTTATAAGATAGCAACCCATCCGATGTTCGGACCAGACTCTGCAAAGGATGGACTCGTGGGACTTCCGATTGTTATGTCAGAGATGTCTAAGAAGGACGAGCGCTATGAGAGCGTGAAGAGTCTCTTTCTCTCAATGGGACTCAAGGTTATTGAGATGAGTGCTGACGAGCACGACAGGGAAGCTGCATTCTCACAGGGCGTTACGCACTTTGTCGGACGTGTTTTAAGCGACATGAAACTCCAGCCGTCAGATATAGCAACCAAAGGATACAAGGCCCTCTTGGAGATAGTCGAGCAGACATGTAATGACCCGCTATCTCTTTTCTGCGACCTCCAGCGCTACAACCCGTATACTCAGGATATGCGTCACTCGCTACGCCGTTCTATCGAGGATGTAGGCTATATGCTCGAGAAGGGGGACATGAGATGAGAGTTTATATCTACACACTCGGGTGCCGTCTTAATCAATGCGAGAGCGAAGCAGTATCGGACAGCTTCTCAAGTGCTGGATGGAGTGTCGAGAAGGAAAGTAAGGATGCCGAACTAATAATAGTAAATACATGTGCAGTAACAAGTAAGGCTGAGCAGAAGGCGCGGAGGATGATTCGCCTCTTTTCCCAGAGTGCTTCCTGTGTTGTTGTCTCGGGCTGCTATGCTGAGAGCGGGCGCAGGGCACTTGAGGCCATAGGCGGGAACATATGCGTCTTCACTCTTGATGATAAGCCGTCCTTACTAAAGCTAGCGGAGTACCTTAATGAAAATCCAAACATTTCACTACTTGAGAGAGTGAGGGCATTTACAGCAAAAAACAATAATCCATTTGATTACAATCCCCAGTCCTTCTCATACCATTCACGTGCTTACGTCAAAGTCCAGGACGGGTGTGACAATTCATGCGGCTATTGTAAGACTACGATAGTGCGCGGGCCATCGAGATTTCTTGACCCTGACGAAGTTGTGAGGCGTGTTCTCCAGCTTGAGAAGGAAGGTATGAGGGAAGTAATGCTTACGGGAGTCAACCTTACTAACTATGACCATAACGGCAAAGGGCTGGGAGGATTGATGAAAGCACTCCTCTCAGCGTGCGGAAGCGACATAAGATTCCGCCTCTCATCTATGGAGCCTGACGGGGTTGATGAATTACTTCTTGAAGAGATTGCAGACAAGCGCGTATTTCCTTATTTCCATATCCCGATTCAGACAGCATCGGACCGGGTTCTTGATATTATAGGGCGTAAGTATTCAATAGAGCATGTCGAGTACATAATAAAGACGCTCCGGTCAATCAAGGACGATCCTTATATTGGGTGCGATGTGATTGCCGGACTTCCGGGAGAGACTGATGAGGACGCCGAGATTACATACCGCTTCATGGTTGATAATGACTTTTCCAAGATGCATGTTTTCCCTTATTCCCCGAGGGAAGGCACTCCTCTTTATACTTCAAAGCTCTTTGTAGAGGAGAGGATAAGGGATGAAAGGGCCCAGAAGTTGAGACTGCTTTCCCTCCGTCAGGAGAGGCAATATATTGCCAGGCAGCTGGGTAAGAGGTGCGAAATCGTTGCCGAGAAAAACGGCGAAGGAACCAGTGGCAATTACATCAAGGCCAAAATCGAGAGAGAGGGTGGAGATATAAAGGAAGGAGAGCTCTACTCAGGAGTCTTTACTTCTGTTTTTCCTCCCCTTGTTTCCTGCTCCTGACGCTATTCTTCGTGTCCTGTGCCGTAACTAGTGAATATGGTGGAATGTTTTCCTTAATCCAAGTGTTCGAGCCTATTGTTGAATCGTGGCCGATTGTTATGTCGCCCAGAAGTGTGGCGTTGGCATAGATTGTGACATTGTCCTCGATTGAAGGGTGACGCTTAGCGCCCCTGAGGAGCATCCCGCAGCCGTCCTTCGGGAATGATAGTGCGCCGAGTGTGACACCCTGATAGATTTTGACGTTGTTTCCGATGACTGAAGTCTCTCCTATGACGACTCCCGTTCCGTGGTCGATGAAGAAATATTCTCCGATTGTTGCACCCGGGTGTATGTCGATACCCGTATCGGAATGGATGAGCTCGTTGATCATCCTCGGAATAAGCGGTAATCCGTTTACGAAGAGAAAGTGTGCGATACGATGCGCTAGTATTGCCTTGAAGCCGGGGTAGGTAAGGATTATCTCCCTCTCGCTTGTCGCTGCCGGGTCGCCCTCGTATCCGGCGCTTCCGTCCTTTTTGAGCATCTCACGTATATGTGGAAGTTCTTCAAGAAGGGACGATGTTATTTTCTCCGCATTCTCTTTCGCCTCGTTCTCGTCCATCACTGTCCTGTATGCTAGAAGAGCCTCAGAGAAAAGAAAGTTTGATGCCCTGTCCATATGGCGTGTTACCACAGCTGTCAGCATCCCCTTACTTGTTATCTCCTCATAGTCTGGAAATAGAAGAACTGTAAACTCCTCCATCATTTCTCTCACATCTATGCGCGATGGAAGCTGAAGGTTATGTATCTCATTACTTTCTGCATTGAGACGTGAAAAGGTTGATAGATAATTTTCGATAAATGGGGACGAGTCAAATTTCATGGCTCTATTATAATCAAAGAGATTAGTAGATTCCAGCATCACGAGGATGATATGTAGATTTTGAGAAAGAACTTGTCACTTATTTCTTTTATTATGATATTATATCTAGGTAAGGAGGAGCTCGGCGGTGAGTGGAATCAATAAAGAATATAAAGACAGATTGTTTAAGTTCATCTTCGGAAGAGAAGAAAACAAAGCCTGGGCTCTAAGCCTTTACAATGCAGTGAACGGCACACACTATACAGATGTGGACAGTATTGAGATTACAACTGTTGAGGACGCTGTTTATATGGGAATGAAGAACGATGTTTCATTTCTAATTTCAGATACGATGAATCTGTATGAGCAACAGTCGACGTTCAACCCGAATATGCCGCTGAGAATCCTGTTTTATGCCTCTCAGCTTTATTCTGCTTATTTGAAGAAAAGAAGCCTAACTCTTTATGATGAAGCTATTGTGCCGATTCCGGCCCCTAGATGCATCTGTTTTTATAACGGAGAACGAGAGATTGAAGAGGAGCGCGAATTAAAGCTCAGTGATGCCTTCATCAATAATAGCGAGGGAGACATAGAGGTCCGGGTTAAGCTGATTAATATAAATCTTAATCTTAATGAAAACTTACTTGAAGATTGTAAACCTCTTGGACATTATTCGTGGTTTGTCGCTGAAATAAAGAAGAATCAGAAAGAGACAGGAGATTTGAAATTCTCTGTGAATAAGGCATTGGACGATATGCCTGACGATTTTGAAATCAAAAGCTTTCTTTTGATTAACAGAGAGGAGGTAGAGCTTATGTGTATAACAGAATACAATGAGGCGGAGAATGCCAGGATGTTAAGTGCACAATGTGAGGCTAGAGGTAGAGCAGAAGGTAGAGCAGAAGGTAGAGCAGAAGGTAGA
>CAVIUT010000025.1:0-22401 GCA_963646155.1 Eggerthellaceae bacterium | reverse complement strand
ATCTTTATCTCGGAGCCGTCCATGTAAACTTTACATAGGTACTCTGTGCCGTCCTCGAAGATGAATGAGCCGACGAAGAGGCCGTCGTAGTAGTCGTAGTTGCCCCTCTCGGCGTAAAGGCCTGTTATGCCGTCAAGCTTATATATCGCTCCATTGCTGGATTCGATGCAATATAAGTCTCCGGGGGCGTTTACGAAGTCGGCCTCAAAGTAATCAGATGAGTCGTAACTGAGCTTATAGAAGTTGAACTTTTCTGTCACAAGTTCAGCTGTAACGGAAGGAGAGGACGGAATCTCATTACCTTCCTTATTCTTGAACTTTACAGGCTCCGCTTTTCCGTCTGATTTCCTTATCCCGAGGATTTTCTTGCCGTAGTGTGAGTGTACCGAGCGCGTATTTGATTCTGTCTCAGTCACTGCACCTGCTCCTATGTAGGAATAACCTTCGATTCCAGATATCTCATCAATGACATAATCGGTTACTGTTACCGCTGTCTCTTCTTCAGGCGTTGTGTTGACAGCCTCTGTGGCAGACTTGTCATGCATGCTGTGATAATGATAAGCAAGGCGCAAATTAGAACTATGAGTAGCTTTTTCATCAATCAATTTCCCCTCTTGGTATGATTTTTCATCCCGACATGAGTAGATTGACACGGAATTGGAACTCATAGTAGGAAAAATAAATTTTTCCAACAATTAGAAGGTGTTTATTTGTTTTCAAGTAGTCGAATCTTTTTGCTATGACAAATGAAAAGAACAGTATTTCAATCATCTTTGGGCAAAACGTAAGGCACTACAGGAAAAAGATAAAGCTTACCCAGGAGAAGCTTGGGGAGAAGGTCGATGTATCGGGAAAATACATCAGCAACATCGAGCGCGGAGTTTCATTTCCGTCCGCGAGTGTCATCGAACGCCTCGCCGGTGTACTTGAAGTGAAGTTTTACTTTCTCTTCATTCCCGAAGAGACCGATGGGGATGGGCCGTTCTCGAATTATGTCTCGAAGGATGCCTTCAAGGGTGAAATCTACTCGAAGATCAGGAATTTCATAGATGAGCTGTAAGAAAGAGCTTCCTCTTTTCGGGGAAGCTCTCATCTTAATTCACGGGTGCGAACTGGCTGTTGTAGAGGGTGTAGTAGAATCCCTTTTTACCCAGTAACTCTTCGTGGCTGCCGCTTTCTATAATCTTGCCGTTGTTCATGACAAGGATTATATCGGCCGCCCTTATCGTCGAGAGTCTATGGGCTACGACGAAGCTTGTGCGTCCGACCATTAGGGAGTCGAATGCATTCTGAATCAACAGTTCGGTACGTGTATCTATGCTGCTTGTTGCCTCGTCGAGGATGAGAATAGGCGGGTGGATGAGCATTACACGGGCAATGCATAAGAGCTGCTTCTGACCTTCCGATAGGCTTGTGTCGTTAAGGACAGTATCGAGTCCGTTCGGGAGCTTCGAAATAAAATCTTTGCAATGAGCCTCCTCCACGGCCCTTTCTATCTCTTCATCCGTCGCGTCGCTCTTACCGAATGTGATGTTGTCCCTCACGCTCGAGTTTTTAATCCAGGTCTCCTGGAGCACCATGCCGTAGGACTCTCTCAAGGAGTGCCTTGCTACCTTAGTTATGTCTTTTCCGTCTATTGATATCACACCCTTATCAGGATCGTAGAATCTCATCAGGAGGTTGATTATCGTAGTCTTACCGCAGCCTGTGGGACCTACGATGGCAACACGAGTTCCCTTTTTGGCATCGAGTGACAGTCCTTCGATTAAGGACTTTGACTTATCGTAGGAGAAGGCGACATCATCTATCTTTACATTACCTTCTACATTAGTGAGTGTATCCTCACTATCGTCCTCTTCCTCTTTTTCGTTCATAAGGTCGAAGACACGGGAAGCACATGCAAATGAGTTCTGGAGTTCGGTGACGACACTGCTGATATCATTGAAGGGCTTCATGTACTGGTTGGCGTAGCTCAGCATGACGGAGAGTCCTCCGACAGTCAATACTCCCTTCGGAATAAGGATGACCCCCAGGAGTGCAACGAAAGCATAGATGATGTTGTTTACAAACCTTGTAGAGGGATTGGCAAGGGATGAGTAGAAGATTGCGCTCTGGGAGGCAGACTTAAGTTTATCATTCAAGTCCTTGAATCTCTCGAGTGCCTTACCTTCGTAGCCGTATGACTTAACTGTCTTCATTCCCGAGACCATCTCGTCGATAAGTGCCGTCTCTTCTCCTCTGGCCGTACTCTGCGCCCTGAAGAGTGTGAATGACCTCTTCGATATGAACGACGAGACAAGGAAGCTCAGCGGTGTGAGAAGGATGACGAGGAGGCTTATCCAGATGTTTTTACTCAGCATGAAGACAATTGTTGCAACTATTGTCACAACTCCGCTGAAGAGCTGGGTAAAGCCGAGGAGGAGGCCGTCTGAGAGTACATCGGTATCTGTAATGATTTTACTTACGGTTTCTCCAGATGTATGAGCGTCGAGGTAGGATAGGGGAAGGTGCTGTATGTGGAGCGTTAGCTGATCTCTTATGTCCCTCACAACGGAGTAGGTTATACGGTTGTTGATGAGGTTCATCAGGTATACGAATATTGCACTTGTACAAACACAAACAAGAATCTTCAAGAGATAGACACCGAGAGATGCGGAGTTGACGTTTCCTTTTCCCACAAGGTTATCGATTGCGTCACCGAAGAGAATCGGAACATAGAGCTGCAGGAGAACGCTGACGAAGGCGAAAACGAGGCTTAATAAAAGAAGAAGTTTATAGCCCGAAAGGTACTCAATAAGCTCTTTGATTGTCGCCTTGTTGAGGCTTAACTTATTTTTCATTTCTTTGCCTCCTTTTTCTCAGGGAACTGTGAGAAGTAGATGTCCCTGTATACATCGTTGCTTTCAATAAGTTCGCTGTGACTGCCCACTCCGACAAGAAGGCCGTTATCGAGAACAAGGATTTTGTCGGCATTCTCAACAGACGAAATACGTTGTGATACGATGAACTTCGTCACACCTTTCAATTTGGCAAGTTCCCGCCTCAGTTCACTGTCTGTCCTGTAGTCGAGTGCGCTCGATGAGTCGTCGAGAATTAATATTTCGCCACCCTTTACCAGAGCGCGGGCAATCGTGAGTCTCTGCTTCTGGCCGCCGGAGAAGTTTCTGCCGTTCTGCTCGACTGCGGCATCAAGTCCTCCCTTCTTCTCGACAATCTCCTCAGCCCGGGCCGTCCGAAGAGCAGAGTGTATCTCATCGTCCGTTGCACCTTCCCTGCCGAAGACCATGTTGCTCCTGATTGTCCCCTTGAAGAGCTGCGCTTTCTGGGGAACGACAGTTACAAGAGAGTTTATCGTTTCCTTTGTGTAATCCTTTACATTATTGCCCTTGATTTCAACCTCGCCCGATGTGACATCGTAAGCGCGTGGGATAAGGTTTATAAGAGTAGTCTTTCCGCTTCCCGTTCCTCCTATGATTCCCACTGTCTCACCCTTATTAACGGAGAATGAAATATCCTTGATTGCGGGCTTAGCAGCACCGGGGTAGGAGAATGAAACACCAGTGAATGTAAGTTCTGCTTCACTTTCCTCCGCTTCCGGATCATGCTCGGGGTACTCCATACCGCTTTCCGTATTCATGACGGTCTCGACCCTCTTATAGCATGCAAGAGCTCTGTTTATTGTGATGATGAGAGACGCCAGCTTTATGAGTTCCACGATAATCTGGAGCATGTAGTTGTAGAGAGCAACAACTTCGCCCTGATTGAGTTCGCCGATATTTACCTGGATAGCCGACCTTTTTATGAGGATGACTGCAGCAATGTTGATGAGTACATATGTTACAGGGTTCAACAGTGCAGATATCCTCCCTACAAATAGGTTGAGCTTTGTGAGAGTCCTGTTGCTTTCCTCAAACTCGTCGACACTTCTCTCCTCGCGCCTGAATGCCCTGATTACCCTGACGCCCGTAAGATTCTCACGTGTTAGGTTTGTTACATTATCCAGCGCTTCCTGGCTCTTCTTATATAGCGGAATCGATATCTTCATGATGAGGAATGTAACTAGGAGAAGTACCGGAATCGTGAGGAGGAAAATCAGTCCTGCCTTGACGTTTATGATAATGGCCATGACAGCAGCGCCGAAGACTATGAAGGGGCTCCTGAGGAGAAGACGCAATGCCATATTGAGTCCTGTCTGTATCTGGTTGACGTCGCTGGTGAGCCTTGTTATGAGCGTGCTTGCGCCTTCGCTGTCGAGGGTGGATGAGCTCATTTCTGAAATGTGCTTGAAAAGCTCATAGCGAAGGGTTGTTGCATAGCCGACACTGGCTTTGGCTGAAAAGTATTGTGCAACGACTGAGCATGAGAGCCCGAGAAGCGCCATCAGGATCAATAACAGGAAGTCATATACGATGCTTTTCCCGTTTTCGGGGTAGGGAGTGTCGATCATCCTGGCAACGATTACGGGGACCAGAAGATCGAAGAAGGCCTCGAGCAGCTTGAAAAGCGGGGCGATAACCGATTCTTTTATGTACGGTTTGAGGTGGTGTGTCAGTTTTGTCTTTTTTTTCATAGTAAAAAAAGTCCTCCCCGTAAAGAAGAGGACCGTGGATATATTATCGTTTATTTGCGGTTAAGAATAGTCATGAACTCTTCACCTGTAATGGTTTCTTTCTCAAGAAGGTAGGATGAAAGCTCATGTAGCTTTTCTTCGTTCTCGCTGAGTATTGCCTTGGCTTTTTCGCGAGCTGTCTTGACAATCCTTACAACCTCCTGGTCGACTTCCTCGCTGCTCTTTTCAGAGCATGCAAGGGATGTGTCGCCTCCAAGGTATTGGTTGTTCACAGTCTCGAGTGCAACCATGCCGAACTCATCGGACATGCCGTAGCGTGTGACCATACTGCGCGCTAGTTTCGTCGCCTGCTCGATATCGTTACTTGCTCCCGTTGTGATGCTCTTGAACACCAGCTCTTCGGAGGCCTGACCGCCTGTGAGTGTTGCTATCTTATTGAGAAGTTCTTCCTTACTCATAAGGTTCTTCTCTTCAGCATCGACCTGCATTGTGTAGCCGAGTGCGCCGCTTGTTCTCGGGATTATCGTAATCTTTGTCACCGGTGCGCTGTTACTCTGCTTAGCAGCTACAAGTGCGTGTCCTATCTCATGGTAGGCGACAATCTTCTTTTCTTCTTCACTGAGGACTGCATTCTTTCTCTTGTAACCTGCAATTACAGTTTCGACGCTCTCTTCGAGGTCTTCCTGTGTCACTTCACTCTTACCGTTTCTGACGGCACGGAGAGCAGCTTCATTGATTATGTTTGCCAGTTCCGCGCCGCTGGCGCCGCTTGTCGCTCTCGCAATTGCCTCGTAGTCGATTGATGAGTTCATCTTCACGTCCTTTGCGTGGACGCGGAGTATTGCGACTCTTCCCTGTAAATCGGGTAGGTTGACAGGAATTCTGCGGTCGAATCTGCCGGGCCTGAGGAGTGCCGGGTCAAGAGAGTCGGGGCGGTTTGTAGCTGCAAGAATTACAACGCCCTTATTTGCGTCGAAGCCGTCCATCTCCGTCAAAAGCTGATTGAGCGTCTGCTCTCTCTCGTCGTTTCCGCCGTAGGGTGAACTGTCACGCTTTTTTCCGATAGTATCTATTTCATCGATGAAGACTATGCACGGTGCCTTTTCAGATGCCTGTTTGAAGAGGTCACGGACCTTGCTTGCTCCCATACCGACGAACATCTCGACGAACTCCGAGCCGCTTATCGAGAAGAAGGGAACCTTCGCTTCTCCTGCTACTGCGCGCGCTAGTAACGTTTTACCTGTTCCCGGAGGGCCTACAAGGAGTGCTCCCTTCGGAAGCTTTGCTCCGATTTTCGTGTATTTATCGTTGTCGTGGAGGTAGCTGACAATCTCCTCGAGTGCTTCTTTTGCCTCATCTTCTCCCTGTACGTCCTTGAATGTAACTCCCGTCTCGTTTTCCGCATAAATCTTAGCGTTGCTCTTACCGAAGCTCATGGCATTGAGGCCGCCTTTTTTCGATATAATGGAGTAGAAAATACGACCGATAATCGAGAAGAAGAGGATAGGGAGAACCCATGTCATTATGAATGAGCTCAACGGTGAACTCTCGGGTGCTATGTATGACGAGAATGAAACTCCTGCATTTTCGAGCCTCTCCCTCAGACCGCTGTCGGGGAATACCGCAGTCTGGTATGTGCCGAGAGTGCCGTCAACCTCTGCCGAGAAGACGATATAGTCGTCGGAGAGTACAACTTCCTTCACTTCGCCCTTGTCGACCATACTTAAAAAGTCCGAGTACTGTACCTGCTGTATCTTGTTGTTGACGAATTGCGGGAATACGAATGCATTGAGTATCATCATAACGAGAAATACGATAATGCAATAATAGAGTAAGGGCTTTTTGTTCTTATCGCCCTGATTATTGTTTTCCATTTAAAATACCTCCCTCAAAAGATAAGCATAAATTAGGCAAAGGGAAACAATTTTATCATCTATCGTCTGAATTCAATTTCTTTGACACTCCCGGCTATCTTCTTCTCTTCTTCTTGTGTGAATTTGTGGTAGCTGTCGAGCATCAAAACGGAGTCGAGAAGCTGTTCTCTGTTCCTTGCGCCGACGATAAGGCTTGTCATTCCCTTCCTCTCGAGGTCCCAGTTGAGGGCCATGTGAGAAAGGGTCTGTCCTCTCTCTCTGGCAATACCGTTGAGGGTGTTGAGGGCTCTGACGAGAGAAGGGGTTATGTCGTCAGGAGTGAGAAATGCGCTATTCATTGCCCGGGAGGACGGCGGAATAGTGCCTGACAGGTACTTATCTGTCAGCCTTCCCTGGCTCAGGGGTGAGAAAGCGAAGATTCCGATTCCTTCCTTTTTCATCCTCGGAAAGAGAGTGCCGTCCGGGTCGCCGCGCTTATTGAGGATGGAATACGAGACCTGGTTGATTATGGGGTGGATGTGGTGTACGTCCTCGAGAATCCTCTTCATATCGAAAATCTCCTCACCATAGTTTGAAAGCGCGACATATAGTGCCCTGCCGCTTTTCACGATGTAGGAGAGGGCCTCTGCAGTCTCCTCAAGGGGAGTATCAGGGTCGGGGCGGTGGTGGTAGAAGATATCGACATAGTCGAGTCCGAGACGCCTCAGTGAGTCATCGATTGACGCGACAAGATATTTCTTACTCCCTCCGTCTCCGAAGGGTCCGGGCCACATGCGGTAGCCGGCCTTTGTAGAAATGAGTATTTCACCGCGGTGGGAGGAGAGGGACTTCTTGAATATTTCGCCGAACCTCTTCTCCGCGCTTCCTTCCGGCGGGCCGTAGTTGTTGGCGAGGTCGAAGGAGTTTATGCCGCTGTCGAATGCCGATAGTATTGTTTTCTCCGTTGTCTCAAAGTTGCTTTTTTCTCCATAGTTCTGCCATAAGCCGAGTGAGAGAATAGATACCTTTAATCCCGATAATCCGCATCTTCTGTATTCCATTGGTCTTGTCATGGCACTATTTTAGTCCCTGGATGACCGTAAGGCAAAGAAAAGCTTGATTTTCATTAAAAAGTATGTGGCACTTACACAAACTCAAAAAAAGCCATGATTTTAATCTGGCATATGAATTGCTCTTAATTGGTTTTCTCTTGTCGAATTGCGTTAGTTTTGGTATATTGTAATTGTAGGTGTGGGACGCACCGATCTTAAGCGTGTGGAGATTGAAGCTCTAGCGGGTTTGGTTCTGAAACCGAATCGGTCAACTTTGATCTATGAAGCATGAAGCTGGCATCCCTTAAGGGTGGCGGTAGTTCACTTCTCTTTTGCTTTAGTCTAGTTTCTGGAGGATTATATGGCAGTAATCACACTTGAAAATGAATTTGTTAAGGCTGAACTCAATACTCAGGGCGGGTTCATCGAATCACTTTACTCGAAGAATGACGAAGTGGAGCATGCATGGCACTATGACTCATCCATCTGGCCGAGGCGCACGGCGGTATGTTTCCCCACATGTGGTAAGTGCAGGGATGATAAGTATACTCTCTCCGGAGTGGAATATGATCTTCCGAACCACGGCTTCTTGAGGGAGAGGGAACTCAAGGCAGACGTTGTCGACTCATCGCGCCTTGTATTGACCGATACATGGAACGAAGAGACGCTCAAACGCTATCCATTCAAGTATAAGGTTGAAATAGAATACGTTCTCGATATGAGCACGGTCAGTATTATCTACAGAGTCAAGAATCTCGATAAGGATACAATGTACTATTCAATAGGATCGCACTACACATACCTTCTTCCAGATGTTCAGGAGAAGTGTGCAGTCTACTTCTCAAAGCCACAGAAGGCAGGCGCTTTTGATCAGAAAGACGGGGCTGTAAAAGGTGATGTATTCGAGGGCAGGGATTATATTCCTCTCAAGGGCACAATCGACTCCTCTTCCCTTATTCTCGATTTATCGACACTCGACACAGACTATGTCGCTGTCGGTAAGGATGGAGAAAAAGTCACATCCATCAAGGGTGAGGGCTTCAAGTACCTTATCATCTGGGCTCCAGCCGGCGGAAAGAACCACTTTGTCTGCGTTGAATTCTGGGACGGCATGGGGCATGTCGAAACAAAAGGCAGTGAACTCGATAAGAAGTGGGCGATAGAGAGTCTCGAGAGCGGAGAGGAGAGAGAGTACAAACAGATTGTCACTCTCTAATCTGGATTAGATTTATAGCCGGCCATTTAATTCGGCCGGTTTTTACTTTTCATGGACACAATAGACAGCGCCGGGACAATATGCTTCAAGGGCAGAAAGGTCCTTCTCATAAAATACTACTCGAACTTCTCTTTTCCCAAGGGCCACATAAAGGCGGGGGAGAAGAGAGAGGATGCAGCAATAAGGGAGACGGAGGAGGAGACGGGAATTACTCCGAGGATTATCGCACCGGAAATCACAGTGCCGTCTGCAAAGAAGGGGGATGAGAGGAAAATCCATTTCTTTCCTTCCTTGTATATCTCGGGGGAGCTTACTCCCGGGACGGGGGAAGTTGATGATGTCTTCTGGGTCGAAGTTACCGATGCCCCTGCTCTTTTGACCTTCGCTTCCGATAGAAAAGCCCTCGGGAAGGCTCTACGAGTAGTCGGGGTCGATGTTGAATGATACCGTGTAGTCGGGGAAAACAAGTTCCAACAGGCCCGTCAGATTCTTTCTGAAGGAATCCCGGTCCTTGAGGGAGAAGTCTACGACGATATCGAATTCGATTCTCTTTTCTTCAAAGTGGACGTGGAAGCCGTGGATACCTATGACGCTGTCATATGCAAGCTTTATGCACTTGAGGGTTTTATCCATCATTTCCTTAACCCTCTCATCATCCTGATTCTCGGCGTTGATGCCGAATGTGAAGATGATTCCCATCTCGTCGCTGAGTCTCTTCTTCGCCTTTTCCATTGCTTCATATATCTCTTCAGCAGTTGCCGTGAACGGAACTTCGACATCTATCGTCCCTACACTCGACTCGGGGCCGTAGCTGTGTATTCGTATATCGTATCCGCCGGAGAGGGGAGGATATTCCTTGATAACCGCCCGTATTCTCTCGACTTCCTCCTTCGTCGGCCTTTTTCCCAGAATTGTGTCTGAAGTCTCCAATATGGATGAGAATCCCGTCCACATGATGAAAAGGGAGACAACAATACCGCATGCTGCATCAAGGTTTACATTCCACAGCGTTGATATAATCGATGTGACAATCGTCATTGATGATATAAGTGCATCGCTGAGGCTGTCCTTCGAGGCAGCCTTGAGCGCAAGGCTCTGACTTGTATTCGCCTCTTTACGGTAAAAGAAGAAGAGGGCGACTTTAAGAACAACGGTCAATAAGAGAAGGACGGTAAGAAGTGGCGTCATCATAACCCTGTTGGGGGTTGAGAAAGCATTTATGCTGTTCTTCAAGAATGAAAAGCCGGTGAGAACGACAAGAAGGGAGACGAAGAGCGCCGAAAGGTATTCAATTCTTCCGTAGCCCATCGGATGGGTCTTGGTGGGCCTTCTCTTTGATGCCTTGTAGCCTACAAGGGTTACAAACGAGGAGATGCTGTCCGAGAGATTGTTCGCGCCGTCGGATAAAAATGCGATGGAGGATGTGATTATGCCGGCTGCAATCTTTACTCCCCCCAGAACAATGTTAAGCACAATGCCGCTCTCTGTCGCTCTTTTTATTGTTTTTGACCTTTCATTTCCATTCTGCATCCGACAAGTTTAAGTCTTAATTATGGATTTTTCAAGAAGAAAGGGAATAAATGTTGATGATGGAAAGAGTTAGTTATATGGAACAAACTCTTTTCTTCACACACTCTTAACACACAAGGGGTAAAAAAAGTGTATCATGGTGCCATGTTGAATAAAAACGGAAGAGTAAAGAGCGTCCTCAATTATCTATTCTGTCTTGTAGTTGTCGTCCTTTCGGCTTTTATCGCATCCCTTGCATATCCCGGGAAGTACAACGGGAACGGGATTGCCATAGTAGGCTTTATTTCGCTTATTCCATTATTCTGGATAGTCTATTCTTCGTCATACCGTACAGTTTGGTTTTACGGCCTTGTATACGGATTTGTCTTCTACTATGAGTACAACTACTGGCTCTCAACTTTCCATCCCCTTGCAATTCTGATTGCCCCGATACTCGAGAGCGTGCAATATGCTCTTCTTTTCCTTGCCCTCAGATGGACGAAGACGCTCTTTAAAAAGCATTATGCCTTTTTCGCCTGTCTCTTTTATAACGCTTACCTCTACATAACACAGCTTGGCTTCCTCGGCTATCCATACGGCAACATAACATCTGCATTCTACGAGTACACATCGCTTATACAGATAGTATCTATTACGGGAATATGGGGACTGGGTCTTGTTTTGACACTGCCCCAGGCATTTGCTGCTGATTTATTTTATTCTCACTTTGAAAGAAAAAAACTACGTCCGTTTATATTATCAATCATACTCCTTATCGCAGTCTGGATAATCGGCTGCGGTATGAAGAGCTACTACGACAATAAGGAGAGTGAAGGGACAGTTAAAGTCCTTGCCGTGCAGCACAGTGCAGATACCTGGCAGGGTGGATACTCGACATATAAGAAGAACTTTGAAACCCTTAAAGATTTGACGACAAAAGGAATGGAGGAAGACCCTGATGTTGACATGGTCGTATGGTCCGAGACTGCATTCGTTCCTTCCGTCAGCTGGCATCAGACTTACAACATTTCAATAACTACGAGAAAGCTTGTCGAGAACTTCGTTGAGTACGGCAGGAATCTGGGAATCCCGCTTGTAACTGGGAACCCCGAAGGTGTTATAAAGGATAAAGACTTCAGTCCGGTTTTAGATGACGGAGAATGGAACTGGAAGACATACAATACGGTAATCTACTTCTCTGACGGGGAGATAAAGGGAACATACCGTAAGCAGCACCTCGTGCCTTTTACGGAATACTTTCCGTATGAAAAGCAATTTCCTCACCTCTATGCACTTTTGAAGGCCAACGACTACAAGTGGTGGGAGAAGGGGGAAGAAGCGACAGTCTTTGAATATAACGGAGTGAAGTTCTCAACTCCCATATGCTTTGAGGACACATTCGGATACCTCAGCGCAGAGTTTGTGAAAAACGGTGCCGATATGATTATCAACCTCTCAAACGACTACTGGTCACGTTCCGTCCAGGCTGAAAAGCAGCATTTCCAACTTGCAGTCTTCCGGGCAATCGAAAACAGGCGCCCGCTGCTCAGAAGCACCAACAGCGGCATAACGGCTCTCGTATTACCCTCCGGCAAGATTGTAAATCCCCTCGAGCCCTTTAGTCAGTCCTACGGCATTTACGAGCTCCCGATAGGTCAGAAGGACGGCCTCACGTTCTACACGCGCCACCCCGACCTCTTCGGTAAACTCTTTGTAGTTCTTTCCATCTACAGCGTCCTCTTCAAAGCATCCACAACCATCTACGAAAAAGTAAAGAGGAAGAAGGACGAGGAGGAGAGAATGGCACATATGTTTGAGAGGATGATCTGATGAACATAGCTTATACAGGCTGTGTTTCTGTGCTACTATTGATGCATGAATTTGTGGCTTGAAATGGAGAGACTTTTAACTGGGTGTGACAACTCCTTTGTCTCGGTAACGGGAGGGGGAGGAAAGACAACCTTTTTAATTGAATTCTCCTCCTTTTTGAAAAGGAAGGGAAAAAGTGTACTCCTTACAACCACAACTAAGCTTGCGTCCCCTTTAGATATTGACTACGGCGTTGATTGTTTCTCTCAGTCAATTGAGAAATTAAAAAGTACTGAAGTAAAGAAGGGAGAGAGCACACTGTTTGCCACCTATGACGAGGAGAGGGGTAAACTGATATCTCCAAAACTGGAAGACTTGGGTGAGGCTGGTCCCTTCTTTGATGTTGTCTTATCGGAAGCTGACGGCTCGAGAAGAAGACCGGTAAAAATCCACACATCACGCGACCCCGTAATTCATCCCTCCTCAACTGGAGTTGTTGCCGTCCTCGGGCTATGGGCATTGGGGAAAAAGAAAAGCGATGTTGTCTTCGGAGACGAAGGAGATGGCGTTGTAGATATAGATTATATTCAACGTGTCATTCTTTCTTCCGAGGGTGCGCTAAAGGGGATGAGTGACGACACAACGAATATCCTTCTCTTTAATGGAGGTGATGAAATTGATGAGAAAACCGCGGATGATATTTCGTCTCTTTCTCTTCCTTCTTTTGTAAAGGGCTACATAGTAAGTGAGAAGAAAGGAGTTATCTATCGTGCTCTTTGATACTCTTGCCCAAAAGGAAAAATACAATGAAGCTTTCGCTCTTGTGACTATCATAGGTTTTTCGGGAACCGTAAGCCGGAGAGATGGTCGTATGGCTGTCTTTCCCGACGGCACGACGGAAGGGACAATCGGAGGCGGGGAACACGAGAGTGAGGCAAAGAAACTTGCCCTCGAAGCACTTGAGAGCGGAAATGGAAAAAGAGCCCGGATTCGAGTATCTGAACATGGAGAGATAGAAGTTATGATTGATGTTGCAATAAAAGAGAAGCGTATTCTTATAATTGGAGCGGGGCACGTTGGTAAGGCACTATACGATGAGTTCCATCACCTGGGATGGCATGTGAGCGTTGTCGACACTAGAGATACTCTTCTTAAAGAGGAGAGTTTTCCGTCTGCCGAAAGAATTATATGTAATAGTGTTCTCGACGGCGTCGAAAGAGCAAAAATCAACTCCCATACTGCAGTTGTCATCACAACCCCAGACGAACTCGATAATATAAAAGAAGAGCTGGGTTCCTCTTCCGCTTTTTATATCGGGGTGCTCTCTTCGAGAAAGCGCAGATCCCCCGAAGGAGAAAGGTGGCATCTTCCGATGGGATTTGATATCGGGGCAGAGACTCCTGAGGAGATTGCCGTCTCTACGGCAGGCGAAATTCTTGCCTCCTTTTCTAAGAAAAGCGGGCTTTCCTGTTCAAGAAGAAAACCTCTTGTTGTCGTCAGGGGAGCCGGGGATCTCGCAACCGGCGCCATAACAGCACTCCACAGGGCCGGTTATGACGTAATTGCAACTGAAGTTGAAAAACCAACGGTAATCAGACGCACCGTTGCCTTTGCTGAGGCGTTATATACGGGAAGTATGACAATCGAGGGCGTTAAGTGCTCAGTTGCAACAAGCGCAGAAGGCTGTCGTGATATCCTCCAAAAGGGGAAAGTTGCACTTATTGCCGACAGGGACGGAAATATCATAAGGGAGATGAAGCCGACTGTTGTAGTTGATGCGATACTTGCAAAGAAGAATCTCGGTACAAACCTCGATATGGCACCCTTTGTCGTTGCGCTCGGGCCGGGATTTAAAGCCGGTGTTGATTCATCCGTTGTAATCGAGACGATGAGGGGCCATAACCTCGGGCGCATAATCTATTCGGGAAGTGCACTTCCGAATACGGGAGTACCGGGTCTTATTGCAGGCTGCGGTAAGGAGAGGGTGATGCATACACCCGCAAGCGGTGTTTTCAAAGAAAATGCCACAATCGGGGATATCGTCAAGAAGGGAGATATCATAGCATGGGTTGATTCGACTCCTGTCTATGCGTCTATTGACGGTAAACTCCGCGGTCTTCTGCATTCGGGATTGATGGTTCCCGAGCACTTCAAGGCTGCAGATATAGACCCCAGGGGTGAGGAAGTCGACCACACCACGATAAGCGATAAGGCAAGAGCTGTAGGAAACTCTGTTGTTGTTGCTGTAGATGAGTTCTTCGCTTCTTATGAGAAATGACGGACAACGTAGACTTCTTTTTCCCGGGCTATTGTTTCATAAGCCTTTCAAGATAAGATTGTGAGAGTTCTTCGGTCGTAGTTCCAAAAGGAGCATACAACTCAATTTCAATATTTTTTATATTCTGCTGCAGGTCAACTATTATCCCTTGGCCTGTGGCTTTTTTGTTTGCATCTGTTTTGAGAGAATGTTTGAGCTTGAAAAAAGAAAGATGTCAGAGATAATTATTCAATGGATAAAATATATGTTAAGTGTGGTGATGAGGTTTGTTCGATTGATGCTTACTCGACAGTTTTAGACTCACTTGTCTGCCTTGGAATTGTTGAGGGGAGGAAAGAGTATGACTACATATCGAATCCTATTGTGGGGGCAGTCCTCAACGGAGAGGAATGTCCTCTCGGGAAGAGGCTTGTGTGCTCGTCAGTGCTTGAGCCTGTTCATCTCTTTGACCCGCTCGGGCGGCGTATATACCGCCACTCACTCTGCTTTCTTCTCTCTCTTTCAGCATCCCTTGCATTTCCCGGAAGAAATCTTGTTATCGGGCACTCTCTCGGTGACGGCTTCTATTTCTCCTTCGATGATGATATCCCCATAACCGACAAGGAAGTTGAAATCTTAAGCAGCAGGATGCGCGCTCTAGTTGAAAAGAAAGAAGACATAGTCTACTCGGCACTCAGCGGAGAGGAGGCAGTAGAGGTCTTTAAAAAGCTCGGGAGAAAAGACACTGTGCTCCTTCTTGAGTCACGTAATGACAGTGTCTCATACACTTATTCACTTGACGGCTATACACAACTGAGTTATGAGCCGCTTGTCCCGAATACTGCTCTTTTATCTATATTTGAACTAAGGCTCTATGGAGGAAAGGGAATTCTACTGAGGTACCCCGTATCATCTGCACTTGATAGGATTGTGCCGCTCAGGGACAACCCCCTTCTTTTCAAGGTGTTCGAGGAATATAAGAACTGGGGGAGAATACTTGCCGTGAGGAGTATCGGTGAGATGAACAGGGTTAATATCAACGGCGGCATGAGGGAGTATGTGAGACTCAGCGAAGACTTACAGAGAAGGAAGATTGCAGAGATAGCAGATAACATCTCCTCAAAAGGCGCTAGAATTGTCTTTGTAGCCGGGCCCTCATCGTCTGGTAAGACAACATTCAGTAAAAGGCTCTGCGAGGAATTGAGACTCCTCGGGTATAAGGCATTCAAGCTCAGTCTCGACGACTACTATAATCCACCGTCAATGGCACCCCTGGACGAGAGAGGAAAACCTGACCTCGAAGTACTTGAAGCCTTGAACCTTCCTCTTATTGATTCCAACCTCAAAGAACTTGTGGAGGGTAGGGATGTGTTTCTTCCGTCCTATGATTTCAACACCCACATAACAACCTTTTCTTCAACTCCCGTAAGACTTGACGAAAAGAGTATTGTAGTAATAGAGGGAATACACGGCCTGAATAAGAGAATAACAGGGTGCATAGATTCTTCTTTTATCTATAAGGTTTATATATCAGCACTGACACAGCTGAACCTTGATGATTCGAACAGGGTATCTACAACAGATAACAGACTCCTCAGGCGCCTTTTGAGAGATTACCGTACCCGTGGTATGAGTGTAGTGAGAACTCTCAATATGTGGCCGAATGTGACAAAGGCAGAAAGCAGACATATATTTCCACATCAGAACAATGCCGATGTCATGTTTAACAGTGCACTCGACTATGAGATTGGAGTTTTAGTTCCCTTCGTAGAGCCGCTCTTGAAATCAGTTAAGATAAGTGACGGCGAATGCTATGCCCTCTCACGGCGTCTTCTTGCCTTTCTGACTAATGTATATCCTGTGAGTAGTGACTACGTCCCGTCAAATTCAATACTAAGGGAGTTTATCGGAGACTCCGATTACGAGTAAGAAACCGGACCTTCATGTGCCTATAAAGCTACTTTTTATCAAACAGCTTTATAATAGAGGAGTATAGGACTACTTACTTAGAGGCTCTACCCCAGGTATGTCGGCTCTTTTGTCTTGTCTACCATCTCTTCCTTTCTTTCAATTATCTGACGCACTTCTGAGGAGAAGTTGAGTCCTATGATATGAATCGCCTTATTTGTATTGATGTATTTTGCATAGTATCCTTTTGTCTTTATCTGTTCGATGGCTTTATCTGCACTCTCGTCTACCTTCATCTCAATGACATAGACATTATGGGATGTAGAAAGAACTACGTCACTGCGTCCGGTGAGAGAAGTCTCCTCGGCATCAATACGTTCAAACCCAAGCATAAGGAAGAAAGAGAAGAAAGCTTCCTGATAGCTTTTCTCCTTCTCAGAGAGGATTGTGTATGGAAATTCCTTCAAAAAGGCATTGAAAACTCTTTCAAGTTTATCTATGTCGCCTTCCCTTATGGCATCAACTCCTTTTGTGGCATAAAGACCTGTCTCAATACCTGTAAAGCGCTCGACAAGGCTGAGAGTGAATGTCTTTTTGATTTCCGTATTGGGAAATGTAAGATAGAGGCCTTCTGTGTTTCCGGCTTCTATTGTCAGATAGCCTGTAAAGTATATAAGGGCAAGTACCTGCAGATCTTTCATCTTATGTTCTCTGAGAAGAGAATAATCAAATGTATTGATGGAGGACATAGGAAGAATAGGGTTTTCTGAGATAATACTCTCAAGATGATAGTCTTTAGCAAGTTCTACTGCCAGCGTGTTTACTCCCGTGTTCTCCCAATAGGGTTTGAACGAACAGCTATTGTTGAAAAAGAATCCGACCGACACCGGGTTATAAACCTTAACTTGGCTCTCGTCGGAGAAACGGTAACCGTCATAGTAATCACGAATGGCAGCAATGAATTCATCCCTTGTCTCATACTCCCTGTCATCCCGCGCCATATATTCGTCAATGTAAGGCGAGAAGTTGGACAGTAGCTCATCTTCTGTGTAGCCGAATGCTGCTGCGTAGCGTTTGTCGAAAGTAAGATCTGTAAGATTATTCATCTGACTGAAGATTGACATATTCGAGAACTTGGTAATTCCGGTAAGAAAGAAGAAACGAATCTTTGCATTTCTGCTTTTTATCACGGCATAGAAAACGCTGAGTGTCTCCCTTATTTTCTCTGATTTCTCTCTATCTTTGTATGAATGGATAATAGGTGTGTCATACTCGTCGACGATGATTACAACTTCTTTTTCAACTTGATTAAGGAAAGACTTCAGCATAGATGATGGTCTGTTTCTTTCAACCTTAATGCCGTTTCTTCCGGCTTCTGAGATTATTTCACTTTGGAAATCATCGAGAAACGATTCATAACTGGATGTATCTATATCTGAAAAATCAAAATGAAGTATAGGGTATTTTTCAAAAGAATAATCAGTGTTGTCTATGTATAATCCTTCAAAGAGATTTCTCTTTCCTTCAAAAAGGCATTGTAATGTTGAGCACATGAGACTTTTACCGAAGCGGCGTGGACGGGAGATAAAGTAGTAGTTTTTCAACCTACTCCTGACAAGAGAGTAGATATACTCTGTTTTATCGACATAGATGTATTCTTCAAATGTTCTGAGAGCTTCAAACGTCATTGAGTTTACTGTTATTTCTTTCATGTCTTTATAATACATCAAACTTTCAGTTTTCCTCTAGAAGAATTTTTCTAGACTATTTCAACCCTGGTGAAAAAAACTTTTTGTTGATTGATTTGAAAATGGCATAAAAGTTGAGCCAGCAAAACAGTTAATGAGTTTTTCCAAAACAACAGATATTGGGTTAAACCACTTGAGACCGTCGGCTTTATACTCGAGTCGAGACGGCTCCCTCCAATCGTCTTTTCTGGGGAAATTGATTATCGATGTCCCCATGATGTCTGAGTAGAGATAAGGTCTACCCGGCTTGAGAAGTCCTTCTCTGCACAGTCTTCTGTATTCGCTGTACATCTCGGGATATCTCCTCTTTAATTCGGGCGCAATACCTTTCCCCATGACTCCTACACAGTTGACGGCATTGACGATTGTCCTGCATCTGCTTTCAAACATATTGCCGTTTAATACTTTTATCACTGCTTTCTACTCCCTGATGGAGGGATTATTGTTGCAACCAACTTTTTCTGATGTTCTCCAATAGAATGGATAGGCATGGAAATCCCCACTTCCTTAACTATCCTTATTGTGACGTGCCGGCATAATACCAACAAGAATATTGGAGCCGTAGATAATCCTTCTTTGCTTTTTTCGCTCTCTTTTTCAAAGAAAGTGTCTCCCTCGGGGACAAACGCTTCTTTGACGTCTTGATTTTCACTTTCTTAATTGATTGATGACTCTCAAAGAACTAAACTATTACTATGAACAGTAATCTTTTCAAAAGTGTAAAAGAATCTTCTTTTCTTCTTTCGCGTTCGACGCTCGAGGAGCGTAATGCAGCTCTTAGCGCGATAGCTTCAACTCTTATGAAAGAGAAGAAGAGGATAATGGATGCCAATAAGTGTGATGTCGATAGTGCGATAAAGAACGGAGAGAGCAGTGCGCTTATCGCAAGGCTTAAATATACTGATGAAAAGATAGCGCAGTCATTGAAAGGCCTGAAGGAAGTTGAATCCCTAGCTGACCCGGTGTGGAGGGTAAGAGAAAAGCGGGAGATAGACTCAGGCTTTGTGCTTGAGAAGGTGGCAGTCCCCATCGGAGTCATAGGGACGGTATTCGAGGCAAGGCCCGATGCTGTTGTGCAGATAGCATCTCTTGCTCTCAAAAGCGGCAACGGCCTTATATTGAAAGGCGGAAGTGAGGCGGCAAATACAAACAGGGTTCTAGTCGAGGTAATTAAGGAAGCAACAGAGTCCTTTTCGTTCACATCCTCATGGATTGCAGCACTTGAGACGAGGGACGACGTGAAGGATTTACTCAAAGCTGATGAGTGGGTCGATTTGATTATTCCCCGCGGCTCCAACAGTTTTGTGCGCTACATAATGGATAATACCCACATACCGGTACTAGGACACGCAGAAGGACTATGCATTACATATGTCGAGAAGAGCGCAGATGTAGAAAAGAGCGTGAAGGTGCTCCTGGACGCCAAGACGCAGTATCCGGCGGCATGCAATGCAACGGAGACAATCCTTGTTGATAAGGAGATTGCTCCGACGCTGCTTCCTCTTCTGTCCGATGCATTTGATAAGAGCGGCGTTGTCGTACACGCTGACGAAATGTCATTCCCGTACTTCAAGAATGTTCTACACGCCACAGTTCTCGATTACGACACCGAATACCTTAAAAAAGAGTGTGCAGTTAAGGTTGTTTCATCCTCCGATGAGGCGATTGAACATATAAAGAATCATTCGTCGGGACACACCGATGCCATCCTTACAGAAGACAAGGAGAAGGCAGATGAGTTCTTGAGGAAGGTCGACTCTGCTGATGTCTTTGTCAATTGCTCCACACGCTTTGCAGACGGTTACCGCTTCGGACTCGGGTCGGAAGTCGGAATCTCCACGTCCCGTATCCATGCACGCGGCCCGGTGGGACTTGACGGCCTTATGACGACAAAGTGGATTCTCTGCGGCCACGGAGAAACTGTGGGAGAATACAGCGGGGAAGGGGGAAAGAGTTTCCACTTCAGGGAGCTTGATATATGAGGGATTTTTCAGGCGTAAAGAGAATTGTCGTGAAGGTGGGAACGAACCTTTTATCAGATAAAGAAGGTGTCGATAGAAACAGAATAAGGGAACTTGTCGACGAGATAGCATATCTGAGGGAGAAAGGCATCCAGGTTCTCCTTGTCTCCTCCGGTGCTGTAGGTCTCGGCGCAAAGGCACTCGGGCACGAGAGTGCAGTCAAGCAGATAGCACTACGGCAGGCATGTGCAGCAATCGGGCAGCCGGTATTGATGGACGCCTATCAGACGGAGTTCTCAAGGCATAATATAATATGTTCACAGATTCTCATTACACGTTCCGTTTTGAATAACCGTAAGAGCTACAATAACCTCCGCTCGGCAGTTATGACGCTTCTTGAATTGGGTGTAGTTCCGATTTTCAATGAAAACGATGTAGTATCGACAGCGGAAATCGGCAATGTTTTCGGCGACAACGACAGGATGAGTGCTTTAGTTGCATCCAAAATCGATGCATCTCTTCTTATTCTTTTAACAGATATAGACGCTCTCTATACAGATAACCCGAAGACCAACAGCGGGGCGAAAAAGATTGACTCGCTCTCCGTCATCGACAGCTCCGTCTTTGCCTGGGCCAACGGCAAGGGTAGTGAATTCTCCACAGGCGGGATGAAGACAAAACTCATGGCTGCCCAGATAGCACAGAAAGGCGGCTGCGGCACAGTCATCGCATCAGGTTACGAGAAAGACATACTTATTAAAGTAATGGAAGGCGATGAGAAGGGAACATACATTCTTCCTTCCCTCCGTATGTCACAGCGTCAGAGGTGGATACTCAATACCCCCTCTGTCGGTACGATAATAGTAGACGATGGAGCTGAGGCGGCACTATGCGCCCATAAGTCTCTTCTTCCGTCGGGAATAGTTGATGTTAAAGGCGTATTCTCGAGTGGCGATGTTGTGGATGTGAAGAAAAAGGACGGCGTGGTATTCATGAAGGCGGTATCGGGATTCAATTCATCCGAAATTCTTATGATAAAAGGCCACAGTTCGAAAGATATAAGCACCATTGTCGGGGAAAGCCATAAGGTGGTCTTCAGACCGGAGGATACAGTTCAGTATGAGTAGCTACAGGATGGTCTTCAGAAAGCAGGATTTAGGTTTCCGTATTTCAAGTCTTTACAAGCAGAAGCAGTTTGCCATCGGTATACTGGACTTCGGGACGAAGGAAGAACTCGAGTCGACACTCAAGTGGTATATGGAGAACATGAATCTTTCCCTCCATGTACTTACAAACGAGTACAACATGGAAAGGTACAATATTCAGGCAAACTATCCTGAGGTTACATTCATCATATTCTCGAACGACACGACAACAGGGGAATATATAAATGCAATGGCCGATGAATGCTACACGGACTACTTCCTCATTGTCCGAACAGATATGGAGATGGTTGCATTCGAAGGGGAAAAGCTATTAGCTGTCATGGCTGGTAAGGACCACCCTGTTGTAATCTGCCCCGTGATGATAAGTAGTGAAGCCGAGCTCCTTCCGACTATCCGTGCACCGTACATAAGGGGCAGTGAAATTGACCCGCAGTCATTCCTTCCCGATATGGAGGCTGAAAAGGAACAGAGGACGCTTTATCCTGTTCTCCAGAGCGGATTATATGACAGAGCCCTCTTTCAGCGCCTCCGCGGTTATGATACCGAGATTCTCAGTGAATATTATCAGGCAATCGACTTCGGCACGCGCTCGTGGCTTTTCGGCTACAGCATAAAATTGACGCCGGCCCTTGCCCTGCAGTTTCCGAAGAGAGTTTCCGTTATAGAAGACAGATCGGAGTGCAGCGGGATGAACAGATTCTACACAAAGGCACTCTCAATAAAACGTATTGCGGGGAAAAACCTCGTCAAGAAGTGGAAACCATATGTCGACAAGGTCTGCCTCTCGGAAGAAATTAAGAAGAAACAGGTGAATCTTCAGAAAACAGATTTCTTCACGCTGATTGAAAAGTGGGATGAAAATTAATCGTTGTCCCGGAATGTAACGGTTTCAATTGAGAAAACAGCAAATTTGAGAGTACTCTTAACTCTTCTTGCCATTTGATTCTTGTTAATGGGTATATGACAGGGTTAAATCAACTCATCAATGTGAATGAGGTTAGATATGAACAATGTCAAATTAGCGATAGGCGAGTCTGATTTCCGCACAATAAGAGAAAAGGATCTGTTCTATATAGATAAGAGCGCTCTTATTGAAGAGCTGTACAATAACCGCGGAATATGTGCCCTTGCATTTACCCGTCCGCGTCGTTTTGGAAAGACACTTGCGATGAGTATGCTCTCATCCTTCTTTGACATCTCTGAAGACAGTGAGGCATTATTTGACGGACTTTACATCAGCGGAAATAAAGAAATCTGTGACAGGTGGATGAACAAGTTCCCGACTGTCTTCATCTCTTTTAAGGATGTTGACGGCCTTACATTCGATACTGCCTGTGGACGATTGAAAAATA